>JAGQPF010000247.1 GCA_020426845.1 Planctomycetales bacterium
ACATGAAGGCAATTGGCAAACGGGGCATCTCTTGCCCTCCGGAGGTGTAGGAATGCGGGAATTCGGGGCATTCTAGTCCGCCGCCAGCCGGGACGCTATGCGCAGCACTGAGCCGGAGTGTTCGTAGCTCGGGCGACTCCGTGCGAGCTGCACTTTGCGTAGCATGGGCGCCCTCGCCCGTGTCTTCGTGGCCTTTAGTGGGAACCGCTTTGGGGTTGCGCAGTGCTGCACGGGCGAGGGCGCCCATGCTACGGGCGAAATAGTCGTGTTGCAGGCTGCCAGCCTGCAACCTGCGCTCAAGCACAACCATCACAGGCTGGCAGCCTGTCACACGGGCACCACCAGCCCAGTGCTGCGCATAGCGTCCCGGCTGGCGGCGGACTAGAATGCCCCGAATTCCCGCATTCCTACACCTCCGGAGGGCAAGAGATGCCCCGTTTGCCAATTGCCTTCATGTTGTTGATGCTCTGCGCCACGAGTGCTCGCGCGGAGCTTCCGATCGTTTTTCACGACCTGTTCGACAAGGGGGCGGAACAGTGGTCGCCGATGGACCCCGATCACTGGAAAGTGGTCGAGAAAGGTGGTCGCACGGTGTTTAGCCACTTCGAGAAGCAAGGCAAATACAAGCCGCCTCATCGAAGCCCGGTCAATATTGCCGTCCGGAAGGGGGGAGACGTGACGGACTTTCAGCTGACGGCCAAGGTCTTGTCGACCCACAAAGATTACGGGCACCGCGATGCGTGCCTGGTGTTTGGCTACCAGGACCCCGCCCATTTCTACTACGTCCACTTTGGCAAGAAAACGGACGACCACGCGAATCAGATCTTCATTGTGGACAACGCGGCCCGGATCAAAATCTCGACCAAAACGACTCCGGGCACTCCCTGGGACGACCAGTGGCACACGCTGCGTGTGACTCGTGACGTTACAAGCGGGGCGATCGAAGTGTTTTTTGACGATCTGGAGTCCCCCGTGATGACCGCGAACAACAAGCGTTTCCTGCACGGTCGGGTGGGGATGGGAAGTTTCGATGACACGACGGATTGGGACTCGATCGAGTTGCGTGGCCATGTCCAGCAGTCCGAGCGATGAGAACTCTCGGCAATGGCTTCCGGGTCCAAATGGTCCATCGTGGCCGGCCCCGTGAGTCACGGTTGCCGCGTTGGCCCCTCGGCAGGATCGTCGAAACCGGGGCGTCGCCCCGGGGGTATTGGAATAGGAACGTCGGAACAATGTTCGCGATGCAAATCGAGGCAGGGTGTCCTGCCTCTGTGTCGTTGAAGCCCCTCATTCAAGGCTATTGAGGCATGAGCTCTCTCTCCCTGCGTGGCGCCGGCTTGCCGGTGTTGGCCCTCTTCCTCTCCTGGGCGACCTGCCTGCCCGTTGCCAACGCGGCGGATCCCCCGATCGTGCCCGCCTTGCTGCCCGAAAGCACGCTGGCCATGTTGCGCATTCGCAACATCAGCGAGTTTTCGCGAATGATGAGCGACACGGCGACGGGACGGATGGCCAAGGACCCCGAGATTGCCCCGTTTCTGAAACACTTGTACGGCTCGGCCACTCAGGCGTTTGGTGAGGTGGAGAAGGAGATCGGGCTCTCTCTGGATGAACTGCGGCAGATCCCGCAAGGCGAGTTCTGTGCGGCGTTGATCGATCCGGGCGAGGGAAACGAGCCTCAATTCGCGTTCTTCTTGGATTGCGGCGAAAACATCAAGGATGCCGAGCACCTGCTGGACCTGCTGGTCGAGAGAGCCGCTCGCGACGGCGAGACGGTGCGAGTGAACAAGCATCGCAATCATGACGTGCAAACAATTGGCGATGCGCGGATCGTGGTCAAAGACGGCGTGATCATGATGGCGACTCGGACCGAGTTGGCTCATGCGTTGCTCGACCATTGGGACGGTCTGGTCGACGACGCCAAGACGCTGGCCAAGAAGGATTCCTACGTCACGATCATGAAACAATGCTCGGGGGCGAAGGGCGAGCGACCGCACGCCACGTTGTATGTGGACCCGCTGGGATTCGTCCGCATGGGGACACGCGGCAATCTCGGCGCGTTGGCGGTGTTGGCGTTGCTCGAGCCGCTGGGCGTCTATGGTGTCAAGGGCGTCGGCGGCTCGCTGATTGTCGGCGTCGAGGACTTTGAGAGCATTGCGCACGGGCACCTGCTTTTGGACGACCCGCGCGATGGCGTGCTGAAGCTGATCGCGATGAAGAAGGGTGACACCACGCCCGAGCGCTGGGTGCCCGGAAATGTCGCCAGCTACGCGACGTTATACTGGGATGTCCGCCAGAGCTACACCGCGCTGGCCAACATCATCGACACCGTGCGAGGCGAGGGCACGACGGGGCGAATGATTCAGGGCGGACTCGATCAGCGATTGGGGATCGATTTTCAAAAGGACATCCTCCGGCAACTCGCCGGCCGCGTGAGCATGATCACCTGGATGGAGCCGCCGTTGCGATTCAACTCAGAATCCCGTCTCGTTGCGATTCAGGTGAATGAACCGAAGGACATGCGGCTGTTGCTGGACGAGCTCTCACTGAAGTTTGTCGACTCGATGATGCCTGCCTCGCATCTCGGCACCGAGTACTACCGCTTGCCGAACGGCCAGGGACGTCGCCGCAACCGCAATCGCAATCGCAATCCCGAGGCGCAGCCGGCCGAGCAGGACCCGAACCGGACTCCTCGCCAGCCGCCTGTGGAAATGCGGCGCCCGACGCCCAGCATCGGCGTCGTGGGCGACTACCTGCTGATCACCGACAGCGAATTGCTGATGCAGGAGGCGATCAAGACCAACCGCAATGGCGGCGGGCTCGCCGAAGATTTGGAATTCAAGCTGGTTGACGGCAAGATTGGCCGCCACCTGCGCGGCACGGAGCCCGGCGGTCTACAGTTCAACCGGCCCCACGAGGCGCTCCGCGGCATCTACTCCACGGTTCGCTCGCCGGAGTTGATGGCGCAGTTGAAATTGGGCGCGGACCAGGGCAACGTGGCCGTCAAGGCATTTTACGAAGCTCTCACGGAGCATCCGTTGCCGCCATTTGAGGCGATTGCTAAGTACCTCGCGCCCGGCGGTGCGATGGTCGCGGACGGCCCCACCGGTTTGCATTTCACCGCATTTTCGCTGCGACGCGATCCGGTGGCGGAGGAGAAGTGATCTGCCACGGCCGAAACACGCACGGCTGAAACACGACGAGATGGTTGAGGCAGCTGGTCCTTACTTGGTCTCTTTCTTCTCCAGGCGGCTGGCCTCCTCGTCCAGTTCTTTGCCGGAGACGCGGATCGAGACGACGTAAGGCGGTTGGCCCGGTTTCCAGTGACCGTAGGTCGTGGTGACAATCTCGCCGCTGGGCAGGAGTTCGACGCCCGGGTACGCGCAGTCGCCGCCTTTGTGGTTCTTCATCAACCGCACACGATATTGGCCCTCTGTCCCGTCGACGATGTCGCTGTACTTGCCGACCCACGCCACCCAGTCACCCTTGGTGGGGCTGATGAGCGTGGTGTCGCGGAAGGAAATGAATAGTCGGCCGTCGGGCAGGTAGCGTCCCGTGTGGCGGTCTCCGGTCAGCGAAGGTGGCAACTCTCGCGGCTTCGTCCAACTCCGCCCCTCGTCGTTGGAAAAAATTACATGCGAGTTGCGTCGTCGACTGTTTTCGCGAAGCAGCACCGCGAGCTGCTTGCCATCGGGCGAGCGGACGCAGCCGGGTTCGCAGAGGTGTACGTCGCTGGACGTGAAGACGGCCTCGGGGCGGGACCAGGTCAGTCCGCCGTCATCCGAGAAGGTCTTGTACAGGGTGAACACGACGGGCTTCTGTTGCCGGTTTTCGGACTCAAAGAACCGTCCGTCGTCGTGGAACATGGCGAGATACCGGCCCGGTTTTTCCACCGGCTCGACAAATCCCATCACCACGATGCCGCCCCAATCGCCGGCGGGCTTCAGCGGCGACCACGTGGCGCCGTCGTCTTCGCTGACGGCCAATCGCGCCGGGTAGAGCCCGGACCACATAATGAGCCTTCGTACGCCTTCAGCGTCCACGACGCGGTGCAGCGTCGGCACTTCGAGACTGGTTGACCAATTCTCGGGGGTCGGCAGTCGATCCGACCAGGTGCGACCTCCATCGTTGCTGCGTTTATAAACAATCGGACCTCGCCCGTGTCCCTTGGGATAAACGCACAGCATGGTTTTGCCGTCTTCCAGCAGCGCGGTTGTGGGGTGACCGAGGTACTGTCCCGGCTCGCGATCGACGATGGTTTGCCGGTGTGTCTGCTCTGCCAGGTCGAGTGTGGGCAAGGTGTACGACTTGGCGGCTGGAGCCGCCACGGGCTGTGCGGGGCCGGTCAATTGCGCGGCCCGCAGCTGCATCTTTGCTCGCCAGGGCCGGAACCCGAGTTGCCCAATGGAATAGTTGGGAGGTAGATCGGTGTCCCAGGCTGGCTTGCCATCGAGCGCAAACGAGAGCCGTTGGCCGGCTCGTCGCACGTCAAAGCGAAACCAACTTTCGGCGGCGAAAAACTGCTCGGGTTTGGCCAGCAGCTTGACGGGGCCGAATTGAGGCCCGGACACGTAGATGGTGTCCGAGGCGCCTTCAAAACCGAAGTGGTCCGTGTTCAGAAAAAAGGAGGCGGCGGAGCGATTTTGGCCGATGAGCCGAATTTCGGCCGACAGTTCAAAGTCATCCGTCAGCGGCGCCAACGACGCCAATAGGTCGTGGCCTTGTCCGCTGCCTTCGAGCCAGCCCTCGGCGTTGGCTGTCCAGCCGCTGGCAGGCAAATGCACGGCCACGGCTCGGGCACCATCCACCAGCGTGTGAGAGGGGCGGGTCGGGCCTCCATCGCAGGCGACCCTTGTGAGGCCCGGTTGACC
>JAGQPF010000248.1 GCA_020426845.1 Planctomycetales bacterium
AAAGCAGGGACGTGTAACATGAGAAGGGCTCCTTTCAATGGAGGGATTGCCACTTTCGGCGCGGGCAAACCCTGCCCGGCTTGAAGAGGCTGCCATCCATAGATGCAATCGACGTGCCGGCTCCGCGCCGCGCCAACTTCGCCACTCAAGGGGAATACGCTGCGAAAAGCGATTTCGAGGGGGAAAACGTGGGGCGAAACACGGCAATCGGGCTGCCGAGCGGAGCGCCCCTCTGCCAGAAAAGCGTGCAGTCCCTTGCAATCCACTGCAAGCGGCTGCAGACCACGCGTCGATCGCATTGGCTTCAATTAGCCGAAGAGTCACTCGGATCGATGGAGCCACTCGATAACATAGTCGGAATAGGCGTCCCATATTTCCGGAAATCGAGTGACATTCGGGATGTGATTGACCTCGAGCAGATGAGGCTGGCCATCGGGGGCGACCACGTAGTCGTTCGCGGCGATTTCGAGACCGAAACCACGAGCAACACGCTGAGTGTCAGCGACAAGCCGCGGATCGGGCTCGACGAAGCAGGCGGCCGGATGGTGAATCGATTTGAGCCAACCATCGCCCTCCAGCTTGATCTGCCAATTGCGATCGCCGATCACTACCACGCGATGCGCTTGTCCCGCCAAATAGCGTTCAATAATGGCGGATTCCGGCGATTCGAATTTGTCGGTGAATCGCGCCTTGTTTTCACCGCAATGCCAGTTCCCCCACTTCGCCACGCGCTCCACGTCGGTGGCGTATTCCACATGGGGACTGGCGTAGCCGCGAGCCGGTGACGCGAATTGCGTAAACTGCAACGCGCGAACCAAGCATGGCAGTTTTAGCCTACAGTCCATCATTGCCTTGGCGTTGGGCAGGCATGGGCCACCCCACAATGCCAGCCCGCCAATCAAGTCGTGGTCGTCTTCAAAGATTCCGTGAAACACGACTCTCGAAACCGGTGTCAATCGAAATCCGTTGGGCGACTCGACGAACAATTCACCATCGCGCACCAAAATTCGTGGCAGCGTCTCATGGATGTAGATTGGGCCGGCAAGGCGATCCTTGAGCAATGCGTACTGCGGCTGATCTAGTCCGATGATGCACGGTCGAGGTGCCATTGAATGCTTTCCGGGAAAACGGGCGCTGCTTGCGCTGCGAATGCAGGATCCGCTGTCTTCCAACGCCCTTGAGCGAACCGCTTAATCGCGGCGCCCGTCGGTGGTTGGCTTGCGATTTGCGTCAGCCCTGCGTCGCGGGTCGAAGTAAGTGCCGCCGACTTGATGAAGTTCACCGTTTTCGAACGCCGCATCGATCCACTGAATAACGTCATTGTGTGAGCACTCCACTCCGGTGGCATTTGTCAACGTGAAGTTGTAAAGGCGCCACGCGTCAAACCCGTCAGGCTCACCATTCGGGCCCCAGTCAAAATCGATCGTCAACTCACCAAGCGTCAACTCGATTCCGAAACCGTGAGCATAGATCGGAACTCCGTTCAGCTCTTTGAGCCTTTGGATTCCGTGATTGCAGCAGTATTGCACCCAGTCCAGTCCCGATTTGGGAAGAGGCATTTGAAGTACGTCACGGATGGTCGCGACACCAATATCTTGGGCATCACGAAAATATTGGATCAGTACATCAAGTTCTGCTTTCATTGCACGAGGCTCAGGTTTTGGGGCTTTTCCACGATCGGCAAGCGCCAACTGCAGCGGCCTTCGACAAACGGCTAATGCCACCATGACACGCTATTGGGGGATGGGTTCACTGCTTCATGAGTTTCCAACTCACCAAATCTAGATCAGTTCCTTTGCCGCCGCGTGCGACCAATGATCTGGCGGAGATTTGACCCAATGCACCGGATGTAAGTCCCCGAATGGCCGCGTACAACTTCTCCGGATTCCTTCCACTCATGCCCGAAACAGTTCTTTTGCAATCGCCAGGATTTGACATTCTTGCGCATTTGGTTGTCGCCCTTCCTGCATTCGTTCGAGAATTGCATCCACCCGATCATCGGCATCATCGGTGCTTAGCATGTCGGCAAGTTCGGCAGTCTTGGAGCTACGGATTTCCGGATCCTCAGCGTCTCGCGCAAGCAACGCGGTGAGGCTGACCCGGTCGAGCCCATGAACCACGATGGCCCATTCAACGCGCCTGACATTCCGCTGCCATATCGATGTGCCACCCCCGAACGGCAGGGCTGCTAGCGTCGATAGAGCAGCCGTTGTCTCATCACCGCTCAGTCGAGCCTGTGCCGCGCTGAGCCAATCCGGCAACATGCGGATCAGTCTGGTCAAGTCGTCTTCGAGACACATTAACGGTTGACCAACGACGGGCGACGCAGGTCGCATTTGGCATTCGAGCTGCTCACCGGTTCATTTTTCCCGCAAAGGCATGGAGCCGTGGAGTCTGAAATTTGCAAGAGAGCGCGAATTTGGGAGAGCCTTTCTCCGTGCCTCTGTGCCTCCGTGAGGAATCTCTGCGTTGATAATCCCTCGTACAACGCCGTTTCGTAACGACATCGGGATTGATGCCTCGCGGATACGTCGGGCTCACCGGAATTTCAATTCCCCTTGTCTCGTCTCTACTTGCCAGAGTCCTCTGATTTCTCGGTCTTTCCCGCATCCTCAGCGTCGGCCTCAAGCGGCTTGAGCACCCCGAACATGTGCCCGCCCACGGCGCCGTGTGTCCATGTGCCTGCGTATTTGCCGTTATAGATCAATACTCGGCAGCTGAAGGTCCCGAGCGTGGGGATCGTGAAGTCCGTGAGCGTGATGACAGGCGTGTCTCCGGACCAGATCA
>JAGQPF010000249.1 GCA_020426845.1 Planctomycetales bacterium
ATGGGCGCCCTCGCCCGTGCAGAACTGCGCAGTCCCATTTCGCCGGCCAAGGCCCGCTTCGCGCGTAGCATGGGTGCCCTCGCCCGTGCAGCAGTGCGCAGCCCCACTGCGCCGGCTGCCCTATCTTCAACGTCGGGCCTAAGCCGTGCTTTGCGGCTGCTCGCCGCGCACGGGCGAGGGCGCCCATGCTACGGACGATCGATGCGGCCGTTCGCCGCGCACGCGCGAGGGCGCCCATGCCACGGACGATCGATGCGGCCGCTCGCCGCGCACGGGCGAGGGCGCGCATGCTACGGGCGAGCTTTCGGCTGCCGCGCCGACGGAGCCTGGGCGGGATGTTTTGGGGCCTCATTCGCGAAAAAACGCCAAGAGTGAAGGCGGTTTGGCGAATACGCAGCCACCCACCGGACCGTGGATTGGCTATGCTGTGCACTTGTGGCGTCCCGGTGTCCGGATGGCGCCCTGGCTGCGAGCGGGAACAATCGAGCAAGACCACTTTCGAGGATCGACAAATGGCAATGGTTGGCGTCAGTGAGATGGCCATCGTGATGGCGATGTTGTTTGGGGGCGGGGCGGGCATTCCGCTTTCGCTGCCGCCGGCGGAGCCGGACGCGTTGTTGGACAAGCTGTCGCCGGCTGAGGCCGTGTTTTACAGCCAATGGGCGGGAGTCGGCTCCATCCGCGAAGGCAGTGACAATCCCACCGAGGCGTTGTTGGCCGAGCCTGAAGTGCAGGAATTTGTCCGCAAGCTCGAGGCACTGGCTCGCACCGGACTGGCCAAAGCCGGCGAGCGCGACCCGGATGCCCGGATGGCCGCCCAGTTGGTGCCGCCCATCGTGCGCACGTTGTTGACGCGGCCCGTGATGTTTTACGTCCGCGATTTACAGGTCACGCCCGATGGTCCGAAATTCAAAGGTGGGCTCGTCGTGCACTTGGGAGACAACTTCAATGAGGTCACGCGACTGTTGAAGCTGATCCCGGAGCAGGCGACAACGCCCGTGCAGGTGGGCGGAGCCGAATTTCGCCAGCTGATGCCGCCGGCGCCCGGCGCACCTCCCATCACGTTCGGCACTCGTGGGCCCTACCTGATCGTCGCCGCTGGCGAGGGCGAGGCCGAGGCGCTGATCGCTCGCGCGCAGAACGCGGCGCCCACCTGGCTGACGGATTTGCGAGGCCGGTTTGCTCTGGATCGCGTGGCGACCATGACTCGGCTCGACGTGGCCGAGATTCTCAAGCAAGTGGCGCCGTTCGCCGGTCCCCAATTGCCGCAGATGCTGCAGGCGACCGGATTGGACGGCTTTCGTGAATATGTTGGCGTGACCGGACTCGACGAGCGTGGCTTCGCGCAATTCATGGCGTTGGACTTGGACGGCGAGCCGCGCGGTCTGTTGGCGCTCGCGCCAAAACAGACGCTGACTGCCGACGACTTGGCCCCGATTCCGTTGGGGTCGCTATTTGCGCTCGCCACCAAGCTGGATTTGGGACAGAGCCTGGACGGGGCGCTCGAACTGATGGGCTCGCTGGATCCCAACAGTTTGCAGCAATACCAGTCCGGCGTGCAGCAAATCGAGCAAGTGTTGGGGATGCGTGTTCGCGAGGACGTGCTCGCCTCATTCGGCGACACCTGGACCGTTCACACCCACGAGGATGATGGCGGCTTGCTGAGCGGCTGGACGGCGACCGTTTCCGTGAAGGACGCCGGGAAATTGAACCAGTTTGCCCAGCGGCTGATGCAGCTGGCCGCCCAGGCTGCGCGAGGCAAACGCGATCCGAAGATTGAGTGGACCGAGTTTGCCGAGGAGAACATCTATTCGTTGTCGATTCCCACGGCCGAAGTGCCGGTGTGTCCGTCGTGGTGTGTCACCAAGGACCACGTGGTGGTCGGGCTGTTTCCGCAAGCCGTGAAGTCCTATCTGCTTCGCCGCGATGGCAAGTCCAAGTCGATTGCCGAGCAGCCGCAGGTGGCCGCCGTGCTGAAGGGCAACCCCCAAAGCCTGGGCATGACGGACAATCGGCGATTGAGCCAGTTGGCCTACCCGTTTGTTCAGTACGGCCTGCGGATGGCGGCGGGCGAGGCTATGAAGGAGCAGTTGCCCGTCGACTACGCCACGCTGCCCTCGCTGACCAGCATCGTTCGGCACCTCGATGTGGGCGTCAACGCCTCGCGGCGCACGGAGCGCGGCTTTGAGTTCGAGCAGCATCAGGTGATCCCCGGCGGCAATGTGGCCGCTACGGCGCCGGTCACGGTGGCGCTGCTGTTGCCGGCCGTTCAGGCGGCCCGGCAGTCCGCGAGGCGAGTGCAGTCAATGAACAATTTGAAGCAGATCGCGCTGGCGATGCACAACTACCACGACACCTACAAAAGCTTCCCCGCTCGCTATACGACCGACGCGGACGGAAAGCCGCTGCTCAGTTGGCGAGTGTACATTCTCCCCTTCATCGAGGAGAACGCGTTATTCGAGCAGTTCCATCTGGACGAGCCGTGGGACAGCGAGCACAACAAGAAGCTGATTCCGATGATGCCGCGCGTGTATGCTACGGCATCCGTGCCGCTTCAGCCCGGGCACACCACGTACCTGGCGATCGACGCCATGGACGCCGCCCTGCAGGGACCGCGTGACGGAGAGAATGGCAAGACCCATCCTCGCGCCTCTCGCATCGCCGACATCACCGATGGCACGTCCAACACGGTGTTGACCGTCGAGGCCAATGCCGGGTCAGCGGTGATCTGGACCAAGCCGGACGACTACAAGTACCAGGACGCCAATCCGATGGCGGGTCTGCGTGGCGTCTATCCGGGCATCATGTTGATGGGCCTCTGCGATGGCTCGGTTCGCGCCGTCGCCGATGTGGTGGACAAGTCCGTGATCAAGGCGTTGTTCACTCGCAACGGTGGCGAGGTGGTGCAGCTTCCGTAGCGAATGCGGTTGCACGTTCTCGCAACGATTCGCGTCCATCGATCACAACGGCCACGTTCTTCGGAGCGTGGCCGTTGCTTTTTACCGCAGAGCTGCGCTACCCCATGGCGCCGGCCAAGTCCGTGGCAGGCTGCCAGCCTGTGAATATTGTGGTCTTGAACGCAGGTTGCAGGCTGGCAGCCTGCACCACGACAATTTCGCGCGCAGCGTGGGCGCGCTCGCGCCCCTGCACCGCTGCGCAGCCCTCTGGCGCCGGCCGGAACACGTCTCGCGCGTAGCATGGGCGTCCTCGCCCGTGCAGCACTGCGCAGCCCTCTGGCTCTGGCCAAGGCATGGTGCGAGCGAGCACATGGCGAATGGGGATCAATCAACAAATCGCCACCCATACGGCTCCCATGCCGGGTTGAGCCAGCGATGCCAATCATGTTTGGGAAGTCCTGCTTGCCTCGGATTTCGACCAATGTATTGCACTACGTGCCAAAGGTGATCCTCATCTCGCAGAATGCGATCGTAGGATTCTTGGTGCCAAAGTGGTCCGGATCGCGCTTCCCGGCGATTGATTTCTCTGGCAGTTATCGTCTTGATGGCGCCGATCAGGTTCTCGAGTTGAACACCGCCGAATGGCCGCACGACCAAGTGCACGTGATTGGGCATCACCGCGAAGCACCCGAGTTCGTAGTGAACTTGGTGAGAATGCATGAGCGTGTCAATCATCTTGCCGGCATAGCGTGGCTGACGTAGCCAGCATGCACCGTGGCCAGCGTCTATCCACTTTTCGACTTGGCGAAATTCCTTGCGGAGGAAAGCCATCCAGGCGTCGCGTGTTCTGGGAGGCGGATTGGCATGCTCCCAATCGCGGCGCATCGACTCGATGATCCGTCGCTTTTCTTGTGGAAGCGCGTCCCCCAATCTAAAAGTGACAAAGTAGGTTGCCCCTTCCTGACGCCAATGAGGCAGATTGCGCCGGTAGATCCTGATGCATTGGTCAGGAGAAAGCCCTCGAAAGTGCAATGGTGGGGCCACATTCAGATGGGTCATTGCTGTCGCTTTTACTCGGGAGCGGAGCCTCATCGCCCAAGCAACATATTGCATGTCGGCGTTCTGGCAAAACATTCGTAGAAGTTGTGTGCCATACGGGTGTCATCGTTGCGCCGCCAATGCACGTGCAGGACTGCGCAACTCCTTCGCGCCAGTCGGAGCGTGTTTCCGCTTGGCCTGGGCGTTCTCGCGCGAGGACGCTTGTGCACAGCGCTCTTCTGAGGGCATCGGTGGTTCCAAGCGGCTGTTCGCCGCGCACGGGCGAGGGCGCCCATGCTACGGACGATCGTTGCGGCTGCTCGCCGCGGGGGCGCATGTCCTCGCCCGTGCAGCGCTGCGCAGCCCTCTGGCGTCGGCCGGAGCACGCTTCGCGC
>JAGQPF010000765.1 GCA_020426845.1 Planctomycetales bacterium
CCATACGTACCGTCTCCGTAAGACTTCACAATGGCACTCGCGTTAAGCGTACGGCAATCAACGGGATCGTTTTGCACGGCGACCTGAGTCGTTTGCTCGACGCGGAGATTCACCCGGTCGAGCCGCCGTCCGGAGGCCTGGCACTTTCTCGCCATACCGCGGATGAGCTTGGTGTGAATTTGGGAGATGCCGTCACAGTGGAGGTTATGCAAGAAAGGCGGCCTATTCGCTCAATGCCGGTGACGAGAATTGTGGAGCAATATATGGGCTTCACCGCATTTATGCATATCGACGCCCTTAACGATTTGATGCTTGAAGGACCGACGGTAAGCGGCATTCACGTCCTTGCGGACAGTAGCCACGTCGACGAACTCTACCGGCGCCTCAAGGATATTCCATTGGTCAGCGGCGTGACGCTCACGTCGGCCGCGCGTGACGGGTTCCAGACCACGATGGAAAATACGATGTACGTCATGATTGGAATATATGCTGCATTTGCAACGCTCATAGCCTTCGGCGTTACCTATAACAGTGCTAGAATTGCTTTCTCTGAGCGCGCTAGAGCGTTGGCAAGCTTACGTGTTCTGGGATTTACAAGAGCTGAAGTTGCCTACATTCTTTTGGGCGAGCTCGGCATCCAAACACTTATTGCGCTGCCCTTGGGCTGCCTCCTCGGCTACGGGCTGGCCTTGGTTATGTCACCCATCCTGAAGACGGACATGTATGAATTTCCTCTCGTCATTGCGAATTCGACATATGGGCTCTCCGTCCTCGTTGTTGCTCTTTCGGCGGTTGTTTGTGGACTGTTGATACGGCAACGGACCTATCGCCTAGACCTCGTTTCCGTTCTTAAGACGCGGGAGTAACTATGTCTTACCTCATGTCCGTTCAACACATGATGGCCGGCATAGCGGGCTGGAATAGGCGCTTGAAGTTCATCGCCCTGGCGGTCGTCGGATTTCTAGGGCTGGTGATCTGGTCCTTGTTGCCGCAACCCGTGTTGGTTGACATTGCACCCGTCGTTCGAGGCGATCTTTCCGTGACCATCGACGATGAAGGTGAAACGCGCATCCGAAACGTTTACGTGGTTTCTGCGCCTGTTGCCGGCCGCGTCGAACGCATTGAGCTGGAAGTGGGCGACCCCGTTGTGGCCGACGAAACCGTCCTGGCTGTTTTTCAGCCGCAGGATCCTGCGCTCCTTGACGTTCGGTCTTTGTCAGAAGCAGAAGCTGGGGTCGGCTTGGCCGAGGCGGATCTGGCACGTGCGAAGGCCGAACTCGATTTTGCCAAACAAGAGCTGGCACGCACCGAACAATTGGCGAAAGAGGGCACGGTCTCGACATCGACGCTTGATCGCGCCCGCCTTGCTCTGCGCACCGCGCAAGCCGCCTACGATCAAGCAAACACCGCCGTCGCAAAACGTCGGGCGGATCTCAAAACTGCGCGGGCAGCGATGGCCACTGCGGGAAGTTCGCGCAAATCGGATGCCGGGGTGACTTACATTCCCGTTCGCGCGCCGGTCAGCGGCCGTGTCCTTAAACGGATGCAACAAAGCGCTGCGGTCCTTGCCGCGGGAACGCCGCTTCTAGAAGTAGGTGATCCTTCGGAGCTCGAGATCGTGACCGACTTCCTATCGACGGATGCCGTCAAGATTCGCGAAGGCAACGACGTCATCATTGACGATTGGGGTGGGCCTGCTCCTCTCCGCGGCAAAGTGAGACGCGTTGAGCCCTTTGGCTTTAGGAAAGTATCCGCGCTTGGCGTAGAGGAACAACGGGTC
>JAGQPF010000250.1 GCA_020426845.1 Planctomycetales bacterium
ACGATGAAATCGTGCGATTTCCCGCCGGCGATCTGATCGGCATCAAGCACCGCAGTTACCTGGCCGTGCCGCACGCGGCAGAGCGGCTCCAGTCGCACAACCCCGAATGAAGTTGGTGGTGTCGCTGCGTGACCCGGCAGACCGGGCCATCTCCGCCTATTACCAAGTTTTCACTTTGAAGGCCAACGGCCTTCCTCATCAAAAGCCCGGGTCAGGGCGAAGCGCTGGCCCGGGTAGTCGCCGAATACGCGCCTAGGTGCATGACAACCAAGCCGTTGAAGGCCAACGGCCTTCTTCACCGCAGCCCAGGGCAAGCAGGCTAGTGGCCTTGCAGGCTAGCTGGCTGCAGCGCGATCAGTTGAGGTCGATCTGTCGATAGATCGGCAAGTGCCGGTAGTAGACTTCGAGCGTGCAGATGGCCAGCGAGGTGAAGTACAACCGTCCCCCGGTGCCGTGACGCAGGCCCGGGTGCCACCAACTGCCGGCCTCGTGACCGCGAGTCTCCTGCATCGACACGAGCACGTCGCGCATCCGCCCGTTCCACTTGTCCCACATCGCGCCGCCCAGGTGATGGAAGACTTGTGTGCCGTAATACCAGTAATAGATGTCCGGCGCTCCGGTGTGGGGCATAAAGTTGTCGAGCAGATATTGGGCGCCGTCCTCCATGCCGGGCACTTGCCGATTCCAGCCAAGATACATCCGGCAGAGCAACGCCTCGGCGGTCATCACGTGCGTCGGCGCCGTGCCGGGACGATAACCGTACCGCCCGCCACTGCGGGAAAGCGATTGGTACTCTTTCCACATTCCCGCCAATGCGGCGGACTCGCCCTTCGACTCGTTCAAGTAGTTGACGATCAGCCCGACTTCATCCATGGACCATCGATTGCGCTCGAGCAACTCGAGCAACGGCGCGGGGCCGTCCTTTACCTGACGGCTCCAGCGTCGAATCCACTGGTGATAGTTGGGCCGTTGCTCGACGAGATCGAGAAATTGTCCCGATAGCAGGAAGGTGGACTCGGGCACGCGAAGCTGCGCGGCGCGACCGCTCTGCAGCGCCATCAGCTGCCAGCCCAGCACACTGGTGTCGCCGTCCTGCACCCCCGGCTCATAACGCCAGCCGCCACGGTCGTTCTGCGCTTTGATGATGAAATCCAGCGCGCGCTGCGCCGGATCGCGAAGCTGCTCGTCGCCGGTCAACAAGAACGCCTCGCAGAGCACGATGGCTCCGATGCCGTGCGCGTACATGCCCGAGTTGCCGTGCCAGCGTCCGCGCAAGTCGCCGTTGGGTTGCTGGATATTTAGCAGCCAACGCAAGCCTCGCGAGACGTTCTCGCGATAGCGGCCGACCAAGTGAGTCTGGCCGGCGCCGAGGAACGGCAACAAGGCCAAGCTGGTCCCCGCGCTGTCGTTGTCGATGGTGCCGCCGGCGGGGCGGCAATTGCACCCGTCCACATGATGGTATCGGTGCAGCGACCAACTGCCGTCGGGCGATTGGTGCTGCGAGAGCCACCGCAGGCCGCGAGCGACCGCGGCTTCGGTGAGTGTCGTGCCACCCTCCTTCTGCACCATCTCGACACGCAGCCGCGGATCGCGGGCCACCAGCGAAGCGTTCACTTTGCCGTGCTGGGCAATCTGCGACTTCACCAAATTCAAGTTCGGCATCTGGGGAGTGTTCGGGTCGAGCCGAAGCTCGCGAGCGTCTTGATCGGCCTTGAGCACGGCCTTGCGGACGCGCGGGTCGTCGATGTCGGCATCTTCGGGCAACGGCAGATCGAGCTGCAGATCCTCGTCCGTCGGAGCGTGGATCTCGCCGCCCTCTCGCACTTCCTTCGACACCTCGGTCGAAAGCGTGATGAAAGGGGAGTCGTCATCGCCGGGGAAAGTGATCAACGCCAGCAGAGTCATCAACACCATGTGGAATACGAGACTGATCAGCCAGGGCGGCAGATCGAAGACCGACTTCCTGCGCACCGGGGCGCGGCGACGAGACGTGGCCGTCGCGGGCGCCGCTTGCGACGTCGCATCAGCTTGGGGTGGCCTGCGGCGTTGGGGACTGGGCGGTGGTGGAGGCGCCGGGGCTTGCTGCGATTTGGCGCGAGCGGGCTCGGCCTCCGCCGACGGAGCCGATCGAGCCGGAGCGGTGGGCTTCGGCGAACTTGGCGAACTTGGCGGCGTGGCGGGTGCGACAGGCGCCGCAGTCACACTGCGTTGCTGTGGGCTCGGCTGGGGCTGCTGACGCCGGGGTTGTTGACGCTGCAACTCGCGGATCAGCTCCTCGGTGACCTCAATGCTGGTCTGACAACGCCAGCAGTCGGCCAGCAACATTCCCAAGTGCACCGACATGGGCGCCTGGCACTCCGGACAGGCGCACATCACGATATGGGAGTCGATAAAGCCATCGCGGAGCAGAGGCAGTTCGTGCTCGTTGAACGATGGCAGCGGCTGCTCGGAGTCGAGCGGCAGACACGGCGTCTCCCCTGCTCCGTTCCGCGCACTCCCCCGCCCCACGGGCGTCAGCCCGAACGTCGCTGTGCGAGGTGGATCGGCCGGGGAGCGTGCCATAGGCTGCAAGTCGCCAACAAAAGGAACGGGGCGGGGAACGGTCGATGCATGGCGGTGTATGGCAACGCATCGGGGCAGCGCCGATCTGCCATTATGAACTGGCAATCGGAACTTGGCCATCTTGTCGCAAACCAAACTCGCTTGCCGCAACAAAGTGCAAGTAAATGGGCTGATCCGCTCGGGCTGTTACCCGGAGAATCGTGAAAATCTCCGGGTGCTGCGGTTCGCGAAGGGAAGTTTCCCGGGCACGACAAATATCCTGTACAATCGAGCCCGGGAGCATCAACCCACAGGAGTCATTCGTGAGGCCGTTGAAAAACAGCTGATCCGGCGACCGGCACACCCAATTTTGACCCTCGTCGCAGCCTCTTCCGACTTAACTTAGGGCGTTTTTTCAACTGGTTGCGAGCCCGCACATTCGGCTCTCCGTTCATTTTAAGAGGACATCGACGAATCCCCAAAGCCAGCGGCCTCGATCACCCTTGTCGCGGGAGCATTCCAACGCCCCCGTCGTGTTCCGGCATTCCGAACTCCTCCTTTTCTCTCGCTCGCCTTGAACGACAACTCGTCCGGAGCGGTGCAGCCCAACGGCGGCCCGCCCTCCCCCAAACCACTTTCCCCGCCCGGATTCGGCGCCGCAGATTCGCCCCACCGGGCGCTGATTGAGCGTCTGCGCGTTAATCTCGCCTCCGTGGTGCTCGGCAAGAAAGACGTCATTGAGAAGTGCTTGGTGGCGCTGCTCGCCGGCGAGCATTTGTTGCTGGAGGACGTCCCGGGTGTCGGCAAGACGCTGATTGGCAAAGCATTGGCCAAGAGCGTCGCGGGCGAGTTTGCGCGAATCCAGTTCACGCCCGATCTGTTGCCGAGCGACATCCTTGGCTCAAGTGTCTTTCATACGCAGCGTGGCGAGTTTGTGTTTCATCGCGGTCCGCTGTTCGCCAACATCGTGCTGGCCGACGAGATCAATCGGGCGCCGCCGCGCACGCAAAGCGCGTTGCTGGAGGCGATGAGCGACCGCCAGGTGTCCACCGACCGCGTCACCCACGCGCTCCCGCACCCGTTCATGGTCATCGCGACACAGAATCCCTTCGAATTCGAAGGCACCTATGCGCTGCCCGAGAGCCAGCTCGATCGCTTCCTGATGCGAGTCTCGATCGGCTATCCGGACGCTCAGCAGGAGCGTGAGGTGCTGCGATCGCATCGGTCCGGCGAGCCGGTGGACGACCTGGAGCCGGTGCTGACCTGCGAGCAGGTCGGACGACTGCAGGAGTTGGTTCGCACGGTCCGAGTCGATTCCGCGATCGACGACTACCTGCTGGAGATCATTCACGCCACTCGAGAACACCCGGACTTGCACGTCGGTGTTAGCACGCGCGCGGGGCTCAGTCTCTACCGTGCCGCGCAGTCGCTGGCAATGGTTAGCGGCCGTGACTATGTGGTTCCCGACGACGTCAAACAACTGGCGGTGCCGGCATTGGCGCATCGGGTGCTCATGCGAGGATTCCAACATTCCGGGCGCCGCGACGCGGCCGAACAACTCATCAGCGACCTGGTGCAGGCGATCGCCGTGCCCGCCTGACCTCCTTGGCGACCTTACCAACTCCACACGACATCTGACGATTCACTTGGCGCAGCTCGCCATGTCCCATCGCCCTCACATTCTGGTCACTCGCGAGGGCTGGTATTACCTGTTTGTGGTGCTGTTCATCATCGGTGGCTCGGTGCTGCGCGAGGTGAACTTGCTGGTTGTCCTGGCGGGGCTGATGATTGGCCCGTTTCTGTTCAACTGGCGACTCGTCTCGCGAAGCATGCGGCGTCTCGCGGTGCGTCGCACCTACCCGGCTCGTTGCGAAGCGGGCCAGGCAATCCGCGTGCGCGTGGATGTCGCGAACCATGCGAAGCACGACACCGTCTGGATGGCCTCGGCCATCGATTCCATTCGGCGCGCGGGAACGCGGAAGCGGCACCTCGTTG
>JAGQPF010000251.1 GCA_020426845.1 Planctomycetales bacterium
CTTCGGCTCGGGCTTGTCATCAGCCTTCGGCTCGGGCTTGTCATCAGCCTTCGGCTCGGGCTTGTCATCAGCCTTCGGCTCGGGCTTGTCATCAGCCTTCGGCTCGGGCTTGTCGTCGGCCTTCGGCTCAGGCTTGTTGTCAGCCTTGGGCTCGGGCTTGTCATCGGCCTTAGGCTCGGGCTTGTCGTCCTTCAGTTCGGGCGTGTCGGTCGATGTCGGCTCCGGAGTGTCGGTCGACGTCGGTTCCGGAGTGTCGGTCGATGTCGCCTCCGGGTTCTCCGAGTCGGTCGCGTTGGGCAGTGGCTTCGGCTTCAGTTGATCCAGTCCCTCCACATGCCGATTTTCGATCACGCTAATGACGTAATGGACGATGTTCCAGATCGTTTCGGGCTCTGCGGACAACGCTTGGCCAAACGCGGGCATCGGCGTGCCGTTGATGCCGGTGTACACGCGGCGGTAGACATCGATGGGCCGTCGTCCGCCATGCAACATGCCCGCGGTCAAGTCCGCGGCGGGAGCCGCGTGCCCCCAGGCGTCGAAGTTGATTTGCTCTTTTTCGCCGGCAGGCTTGCTCTCCTGCTCCGCGATAAACTGAGCGCTGAGCCACTCCATTTGGCCTTTGGCGTCCTGGCCGTGGCACTTGGAGCACGCACGATCGAGAAAGGCTTGACGCCCCTTCAGAATGGACTCGTCGTCGTACTTGGGCTCCGCGGTGACCGGCAGCACCGTCTCGTACTCGGCAGTCTCCCAGTTCCGATGAATGCGTTGGTAGGCGCGGCTATAGTCCTCGGCCTCAATCTCCTCGTCCTCGTCGTAGTCGTCCTCGGCGACGCGCACCATCGCGGATTCCAACTCGCCGCGATAGCTGAGCGATTTGACGTAGTCGACCAGGTCGTTGACGTCCTCATCCGAGATGAACGGGAAAGCGGGCATCGACGTGCCTTTGGCGCCGCGGCGGATGATGCGCACCAAGTCCTTGCGGTTCGGCTTGCTGCCATAGGGTGTCGAGGTGAACTTATAGACCCCGCGACGATAGTCACGAGGCTTGGGTTGCAGAAACGGCGCGGCCTCACCGGCGCCATCGCCCGTGATGCCGTGGCAGCCGGCGCAACGCTGGCGGAACACCGCCGCTCCATGTTTTAGTCGATCCTTGTCGACCAAGTTGGTGAGCCCGCCCTCTGCCTCTTCGTCCTCCGTGGGCATCGCCAACAGCGGGTTCTGCGGTGTGCCGAAGAACCGTCGCAGATGCTCGCCGATCTGAGTCTGATGACTCGCGGGCAACTCCTTCAACTCTTCGGTTGATGAATAGGCTAGCTCGACGGGCCGGTTGCATCCGGCCGAGAGCAGCAAGGCGAGCAAGCATCCGCAAGCGACGATGCGCGTTGGCTGCGAAAGAAACAGCAGCCGAGGGGCCCTGGAAGATGCTGCCTCCAACGGGCAACCCGTCGAGCGACGGTTTGGGGCGGGACTCATACCGTGGGAGCGTGTCATACGTGAATCCGTTGCTTCATCACCGTGTTTATGTCCGATGGCGCCTGATGATACCGAATGCGCCTGCATCCAACACCCATGGCGCCATGGTGCAAACGGACGCGTCGCGTGATCACTCAGGTACTTGGCGGACCAGCTTAGCATGTTGTGCGCCGTTGCCGAGCGGAAATTAGAACGGGCTGGTGCGACAAACGGGCGCAGCGAAGCAGCGATGCGTCGTGTCAATGATCAAGACATCACATTCTTTGCTGACAGCATGGTGTCTTTGACGAGGCGCGCGTCGGATTCACGGCGACCTTGCGCAACGGTTGGCTGCACGAACAATATTCGGTCGGCAAGGGCGTCGCGCGAAATCGCTCAACAGTCGCGGGTCCGCTGGATCTTGCCGGCGGCACGTGTCGCCCGATTTCGCACGGCCCCGGGCGAATCCGCACGCTAGCGGCGCGCGAGACGTTTCTCGCAAATATCACGAGATCGCGACACGTAGTCGGATTGCAGAGTTGTTCCCTTCTGGCATGCCGGTTGCTTTCCCCGGCGTTACTGACATCGGCGTTCGCGCCTATGAGGAACTTTGCGAAGAACTTTGATCAAGGAGCATGTTTTGATGAGAAAGCACATTGTCGCCTGTTTCATGTTGGGGGGCCTGGTAGCGGCGATCGGCTGTGGTGGCGGCTCCGAGACGCCACCGGCCAAGACCACGGCCAAAACTTCGGGCTCGGGCAACCGAGAGAAAACTCCGCCGTCATCGGAGGGCACGGACAAGGCGCCCAAGCCTGCCCCCAGCTCCTCGTCGCCGAAAGCGGGAGGTTGGGGAACGCTCAAAGGGCGTTTTGCTTTCGTCGGCGATGCGCCGACCCCCTCTCCGCTCACGATCACGCAAGATCGTGAGTACTGCGGCAAGCACGATATCCATGACGAGTCGCTGTTGGTGAACAAGGATAACCAGGGCATCGCCAATGTGGTGGTGTATCTCTATGCGAAGCGCGGCGAGCAGATGCCGTCGGCGCACGAGTCCTATGCGGCCGGCGCCGCCGAGCAAGTGGTGTTGGACAACAATCAGTGCCGATTTGCTCCCCACGTCTGTCTGCTTCAGACTAGTCAGACCCTGATCATCAAAAACAGTGACGAAGTCGGTCACAACACGAACATCGCCCCGTCGGAGAACACTTCCTTCAACCAAACGATTCCGGTCGGAGGCAAAATGGAGTGCAAGTTCGAGTCCGCCGAGCGCCGTCCCGCTCCGGTCAGCTGCAACATTCACCCTTGGATGAAGGGTTGGGTGATGCCGATGGACACACCCTACTACGCGTTGACCAACGAGAACGGCGAGTTCGAAATCAAGAACCTGCCCTCCGGCACCTGGACGTTTCAGGTCTGGCACGAGCTCGGCAGCGGGATCGACGAAGTTGAGTTGGCTGGCGGCAAGGCTGAGTGGAGCAAGGGACGCGTCGAACTAGCCATCGAGGCGGACGGGACCAACGACCTCGGCGACATCAAAGTCGACGCATCGCTTTTCAAACCGTAACAACCTGTGGAAAAGCCTCACTGGCAATCGGAACTGCCCGATGCGGGAGCGAAACACGCATTGTGCGGCGCGGTCGTGACGTTTCCCCGGTCCATACTGAACAACGCCCGCTCTCCGCACGCGCCGACACGTCTCAGGCGGGAGCACGCCGATATGCCTGTCCTAGGCTTCAGCATGGCAGTCCAGCGCTCGGCATCGTGAAGGAAACCCGAAGCGTCAGCGAGGGATGGCGTCGCGCAGCCCGGTCGGCTGCTTGATCCTGTCTTGGGAATCGTGAAGGAAACCCGAAGCGTCAGCGAGGGATGGCGTCGCGCAGCCCCGGTCGGCTGCTTGATCCTGTCTTGGGCATCGTGAAGGAAACCCGAAGCGTCAGCGAGGGATGGCGTCGCGCAGCCCCGGCGGTTGCTTGGTTCCGATCACCGGCGATCGGCATTCGCCTGGCCTCGTCGGGACGCGGGGGAGCGCAGGTCCCCTTCAACAGAGAAGGCGAGGTGATACGATGAATCAACTTCGAACGGCAACTTTGAAGGTGAGCCCTTCCATGCAGCGGACACTCGTCAACTTCTGGCTGGACGTTTTCCTGCTGGTGGTGTTTCTGGTCGACCTTTGGACCTCATTCGTGCTGCGTTTCCTGTTCCCTCCGGGCACGGCTGCATTGGGCTGGGAGCTTTGGGGATGGGGGTACGATCACTGGGCCAATGTGCAGTTCATCTCGCAATGCGTGCTCGGCATCGGCATCCTGGTGCATGTGATGTTGCATTGGAAGTGGGTGTGCGGCGTGCTCACCGCGCGAATTCTGCCCCACGGTCGTGGCGAGCATCACACCTGGGACGACGGCATTCGCACGATCGTTGGCGTCGGCTTTATGATCGTGCTCTTGAATATTCTCGGCATCGCCTTCGCCGCCGCCGCCCTGACCATTCAAGGCCCGAGCTAGCGGTCAGTTGCAAAGCCCGCGCGCAAAGCCCCGACAGGGGCGACAGAAGTTAGCCCCGAGCGCAAGCTCGGGGAACCTCGCGTCCCCCGCGCGCGAGTTCGTGAACCGCACGGCGCGCACAAAGCCCCGACAGGGGCGACATACGTTAGCCCTGGGCGCAAGCCGGCGCAAGCCCAGGGAGTCGCGCGCAAATCTCAATCTTCACAGGCTGGCAGCCTGTGCCACGACGCGCGCAAAGCCCCGACAGGGGCGACA
>JAGQPF010000252.1 GCA_020426845.1 Planctomycetales bacterium
ACGACCTCCCCAGCCGGCCCGTCCATCGCGAAGGAGCAGTTAACCCCGCTGAGAAGGGGGGCCGCGGGAGGCAGCATGTTTGTGT
The DNA here is from genome assembly GCA_020426845.1 of Planctomycetales bacterium. Lineage (GTDB taxonomy): Bacteria > Planctomycetota > Planctomycetia > Pirellulales > Pirellulaceae > JAGQPF01. The sequence goes on from JAGQPF010000252.1 coordinate 86, forward strand.
ACCTCATGATGATCGCCTGTAGGCCCACCAGCTCAGCCGATGCGCAGCTGAGAAGCTCAGTGGTTGCCGCCCTGTAGGCTTCCCAACCAGAGTACGGGCGCTCCGCGCCAATGGCCATCATCTGCTTGCCCACGGCGAGAAAACCGTTGCCTCCCGAAAACCGGAACGCCGGAGCGTACTTGGGAACCGCAACTCCTTCCTCCAACCATGGCGCTGCGAGGCCCGCGGGTAGCGCCTCAAAGCTCGGGTATTGGTTAGCGAACTTCGCAATCACTCTCGGCATCAGTTCGGGCACTGGCAGTGAGTGGAAGCGAAACTCCGTGACCGTCTCCACCAGAGGCGGGTTGCTAAGAGTCTGCGGTAGGTACTTGGCGGCCATAGCGGACACTGCCTGGATGCTAACACCAGTCAGGCAAAGGCCTGAGAGTTCGGGCGCCGACTCTTGCGGGAAATCGAACCGGCCCCTTTCGATTACGGCGTCTACCGACTAGGCGACGCTTCCCACGGCAAAAGGGCTCGGAACCTCACGGCTTCCGAGCCCTTGAAAATGCATGGTGCAGCCAGGAGGAGTCGAACCCCCAACCTACAGATCCGTAGTCTGTCGCTCTATCCAGTTGAGCTATGGCTGCAAGGAGCTGTGCGGCAACGCCGCGGAGCCACAGATACTAGCCGAGATCGGGGCTCAAGGCAAGAGGTATTGGGCGAGCTGGACCGTCCGGCGGAGGGAGGGACTGAGGGACTTCAGAGTCGGATTCCGCTCGCCGCCCCTACCCGATCAGGCCTGTCAGCGGCGACGAGGCCGACGGGATCCGAAAGTCCCATAGTCCCTTAGTCCCTCAGTCCCTTCCCTACTCGATCAGGCCCGTCAACGGCGAGGAGGCCGAAGCGTAGAGCTTTGTCGGGATCCGTCCGGCGCCGGCGGCGAGCCAGCCGGCCTCGACTGCGCGCCGCATTGCGGCCGCCATCCGCACCGGATTCTTGGCGCCTGCAACCGCGGTGTTCATCAGCACCGCCGACGCGCCCAACTCCATCGCGATCGCAGCGTCGCTCGCCGTGCCGACCCCGGCATCGACGATCACCGGAACCTTCGAGCGTTCGATGATGATGCGCAGGTTGGCGCGGTTGCGGATGCCGATGCCCGAGCCGATCGGAGCGCCGAGCGGCATCACCGCCGCGGCACCGAGATCCTCGAGCTTGCGGCAGGTGATCGGGTCGTCGTTGGTGTAGGGCAACACCACGAAGCCCTCCTTCACCAACACCTCGGTTGCCTTGAGCAACTCGACCGTGTCCGGGAAGAGGGTGTCGGGGTCACCGATCACCTCGAGTTTGACCCAGTTCCAACCGCCGAGCTCACGCGCCAGCCGCGCGGTGCGGATCGCTTCCTCGGCGGTGTAGCAGGCGGCCGTGTTGGGCAACAGCAGGTAGCGCTCGGGGTCGATGGCGTCGATCAGGTTGGACTTGCCGGCAGCATCGAACTCGACCCGCCGCAACGCGACGGTGATCATTTCGGTGCCCGACACCTCGAATGCACGGGTCATGACGTCGAGATCGTGGTACTTGCCGGTGCCAAGCACCAGGCGCGATCGAAACGCACGACCCGCGATCTCGAGCG
>JAGQPF010000253.1 GCA_020426845.1 Planctomycetales bacterium
ACATCAAAGGGGCCCCTGGTGCCGCACGACACCCAAGACCCTCATCACACCAACCATACCCGAATAACGGTCAGGCGCTAAACGCGTCAAGGAGGGCATTATGAGTGATTCGCGAGCACGTGGTAGCCTCCGACGTCGACAGCGAACACGGAGGCCAGATACTCGATCAGCGACTCCATCCAGTGCCGCCGGTAGCCATAGTCAACGCCTGTCTGCCGGTCGACTCCCAACAGCCAGATGCTCTGGACGCAGCGGCTCCAGACATGATGGGTCTGGATCTGCGTCGGGTCCATCTTCTCACAGCGCGCCTTGTCCGGCATGTCGCGGCCCTCCCTGAATTCCCTGGCAACAGGTCAAACCTGCAACTTAGCCGGGATTGGTCGCATCACCGTGCGGAAATGCGGTCAGGTGAGACAGCTGTGTGGCACTCGTCGCCGATCTGGCGGCAGCTTCGAGCAAGTCACCGGAGCTCGGCAATCATCTTCGATTGCGTTACGGCTCCGACTTCGCGTGGGAGGGATTGGCGATTCAATCCCTCGCTGACGCTTCGGGCTACCTTTTCAGTGAATGCTGGCTATTTCAGTGAGCAATGGGTTCCGAATTCAGTTGTCTTGCTCGAGAAACACCAGCCCGGTGTCCAGCAGCTTGCCGAGATCGGTCTGCACTTGGTAGCTGCCGTCGATGCCGACCGGCAGGCCGCGCTCGTTGGTTCGGACCTGACCGGAGATGGTGAGGATCGTGCCGTCACCTACGGCAAGCAGGACAGCGGATCCGTCGCGGCTGCTCGTTCCGACAAAGTCGATCGGGTCCGCATCAACGATCGAGCCCTGAAACAGTCCAGTGGACAGGCCGCTCAAATCCAAAGGCAGCCTCGACCGTGAGCCATCGAATGCACTGACAAAAGCGGCCGATCCACGGAACCCGTCCCCCCAGTTCACGCCCAGATCGTCAAACGGACGCAAGAGCCCGGCTGTGAACTGGTCTTCGTGATTGATCACCACCTTGCCAGCTCCGGCAAGCACAGCAGCTCCGCCACCGAAGTTGGTCCAATTCAAGAGCAAGGCAATCTTGTCCTTGGAGTCCGCGACTATCTTGCACTTGTCGCTAGCGGCGATCGTGCCTGCCACAGGGAAATCAATCGGGTCGATTTGAAAGAGCGATAACTCACCCACGAACCGGCGATTGTCATTGTCCTGGACCGTAAGATTGGCCGTCATCGAAGCGGTCACGTCCCCGAGGTTCGCGAGGCCAATATAGCCGCCCTGAACGTTGGCTATCGACTTCTGTGCATGTGACGGATTCGGCAGGGCGAGAACTGCGATACCAACGAAGAAGCAGATGAAACGAAGCATTGGGAACTCCGATGGGATGAGGTGAAAGCATCCCCGTTACACAGGCGAAGCAATTCGGACACGGGGATATATTGAAAATTCCCCGGCCGGAGAGATTTCTATCACGCCAAATCCAAAAAAATTGGAGAGCCATGAGATGCGGCTCCATCCCGAGAAGGTCGATGGTCCGACGTGGTCCGACGTGGTCCGCCCGAGCCACCCAGACGCTTACTGGAACAACGGATGCTTGAGCCAGGTTTGATATTGAGGCGACCTCTTCCATTGTTCATAGGCGGAGCCTGGGCCGACCGTGCCTAGCTCCGCCCCGAAATGCCTTCGCAAGGCGTCCGGCATCCGCTGAAATTCGCGGGGTCCGAAGGCCTCGTCTCCAGACTCGATGCGTTTCCAAAGGTCATCCGTAACAAACGCAAAGTCTGCCTGTTGAATCGTGGACTCGTCGGAATTCCAGTAGGCATCCCAATCTTCCAAACTGGAGCGAGTCTTGACTCGTTGTGTCGGCTGAAGTGCCTCGTACTGTTGCAGAATGGGAACGCCGGCTCGGACCAATGTATAGCGACGTTTATTTTCGTCGCTGGCGACAATTGAATTTCCCGGAAGCGCGCAGTTCGGCGACAACCAAATTTCCCCACCCGTCTGGGTCGGCGACAACCAAATTTCCCCACCCGTCTGGGTC
>JAGQPF010000254.1 GCA_020426845.1 Planctomycetales bacterium
GATGGAGGCCCGACCAGTCGACCGGGCCTCACAAGGGTCGCCTGCGATGGAGGCCCGACCAGTCGACCGGGCCTCACAAGGGTCGCCTGCGATGGATGCAGTCAGACTCCCAGGCACGGGCAACACCAAGTGATCCGACAAGAGCTCCCTCACGGGCACCTCTTTGCCGGAGTCCGACAACATGGCATCCAAGAGCGCGAACTGATCATCCCAATCCCGCGGCGTCGGATGGGGCTCCAGCTCCGCGACCGTCGGGATGCCCGAGAACAACCCGTCCTCCAGCCCGCTGCTCGGGATCGCGTGCAGGTCGAGCGTCGAGCGCGTAAATCGCTCATTCCGGTCGCTGACCTGCAGATCGGTGGGCCGGCAACGAGCCAGCACGTGCCCATTCTGTCCGTGCCACTCCAAGGTCAGCACTCCGTCGCGAATCGTCATGTCGCCGGTGGGGCCGATTTGCTGCCGCGCCAGATCGAACGATTGCGAAGAGGGGGAGTTTCTCGCCCCGGATGGGTCCGCCCTGCCCGCTCGCCGTGGCGAGCCATTCAGCCGCTCGAACGTGATGCGGCGCCCTGCCAGGTCAAGGCTCATGTTGCCCGTCAGATTCAAATAGACCGGCGTCTCCAAGGCTGTAAGTCGCACCCAACCGTGCACCTGATTCAGGCACGTGTTGACGATCTCCCCTGCGACCAGCTGCTGACTGACATTCCACATGACGATGACTCCTTTCGCTTCGTTCCCATCCCAAGTGTTGATTGCCCCTGCGCGCAGCTTAACAAGCGGTTGTGACAACAGTCCGTCCGACGTGTCGCAGAACGGGAGAGAAACAGCCACGCAACGAGCAGAAATGTGGCTAGCCGGGACAACAGTCTGACACCGCTCGCTGTCCGTCGAATCACCATCCGCCACTGCGCTCGGCGGTTGCGAAGCCGTGGACGGCACTTTCTATTAATGCTGTGAAATTCAAAGAGGAATGAGGAGAATCAATCAATGAGCATCGCGCCCAAGATCATCGTCGTCACCGGCGCCGGGTCGGGAATCGGACGGCAATGTGCCTTGACCCTGGCCCGGCAGGGGCACCGATTGGTGCTTGCCGGCCGCCGCCGCGAGACGCTTGAGGAGACGGCGCAAATGGCAACGTGGCACAGGCTGCCAGCCTGTGATGATCGGGGTTTGGAAGCAGGCGACCCTGATGAGGCCCAGGCGACCGGGGAGTCGAGCGATGTCGCGGGCGATTGCTTGGTGGCGCCCACGGATGTCACTTGCGAGGATTCGGTGCGAGGTTTGTTCGACCTCGTGCGCGAGCGCTACGGACGGCTCGACGTGTTGTTCAACAATGCGGGCGTGAATGTGCCCGCGACGCCGGTCGAGGAGCTCTCGCTGGCCGACTGGCAGCGCGTCGTCAGCACGAATCTCACCGGAGTGTTCCTCTGCACTCGCGAGGCGGTGAGAATGATGAAGGCTCAGGACCCCATCGGCGGCCGGATTATCAACAATGGGTCGGTCTCCGCCACCACGCCTCGCCCCCACTCGCTGGTCTACACCGCGACCAAGCATGCGGTCAACGGCATCACCAAGTCCACCAACCTCGACGGCCGCCGCTTCAATATTGCCTGCGGCCAAATCGACATCGGCAATACCGAAACCGACATGGCGGCGAGGATGAAGCACGGCGTGCTGCAAGCGGATGGAGAAACGCGAGTGGAGCCAACGTTCGACGTGCAGCATGTCGCCGACACGGTTGCGTATCTCGCCTCGTTGCCACTGGATGTCAACGTGCCGTTCATCACCGTGATGGCCACCGGCATGCCGATGTGGGGACGCGGCTGAGCCGGAGAGCGCTCCGCAAAATGGCCGCCTCTGCCAAGAGCAGCTTTTCAATGCGGCCTCCGCCCGGGACAATGGTCTCGACACCGATCACCCACCCAATTCGATTCAAGGCGCCACCGACATGACCCGTTTCCGACGATTTGCCCCGTTCGCAGTGCTGTTTGCCTCCTTGGTGTTTGTGCGCTGCGCTGCCGCGGACGACAACGACCAGGAGCTATTCACCGATCCCGCCAAGGCAGGGGCGGACTACGAGACTCAAGGCGAGTACCTCGGATCGTTGCAGCAGCGGGACGAGCTCGCCCTGGGCATGCAGGTGATCGCGCTGGGCGACGGCAAGTTTGACGTGGTGGTCTATAAGAACGGATTGCCGGGCGCGGGCTGGAGCCGCGGCGAAGACACGATCAAGGGCGCCGTGCAGCGCGGCGACGACGGCGTGGTCCGTGGCGAGATCAAGGGCAAGCAGGTGAAAATTGCCGACGGCGAAGTGACGGTGACCGACGGCGCCGAAGTGTACGCCAAGCTCAAGAAGGCGGATCGCAAGAGCCCGACGCTGGGTGCCAAGCCGCCCGAGGGCGCCACGGTGCTGTTTGACGGCTCCTCGGCCGAGCACTTTAACAACGGCAAAATCGTTCAGGAGCGGTTGCTGCTGGCGGACTGCGACAGCAAGCAAAAACTGGGCGACCATACGCTCCATCTAGAGTTCCGCACGCCTTTCAAGCCGAAGGCGCGCGGCCAGGCACGCGGCAACAGCGGCATGTATCTGCAAAGTCGCTACGAGGTGCAGGTGCTCGACTCATTCGGGCTGGACGGAAAGAACAACGAGTGCGGGGGCATCTACTCGATCGCCGAGCCGGCCGTGAACATGTGCCTGCCTCCGCTCGTCTGGCAGACCTACGACGTCGAGTTCACCGCGGCGAAGTACGAAAATGGCAAGAAGATTGCCAACGCGCGAACCACCATCAAGCATAATGGCGTAGTGATCCACGACGATCTGGAACTCCCCAACGGGACACCGGGCCGTCAGGCCGAAGGCCCCGAGCCGGCGCCGCTCTACCTCCAAGGGCACGGCAACCCGGTGGTGTATCGCAACATTTGGGTCGTCACCAACTAGCGGCGGTCCGGATTCGTCAACGGCATCCGAAATTCCTCTGCCGGTCCACAGGGCCTCACAAGGGTCGCCAGCGATGGAGGCCCGATCAACAAGGGCCTCACAAGGGTCGCCAGCGATGGAGGCCCGACTGGTTGCAGCCTCCTAACCCGAGTTGCTCGTGTCCCACCCACCTTCCCGGAAGCATCCTGGCGCGTCGTCGTATGCGGCAGCGGATCAGCATGGTCAGCATGGCCAGGATGGCGATCCGCAAGCCGTGGATCCGCAGGCCGTGGATCCGGAGCGTCTGGCTTTTGAAGCTGCGCAGATTCAGGCATCGCAGGCCGCGCCCGGTTCGGAGTTGAGCGAGGCGCCGGCGGACGGTCCTTCGGGTGGCTCCCCGGGGGCCTCGTCCTCCACAACCGGTGGAGGCGTGTCGGGAACGCGGCGCCGCAAATGGCTTCGTCGCAGCGCGGTGGTGCTCGTCGTGCTCGTTGGCGCCGGACTATTGGGTCCGCAACTCGGGGGCAACATCTGCGCCAAGTGGATCGCTCGCCGACTCTCCGGGGAGACTCACCTGGATATTCGCGTCGGCGGGGTGCGAGCCTCCTGGTGGAGCAGCCTCGAGGTCAACGGCATCGAGGTGGACACACCCGAGGGGCGCCCAGTCCTCCGCCTGACGCAGGCAAGAACCGAGAAATCTTTGTGGGGTTTGCTTTGGGCTGGCGCCGACAAGGGCAAACTTTGGCTCAAGCAGCCGCAGCTTCAATTGGAAGTCACCGCGGACGGGCTCCGCGAAATTGCCACGGCCAGCTCCGAAACCAAGCCCGACAGCGGCCTGTTGGGCAAACTACTCAAGCCGGGCCGCGACAGCCGCCTGGAGGTGATTGTCGAGGATGCCCGGGTGTCGCTGCGTCCCGAGGGGGTCGAAGAGTGGCAGGAAGTTGTCAGCAGCGCATCGCCGCGGCTGCTGATTGAGAGGCAGGGCGAGGACGCGAGCCTGACCATCGAGCCCGGTCGCGTGTGCAAGCTGCAAGTCACGCCGGCTCTCGTCGACGCCGGGCTGCTGTATGTGCTGCCGGTGCTGGTCGGCGCCGTGAACGCCGACGGAGAGTGCGAGCTGGCGCTCGACGAATGCCGCATCGACACCAACCATCCCGAACGCTCCCGAGTGACTGGCGAGCTGAATGTGGCCGCCATTCGCGCGGAGGTGGAGGGGCCGCTGCTCCGCGAGATCGCCGTGCAAGTCTCGCGGCTCGCCAAGCAGGACTCGTCCAAGCTGCTGACCATCCACCTGATGGAAAATTGCCAAGTGCAGTTTGCAGTGGCTGACGGGCGAGTGCATCACGACGGAGTGCGTTTCGGACTGCCGCGAGTGTTGCCTGCCCTGCAGCTGCACACCAGCGGCAGCCTTGGATTCGACCAATCGCTCGATCTGCTGCTCGAGACCGACTTGCCGATCGATCGGCTTGGCGAAGGCCCCGTGCTGCAGGCACTCGGCTCGCCCAAAATCTCGCTGCCGATCACCGGGACGCTCAGCGAGCCCAAGGTTGAGGTGGGCCAGGCGGCAACCAACCTGTTGCAGGACGTTGTCGAATCGCTGGGCGACGAGGACGTCGACTTGAGCCAGTTGTTGCAAAAAGCCGGTGAGCTCGGCGCCCGTCTCCGCGAACGACGGCAGCGTCGCGCGGAAGAGCGGGCCAACAACGCTGGCGAGGACGCTGCCGCTCCCGACGCTACGGACACAGGCAACTCGGGCCCGGCCGACGGCGCCAACGAGGCCGAGTCCGATCGCCCTCGACTGCTGGACCGCATTCGCGAACGGGGCGGCCTATTTCGTCGCAAGGACCGCTGACGGAATGTTGATCACGACCGCACTGGCATCGGCGCCGTTCAGCCCGCGATAAGACGCTGGGCTGATGATACTCTTCAGCGGTCTTCCCAGCGAACTGCCTGTTGGAAAGACCCAAGGACAGCCGGTTGGAACGGTCTTCAGGGCGAGGCAAAGTGCGGTGTCGTTTACGGGTACAGTTGATCTTCCGCGCAAATTACGCACCTCGGGAGCGGGGTAAGATGTTTGCATTGCAACGCGTGTAGCGACGAACGTCGCTCGGGTGGTGAGGCGTCGTCGGAACGGCCGAAAACCCTGGCAGGCGGAGTGATTCACGCCCTTCCCTTCATTGTCAGGAAGGTGTTGACAGGAAACCCGAAGCGTCAGCGAGGGACCGATTCGCAAGTCACGTTTGACGACCGTCTTCGGTTGGGTTGGTTCAACACGTTGCTAGGCCCACAGGCTTACTTATGGAATGTCCCCACTGCAAGTCCGACCGCGTCTACCTCAGCCGGAAAGCGAACACTTCAGGTCTGATGCGACTGTTCTTCCAGCGCGCCCGTTGTCACTCGTGTTTGAAGCTGATCACGGTGCGCTCGCCTTTGATCGGCGGCCCGAGAGTATCTGACATCGACGAGGATTCTCGTCCGGGGAAAGCAGCCTGAGTGAGGTTGAAGGCTACCTTAGCGCGAGGCCGTCGCTCGTTGCCGTCGCGCACGCTTCTCCGCTCCGCCACGCTAGCTCTGCTACAATCTTGGTTGTTCGGGACTGATTAGGTCCGCGCACCACAACCATCTGCGAAGCGATGGCTCTCTCCCAACCTCGATTTTCGCTCTATATCGGCAGCTGGGCCGTGGCGGCGCTCTTGCTGCTCGGGTGGATGCACAAGACATCCCGCTGTCAGGTTCAGGAGGTGCCCGATACTCAAAGTTATCGGGATGTCTCGTTCGCCTCGGTCTCCGAAACCTTGTTGGCGAAACGCACGCCCGTCTTGCCCGCACTATTGCGAGTGTTAGGTCGTCAACGCGAGAGTTGGCTGCCTTGGATCCATTGGGGCATTCACGTTTTCGGCTCGGCGTGGTTGGCGACGGGGATGCTCGCGTCGGGTCTGCCGGTGTGGCAAGCGTGGGTCGTTGCCTTGACGACCCTCGTGTGTTGCACGTTCACGGGCAACGTGAATTTGATTTCAACAGACGCGTTGGCCTGCTCGGTGGCGTTGATCTCCATCGGGCAATTGCTGCTGTGGCTTAGCTCTCCGACGACGTTGCGATTGACCTTGTTGTCGTTGACGGTGCTGTTGGCGATTCTTATTCGCCCTTCTTACATCTTTCTGATCGGCTTTGCGCCGCTGGTCGGCTTGCACCTACTGCGATTGCGAGGAGCCAGCTGGCGAGCCGCGTTCGGGCAGGCATGGTGGGTGGGGATGGTCGTCGCCGCCCCGGTGATCGCCTACTGTCTGACGAGGTTCGCCAGTGTGGGCCATTTTCACATTGTTGCCTACGGCAGCTTGAACTTGGCCGGCATCACGTCTCAGTTCCTGGATGAGTCGGTGGTGGCAGAGATGTCCGGCGACGAGGCTCAGTTTGCCCGTTACGTGCTGGCCGCACGAGACGACTGGATGCGGGGCGCCGAAGTGCCCAAGGGCAACAGCTATCAAGCGATTGAGGAACGCTGGCATCCGTTGATGCTGATGGTTTCCCGAATTCAGAATGACCTTGGCGCCACCAACGCCGTCGACCGCGAGCGCCAACTGGCAGCGTTCAATCGAGCCGTGATTGTCCGGCGTCCCCGACAATATGCAGTGTGGGTCGCCAAAGCGATTCGGCAGGCGATGCGAATTCTGTTCACCGACATGGCGCTGCATCCGCCGTTTCTGGCGTTTGCGATCGCTGCGGTCGTCGGGTTGCTTGTCTGTTCCTCGGTGTGGCCGGCTGGCCGCGTCCTGGCAGCCCTGCCTGGCGAGCAGATGCCGACTTCAAGCCGGTTTCAATTGGCGGCCGTGCCGGTGACAGCTGCCTGGTATTTCGCGCTCGGGCTCGCGCCAATCGTGCTGAGCTCAGCGCCGCTAGGCCGATTTGTCGATGCCGTCGGCGTGCTGGTTCCCGCCTCGCTGCTCATCCTGCTCGCCCCGTTTGCTCGTGCCTGGCGGCGCAGCGAGCCGTGACGAATTGGCCACAGATGAACACCGTTGAACACGGATGTCCTACTTGCGATTTTGGAATGACCGGGGAGTGACTCGTCACGTCAACACGAAAACTAAGGTTTGGCCACCGCCGCAGCCTCTTGGCTTGGCTCCCCGCTGTATCGCGACCCTAAACGAAAGATTGACCGTCTACTCGGCTAGGAAGTGATCACTACGGAGCGGTTCGGTTCTTTAGCTCTAGCCACGATTGGTATACCTCGCTTCCCTTGTTCGTGATCTTTCCGTCCCGTGATCCGTGTTCAATCCGTGTTTGATCTGTGGCGGGCCTTTGTCTTCTTTGGAGCCTGCCTCAGAATTCTCGAACATCTACGTGGGATCATTTCTTGCGAGAAGTCCTCGCTGGCTTGGCATTTGGCCCGGCCCTGAAGCAACTTTTGGTTTGCACGCATCATGTCTCTAGCCGCGATGGGGAAACTGCAATTCCCTCGTTCGAGATCTTTCGGTCCCGTGATCCGTGTTCAATCCGTGTTTGATCTGTGGCGAGCCTTTGTCTACTTTGTTTCAGTCCTGTCATCAAACTCGTCAACAGATGTCTGGATGTACGCTCGGTTCTGGCTCATCTTGCAGGAGCCAATGCCCCCTTCTTTCCGCAGCAACAAGACGATGTCTGTACAGTCGCCGTTGGCTGCGCAGGATTGCATTTTCACCGCCCGGTAGTTGCCCAAGGAGTGCGTGCCGTGCGATGCGTTGTCGCTCGGCCTCCTTGTTTTCCATGTCTTCACGTCCGAGTAACTTCATTCTCCTATTCGCTGCTGCGATGTTGCGCACACGCCTGGGAAAGGGCACACGGGAAGCGAATGTTGCTGCTTACGCCGTGGCACCATTCAAGGTTAACGCGCAGGCTTGAGGCGATGGCGTCCTCATCAGAAAACACTGCAGCAGTCACCTTGGTGGCGGACAGATCGACAGTTGGCGGGCGTTCATGCTTCGAGAAGGCGGCCACCAAGGCGAGCAGCCCCTCATTGCCGCAACTTGTACTCGCCAAGTCCAGAGATTGCAGTCGGCTGCCAGCCGGAAGACTCTTGGCAATCGACTTGACTCCCGAGGAGGTGATCCTTCGATTGTAGGTTAGGTTTAGCTCTCGCAGAGATTCTAGTTTCAGCCATGCTGCGAGTTCGGCACACCCGGCGTCGGTCAAATCCGTCTCGCGCAGCGAGAGCTTTGAAATCCGAGGGAACTTCGTTGACGCATCTTCCAGCGCCGCTCCGACGTCAAGCGAGTCTAGGGAAAGGTCGCGCAACGAGGGAGAGCCTGAACGCAACATACGGGACACGCCGTCCCGCTTGATTCCCGTCACGGAGAGTGACAGGTATTCTAGTTGGGTCATCGTAGGAAGTGCGTCTGATAGGGCCGCTGCAGACTGCTCTCCCAGGTTTGGATTGTCGAAGAGCTCCAGCAGCTTCAATCTCTTCGGCAACGACCGGATGCACTCCGCAAACGCGTCGTCGTCGGCGTCGATCCGTGCCAAGCGGAGGCGCTCGAGTTGGGGGGACTCAGTGAAGTGACGAGCAAGTTCGCGAAGTCCGGCGCTGGCCACCCGTGTTTCATCAAGTCCCAGATCAACCAGCGCTGGCAAATGCCGCAGTGTCCCGGCGACCGCCGTCGCGGTTTTGTCACCCGCTAAACCGTGGAAGGTCAGGCTCTCAAGGGACGGCCTGCGCCCTAGCCGGTCCACGAGTCTAGCGAGGCACGCATCAGAAAGACCCGTGTCGGCGAATGACAACTCGACGAGCTTGGTCGCGGCGGTAATCGCACGACCTACGGGGGCTTCGAGGTCGTCTGCAATCGACTCCCCACAAAACAAGAGGCGTGAGGCAGAATGGAGCTCATCGCCCTGGGCAAGCAGCTCCCGCATTCTTGCTGGGGAGTCGATTTCAACGAGCATTTCGGCACCCTTATCGTCAGATCCACTAGGGGTGGCAGCAATCGCAATGATTGCAAACACGCAAGCCGCGCACGATCATCCACGTCACAATACGCCGATTGAGGCGCGCGATAGCTGCCAAGTCTTGCTACGTCATTTCGGGATTATTGATTGGAACAACTGAGGATTTTTGAGAGTGAATGAAATCTCCAACGAGACAAGACGGCTGCTCTGTGAGCGTGGCATTGAAATTCCGATCTTGTCTGGAATTGAAATCAGCAAATGGATCGATGAATTGAAGGACGAGTTTGATTGCTTTCCAATTGCAGTGTCAATTCTACGTGTTGTGGGTGGGCTCCGAGTTGACGAAACTGGACCGGGTGAAGACCTGGCAAAAAGCGATTTTGTTCTTGACCCGAGTGAACTTGAAGGAGAAGGAGACTATATCTGCGACCATGAAGAAATTGTTGGTGGAAAACTATTTCCACTCGGAACAGCGAACAGAGGCAAAGATGCCCTGGTGGTCGACGAGCATGGTCATGCTTATTGGCTGAACGACGGAGGAGTATTTTTCTACCAGGACTGCGAAGAACTTGTCGTGTCCCTGATTCGAGGCAAGAAGGGTAAGCTCATTTGGCCCGAAGAAAATACTTCCTCACCAACTCCCTCACCTTCTTCACCCGGTACAAAACCGATATTCCCTTGTTCGTGATCTTCTTCGACACGTGATCTGTGTTCAATCCGTGTTCGATCTGTGGCGAGTTCTTTGTCCTTTCGAGAGACGCTACGAGCTCGGGCTCGTGATTCCTTCGCGACGGAGCGTGCTTTCGGCGGAAGACTCTTTCGCGGTAGTGCTCGACGCAGGAGAGGCTACTCAGAGTCATCGTTGCTTTGGCCGGCAACAAGCAGTTTTGCCAGTGCGGTGGCCAGGTCGTTCACGGCTTGCTCGCCGGGAAGCGTCAGCCGCAGTTGGACTTCGCCCGCGTCGGAACGCTCCACGCACTGCGCCAGGCCGTCTCGGATTTGGCGCACGGCATTTTCGTCGGGCGGGTTGCCGGCGTCGACCAATTCGCCGACGAGCTTCATGGCGGCGCCCAACAATTCGCCGCCCACGGCTGCGATCTTGTTGCGTCGCGCCACTACATCCTTGGTCTCCGCCTCGACAGCTTGCTTCTGTGCGGCGGCGATGGGCGCTGCCGGGCGTTCGCCTAGCAGCCGCTCCAATCGACGTTTCAACTCCTCCATGCCGCTGCGCAGCTCCACCTCCGACACGTCCGAGTCGACGTCGAGGGCCGCCAGTGACAAGTCGTGCTTGGCCGACAGCGTGTCCAGCATCCGCTCCTCGATGGTGTCCTCGGTGACCAGCAAGTACACCTGCACGGGCCGACGCTGTCCCATCCGGTGGGCGCGGGCAACTCGCTGCTCAAGCACAGCTGGATTCCACGGCAGGTCGACATTGATCACCGTGTTTGCCGCTTGCAGATTCAGGCCGGTGCTCCCCGCGTTGCTCATCAGGATCGCGCGGCATCCGGCATCGTTCTGAAAGCGATGCACGATTTGTTGGCGCTTCTTTTGTGGAACGCTTCCATCGAGCCGCACGAAGTCAAGGTCCACCTTGTGCAGCACAGGCTCGATCAGGCCAAGCATCGTGGTCCACTCGCTGAAGATGACGAGTTTGCGGTCTTGCTCCGCGGCCAACTGCTCCAGCAGCTCTGCAAGCCGCTCGAGTTTGCTGCTAAACGCTGGCTCCTCTTTGTTCACCAGATAGGTGCTGTCACAGGCCATGCGGGCCACCAGCAGGTGCTTCTGTATCCGCAGCAGGTCCATCTCCGTGATGAACTTTTTGGCGGCGATTTGGGCTGCCCGAGCGACGCTCTCTTCGCTCATGGCGTGCTGCTCTTGGGTCGGCCGGATGCGGACGATCTCGGTGGTTCGCTCGGGCAACTCCTGCATGACGCTGCTGCGAGTTCGTCGCAGCAGGACGGGCTCGAGGCTCTCGCGAAGCGCGTCCAGATTGCGGTACCCCTCAACTCGTCCGCGCTCGTCAACAATGCGGTGCCGATGGAGAAACCGGTGCGGAGGGCCAAGGCGACGATCGTCGATGAATCGCACGACCGTGAACAGCTCCTCGAGGCGGTTCTCCAGCGGAGTTCCAGAGAGCACCAAGGCGAACGTCGATTTGAGGCTTGTCACGGCCTGGGACGTTTTCGACTCCCAATTCTTGATTCGCTGACCCTCATCCAGAATGATCAAATCCCAGGCGACACGTTCGATAGTGGCGTAGTCTCTCAGCACCTGCTCGTAGTTGCAGATGGTGAAGAAGGCGTCACCGTGGTATTGATCGACGCGTTCCTCGCCACTGCCCATCACTACCTGGCAAGTGCGGTCGCAAAACCGGTGCACTTCGTTGCGCCACTGGCTCTTGACCGACGCTGGGCAAATCACCAGTGTTCGCTTCACGGCGTCCAGCCGGGCCAGGAGCTCCGCCATGCCGATGCCTTGAATTGTCTTACCCAGTCCCATGTCGTCGGCCAACACTGCCCGTCCGGCGCCCACCGCGAACGCAATGCCATCCAGTTGGTACGGCAGCAACTCCGCCTTCAACAGGCCCTGACGCAGCGGATGGCTCGACGGATCGCGCCGAATGTCGCGAGCGGCTTCGGCGAGCCGTTGTTGATGCAGCCGAAACTCGATAAACTCCTCCGCGTCCGGGTAGACGTGCACCGAGTGGCCAGCTCGCTCCAATGCCCGCAGCCGTTTGGCCAGCCCCACAACGTCCTCAAACGTCTGGTCGCGCAGTTCGCCCAGGATTCTCGCAGCCGGTTCATCCAGTTGATGTGGAAGATTGAACCGCAGCCCCAGTTCGGCGCCGTAGTCGACTCGCAAGGACAAGTTTTTTCGCCGATAGGGGCGTTGCAGCAGCTTCTTTGTGAAACGCTTCTTGACCTTCGTGATCGCGTGCATCACGTGCTTGCAGGTGCCAAGATGATTGGTGCGAAAGTCGGGGCAACTGCAGTAAGACTCGCCTGGCATGAACCCGCGCAACGAGACGCGGTACGTCTTGCCAGACAGATGGCTTGTGAGCACGTAGTCCGTCCACGGCTTCTCTGGCTCGAACGACCGCAGCGTCATCTTCTCACTGGCCGCACGCGACGCCCGGTCTGCCAGCGCACGATGCAGAAGCTCCTCCTCGGTTAGGTGCTCGAGCGGCTCAGTGGGATCCGGCGGAGCAGATAGACCAAGGGCCAGCTTGTCTTCCACGATCATGCCCAACACGGCAGCAATATGTTGGCAGCGAAACTCGCATTGATCGCAGTGCAGATGCAGCCCCTTGGGTTTGGTGGTCATCTCCACAACGGTGACCGTGGCCCAAGGCGCCGAAATTTGAGGATCGCGGATCTTCACGCGGAGCGTGTCGCCACCCAGAAAGACGTCGTTCGGCAGGTCGATTTCCAATTGGCTTCCTTGGCGAAGTCGAGCCTCGCCATCGTCCCCCAGCAGCCGGCACGCGGCGCGATACGTCAGCTGCCCGAGCCGATCTCGGATGCCGATCCGTCGTTTGTGGCTCTTCGCTTTCGCCATGGTCGCCCTCCATCCGTTGTTTCAGTCCTTGATCGTGACTTCGCAACGAATATTGTGCCCGGATCTTCGCCTTGAAGGAACCTGGGCTTGAGGAAGGCCTCCAGCCTTGGTGCGCGCGGCGCTGATCATCCTAGTCGTAGCTTGCGGCGGTTAGATTTACCGCGGAGCGGTCCTTCAGCCTGTCCGTGATCGGGAAACCGATATTCCCTTGTTCGTGATCTTTTCGACACGCGATCCGTGTTCGATCCGTGTTCGATCTGTGGCGAGTTCTTTGTCCTTTCGAGAGACGCTACGAGCTCGGGCTCGTGAAGCCTTCGCGACAGAGCGTGCTTTCGGCGGAAAGCTGGGCGGAGTTCATGAACAGCCCGGTGATGAAGCCGTTGCCCTGCATCGGGGTGACGACGTTGACCGTGACGCGGTCCGTGTTGCGGTCGATGGTGGCGGGCGTGACGGTGACCGTCGTGTTGCGGATGGCCAGCTGGGCCATGATCTGATTGACTCGGTTGCGAACATCGTCCGCGGTGGCGCCGGGGATGATGCCTTGCCTGGCGCCCTCGTAGGCGGCGATGTCGACCGTGTGCCGCACCATGTTTGCGCGCGAGAACTCGACCGCCGCGAAGAAGGTCAGGAACAACAGCGGCGCGACCAGCGCGAATTCGACTGTCGCGGCCGCTCGACGCCGTTGAGTCGCGAAGCGTGTGGGAGCAAGCATGGTCAATCGGTGAGTTGTGTGACGAGTGTGAAGGCGATTTCGCGATAGATTTCGATGAGCGCATCGCCGTCGGGAGCGTGATTGAAGGTGCCGCCCGTGATCGAGGCGACCCGCTGCATGCGGGCGATGTCGGCGCCGTCGCCGAACGTGATGGCGTGGATCACAATGCCGGCAGCCGCGGCGCGTTGGGCCGCCGGAATCGGGTCCGTGCCGATGTTGTGAATGCCATCGGTCATGACCACCATCGTTTTGTCGACAAATCCGCTCTGACGCCCGCCCGCCAAGATCTGGCGGCCAACGTCGATGCCGCCGCCAATGTTCGTGCGGCCTTGCGCGGACATGCGAGCCATCGATTGCTCGATCAAGCTGAGATCGGTGACCAGATTGTTCTCCAAGGTGGCGTTGGTCGAGTACGACGCCAGTCCGACGAGTTCGTCCTGCGGAGTCTCGTCGAGCGTGTTGAGAAACACGGTCACAGCGGACTTCAAGTCGGCGATCTTTTGACCGAACATCGACCCGGAACGGTCCACCACCAGGCAGATGTCGCGGTCGCGTCGCGAGGCAGTGGAGCTGACGACGGGCTCGAAGGCCGCCACGCCTAGCACTCCGCCGAAGAACAGGGAGACGCTGCCCGAGGGCGAGTCCGCCGTGCGCCGAGCCAAGATCCGGGTCGCGCCGACCGGAGTCGCCCCGTCCAGGAACTCCACGCGGCCGCTGGCGAGCACTCGGGATCCGCCGAATTCAATGTCACTCGTTGCCAATTGCAGCGGCGTCCCGGCCACTTCGTTGATGGTGGCCAGTCGCCGGGCAGCGATTCTCGCATCCGAGACACTCTGGTTCTGCGACAGCGTGTCTGTGGACGCCTTGGCCGCCGCGTCGGCCGCCGAGCGCAACTGCGCACGAACGAGCTGCATGTAGGCGACGTCCACGGAGAACACGACCGTGACCATGTAGGCGATGATCATGAAGGCGATCAACACGAGCATGGCGCCCCGTCGCTCGGCACGACGCGCCCGCGACGCCCGCGTTTGCGGCAAGCGAGCGACCGGCGCAGGGGCGTTCGTAGCATGGGCGTCCCCGCCCGTGCGCGGCGAGCAGCCGCTTGAAGCGTCCGTAGCATGGGCGCCCCCGCCCGTGCGCGGTGAGCAGCCGCTTGTACCCGATCGGGCCTCCATCGCAGGCGACCCTTGTGAGGCCCTTGTTGATCGGGCCTCCATCGCAGGCGACCCTTGTGAGGCCCTTGGCATTCGGTAGTGGGTCATGGACTCGATGGGCATGGTCTCGACCTATTCCTTTTGCATCGTGACGTTGGCCGTCAGCTGCTGATTGCCGAAGAAGAAGCTCGGGAACATGCGATTGCTGTCGAACGGCGCCGTGACCGTGGCGGTGACGTCGTCGCCTCGGTCCGGACTCGAAGGCGCGATGGTGATGGTCGCGCCCTGCAGGTCGCGATCCTGAATGACTTGACTGCCACGGTCCAACGCGTCCGACTGTGCCGAGCGTGGCGAGGCGGCGATCCGCGCCGTCTCATAGGCTGTCGTCTCAAGCGATTGCTGCACAAACAGCATGGTGCACGCCTCGACCGAAGCCAGCACCAGCAGCATGATCACCGGCAAGCAGACGGCCAGCTCCACCGCGGCGACGCCGCGCCGGGATCGTCCCTTGGATCTTGAACGCATTTCGCAACTCGCGAACCGGGAATCACCGGCCCTTGGGTCCTTGTTCATGTCGCGTCAGGCTCCAAGCTAGCTTGCGGGATGGTCGGGCCGAGGGAAGTCGCCATCCAATGCGCCTCCGTTCAATGAGTCGCCAGTGGGGAAGACGATTCCGCCGCCGGGCACGTTGCCGGCGCCGACGTTTGCTCCGCCGCTGCGATTCGCCAGGGCGTCCATCGCCTCATCTAGTTCGCGAGCCAGCGCCGGCCAAAAGTCCGCGTCGCGGAAATGAATCGGCTCGTACTGCTTGCCGCCCGCGATAGTCCGCAATTCCGAGCGAAATCGATGTATCGGCCCCACGAACCGGTTGCTCAGTTTCAATGAATTGCGAATGTAGACCGGCAGCAAACACAACATCGCCAACGTCAACGACGCCAGCGTGGGCCAGATCTGTTGCCAATGTTCCGACCACGGACGAAAATAGCCGCCCAGCAGCACTTGCAGCATGCCCAGCAATATCAAGGACGCCACCAGATGCAGGAACCACTGCCCGCACAGTTGACGGATCAGCGCGTACTGAATCTCCGGCTCGATCACCAAACGCGATCGCTGCTCGCGGGACATAGACAGACTCCTCGGGTAATTGACACAAGCTGGGCCAAGCAAACCTAGCCCGCGGTTTTGGGTGCGCATTTCAAAATCCGGGGACTTGCGCGGTTCCCGCGTTGTACGCAGGGATGCTTGACGGACTGGAAGTCCGTCGTACGTTTGGAGAAGTCGTACGTTTGGAGAAGTCCGTCGTACGTTTGGGGAGGCGCCCTAAAGACGCGCGAGGACGCCCATGCTACAACCCAACCAATCGTGAGATTCTGCAGAATCCGCGATAGTGATTTGCAGCGAGGCTTCCGCCACGCCGATGATGGCTGACGTCCCCTGATTGCCTTTGCTGCTTCCTGCCGAGCGTTGGATGACCGGATTGTTCTTGCTGATGTTGCTCTACGTGTTCGCGGGCCATTGCGCCTTGTGGGTCACGGTATTCAACCGCATGAACGCCTGGTCTTGCCATTGGCTACGGTACTCCGAGCAAGCGATCTTCGTCGCCGTCTCCACCCCGTTCCTTTGGGCGGTTTGGCACACCGTCAGCGGCTCGCTGGGGGGCGTCTTGCAGGAGCCCCCCGCCTGGTCCGTTTGGTATGCCTGCGGCTGTGGCGTCGCGCTGACCTGGAAGCTGCCCGGCTGGTGGCGCCAGCGACAGGCAGCCCGCACAGCTCCTGACGCGTTGTTGTCACATCAACAACGGCAGATCGATGTGGCCGCGGCGCTAGGCGAAGCTCCCGCAAGCGGAACCGGACGGCTGTGGCGTCTGATCCCGGGCAACGAGTCGTGGCAGCTCTGGATCGAGAGAGAAACGGTGTGCTTGCCGTCCTTGCCGAAGTCCATGGCTGGCATCACCTTGACTCACTTGTCCGACCTCCATCTGACGGGGCTAGTGGGGAAGGAGTACTTTGAGCGGGTGGTGGACGAGACCAATGCGCTCGAGTCGGATTTGATTCTGGTGACCGGCGACATCATCGATCATCACCGATGCGTGCCGTGGCTGCAGACATTGTTCGGGAAGCTGCGAGCTCGCCACGGTGTCTTCTTTATCCTTGGCAACCACGACGCGCGGCTGGGAGAAGAGCGCGTCCGCAACGAACTGCGGCAAGCCGGTTTGATTTCGCTGGGAGGAGAAACTCGCAGTGTTGCCTGGAATTCGCTGGATGAACACCAGCAGGCGACCGTCTTGCTGGCTGGCGACGAACGCCCCTGGTTCGGCGCTGCGCCGCCGCTTGAGCATTGGGACGACGCGGACTTGAGAATTCTGGTGGCACACACTCCCGACCGCTACCGTTGGGCACAACAGCAGGGGTTCGACTTGGTCGTGGCTGGGCACACGCACGGCGGGCAGGTTCGACTGCCCTGGATCGGGCCCGTGCTGTCTCCCAGCTTGCATGGCACGCGATACGCCGCTGGCTTGTTTGACGAGCCTCCCACGCTGATGCACGTCAGCCGAGGCATCTCGGGACTGCAGCCCTTGCGCTGGCGCTGCCCACCCGAGTTGACTCAGTTGACGCTCATGCCGGCCGGCGCCGGGGAGCGGGCTGCTTCTTCCTGAGCTAAGCGTGCAGAACGAGCTTGAGCTTATCTTGCCCGGTTGGACGAATTGGATGCGATTTCGATATCCAGCGTGCGCCGCGACTGCGTGGAAGCTGGGAGAAGTGCGGAGTTTTCAACGCAATCCGCACGACAGGGCCAAGTTCGTCGCCGGTTTTTCCGATGAAGTGAAGTAGTTCGCGTACACCCTGCGCCGTTGCCGCATTTGTGGCGCGTGTACCTGTGCGAACACTCGTTCGATACGAACCGTTGCAGTGCCTGCATTGCCCACAGCGCCGCCCTAGGCGTCGTCCCATGCGTCGCAGCATGGCAGGCAGAAACGACATAAGGACCCGCACATGTCACCTCTGCGCCTCTTCCGCCAGATGTTCTCGCGTCGTCACGAAAGCCGGAAGCTGGAGCGAACCCGTCAGCTGCGGGTCGAGTCGCTGGAGAATCGCCGGTTGCTGGCGGTGACCGACTTGGCCGCCATCTCGGGGCAGGTGTTCAAAGATGTCACGGGCGATGGCCTCACGGTTGGTGAGGAAGTGTCCGGCGCCATGGTGCGATTGTATCGAGACAATGGCGACGGCGTGCTGAGCTCAGCCGACGGCGCTCCCATTCAATTGACCACCAGCGGGGCGAATGGTGTCTACCGGTTCGAAAACATTCAGGCGGGCGATTACCTCGTCGAGCAGCCCGCGCAAACGGTGGGCGGCAAGAGCCTCAAGGGCGGCGTGAGCTCGGTGATTCACGTCAGCACCACGGATGCGGCCGGCACGTATGGATTGGATGTCGACACCTTTGACACCACGCAAACCGCCAGCGCTTCGGGCGTCACTCGCGAGTCGTGGTCTCAGCTGGCGACGAGCGAGTCGATGGGTGGCGAACGCGATCTCTACGCGTCACTCACCTCATCGGGCGGCCGGATCGATGTGCTCGTCAACGATAGCACGCCCGGACAAATTGACTTCGGCTCGCTCGGCTCGTCCACTGGCGTCCGGCGCGTCACTTGGGACGGCGTGGATGACTCGCCGAACCTGAATGCCACGGGGCTCGGCGGGATGGACCTGACCAGCGGCGGCGCACAAACGGCGTTCGATGTGAACATCGGGTCGGACTTGGGCGGCACGGCGTCCTTGATGGTCTATACGGACAACGGCAACTGGTCGATGGCGACCTTTGACATTGCGGCGAACGGCGGCGGACCCACCGACTCGCTGTTGCTGGACTTCACCGACGACTTCGTCACTGGCGGCGGCGCTGGCGCCGACTTCTCGAACATCGGCGCGATCGTGTTCGAGATCGACGGCATCGGCAACGTCGACGCGAGTGTCAACTCGCTGCGGATGATCGGCCCCACCACCTTTCAGCAGAACTTTGCCAACCTGGAGCTGATTGATCTCGAGCTGACAAAGACGGCGGACGCTTCCTCTCCCACGGTCGGCGACGAAGTGGACTTTACCGTCACGGTGCTCAATAACGGCCCCGATGCCGCGACCGGTGTGACGGTCGAGGACATCTTGCCGGCCGGACTGGCGTTTGTCGGTTCGTCGCCGACGCAAGGCTCGTACAGCGCGGCCAGTGGCATCTGGACCGTCGGCACGCTGGCCCCCGGACAGTCCGAAGTGCTGACGATCACCGTCGAAGTGACGACGCCCGGCAAGAAGGTCAACGTCGCTCAGGTCGAGACGGCGGATCAGACGGACATCGATTCGACGCCAGGCAACAACGTCGACACCGAGGACGATCAGGACATGGCGATGTTCTCGCCCGAAGTGATCGATCTGGAGCTGACCAAGACAGTCGACAACACTCGTCCGAACGTGGGCGAGAACGTCGAGTTCACGATCACGGTGGACAATGTCGGAGAATTTGTGGCCACGGGCGTCACCATTCGCGATGCGTTGCCCGTCGGGCTCAGTTATGTCACCTATGCGGCCGGCCGCGGCACCTATGATTCGGCCACCGGCATCTGGACGATCGGCACCTTGGTCGACGGCGGCTCGGAGACGTTGACGCTGGTTGCCCGTGTCGACACTCCCGGCGTGAAGGTCAATGTGGCTCAGGTGCAGGCCGCGAATGAATATGACATCGACTCGACCCCCGGCAACAACGTGCCCAGCGAGGACGACCAGGACAGTGTGTCGCTGGAAGGCATTTTGGGAGACTTGGCTCTGGGCAAAGCGGTTGATAATGAGACACCCGAGCTGGGCGACGAGATCACCTTCTTCGTGGATGTGACGAATCAAGGCACCATCGACATGACGGGCGTGACGGTCTCCGACACGCTGCCCTCGGGGCTGCAGTTCGTCTCCGCTTCCGCGGATCGCGGCTCTTACAACGCCTCGACGGGCATTTGGACCATCGGCGATGTCGGCGTTGGAGAGACGGTGCTTTTGAACGTGACGGCACTGGTGCAAAGCATCGACCCAATGACCAACGTCGCGCAGGTGGCCACGGCGAATGAGTTCGATATTGACTCGACGCCCGGCAACAACATCGCTAGCGAGGATGATCAGGCGAGCGTCGTGGTGGATCCGATCGACATTGTCGACTTGGTGATCACCAAAACGGATGACGTCGATCCGGTCACGGCGGGCGAGCAATTGGTCTATACGCTGACGATCTTCAATCGCGGCCCGGCCGATTCGACCGGTGTGATTGTCACCGACAATCTGCCCGCAGATGTCAGTTTGGTGTCTGTCGACACCTCGCAAGGGTTCTTTGCGGGTGAGAGCGGCGGCGTGCTGACGATCGAGCTGGGCAATCTGGCGGCAGGAGACACGGCCGTGATCGAGGTGACGGTGCTCGTCAGCGCCACGGCCACCGGTGAGCTCTACAACGAGTCGCACGTCTCGGGCAACGAGCACGAAGTGACGCTCGAGAACAATGAAGACGACGAAGTCACGGAGATCGTGCAGCCCCCGGCGTCGCTGGCGGGTTGTGTGTTCCACGACGTGAACGAGAACGGCATTCAGGACGCCGGCGAGAATGGCATCTCGGGCGTGACGATCTATCTCACCGGCGAGGATCTCGACGGCACGTCGATCTCCCGTACTGAGGTCACGGACGCGCTTGGCTGCTACGAGTTCGTCGGCTTGCCTCCGGGCACCTATCAGGTGGCCGAAGAACAGCCCGAGGACTGGATCGACGGCACGGAAGTGCTGCAGCTGGGACAGTTGGGCGTGATCGCCTTCAACGACGTATTCGGCGAGATCGATCTAGCTGGCGGCATGGCGCTGAACAACTACGACTTCCCCGAGTTGCTGGCCGACCCGGTGATCTTCTCCAAGCGTCGCTTCCTCGCCTCCACGGCCTAGAGGCTGTTGAAGAAAGAGGGCCCATCGGCAATCGGAACAGCGTTTATCACGCAGTAGAGTGCCGCGTCGATTGCCGGAAGAGGTGCTTCTCAACATTCGGTTTCAAAGCGTTTAAAGCCGGCGCCATCGTGCTCACTCGTCTCGATTGACCACGTGGCCTTCGATGATGTCGTCATCGTCGTCCCCCATCTCTGCCCCATGCTCGGCATGTTGGAACGGCCCGCCGAACTGCATGAATTGGAACTGGCCGAATTGCAGCCGGTTGTGGAACCAGCGTTTGAGGCCAGCTCGCCAGAGCGCGCGTGTGGGTGGAAACAGCAGGCTCAGGCCGACCGCGTCGGTGACGACGCCGGGGGTGATCAGCAACCCGGCGGCCAAGGCGAGAAAACCCGCGTCGATCATCGGGTCCACGGGCGAGCCATCGGCGCCCATCCGCCGCAGTCGGCGCAGGGTCAGCACGCCCTGCACTCTCATCAGCGCCACTCCCGCGATTCCGGTCGCAATGACCACCGCCAGCGGGAATGCCCAGTGGGTATGTTCGGCGATCCATAGCAGCAGCGCAAGTTCGCTTAGCGGCACAACGATGAACAGGAACAACAATAGGAAGGGCATGGTGAGCTGCTAGGAGGTCGTCGGTGTCAACAAGCTGTTGCCGGTACGCGCCGGCCAGGTTGTGGTTCAGCGCCAATTGTTCGGAAAGGCGAGGCAACGGGCAAGGCGGCGGGCAAGCAGCTGGCCATGGCGGTCGATGGCGGTCCATTGCCAAACGCAGTGCCAATCGGCGACGAACGGAGCCAATCGCCCGGCCGAGATCAAGTGCCTGCCAATCGTTGCTCCGCTGCCTCGACGACTTCATCCAGGCAGCCGGGTTCGAAGGGGCTGCGTAATCCGGCGGACTGCGCGAGCTCGCGAAACGGCGCCTCGCCGCCGCGTTGACACAAGGCGACGTAATCGCGCATCGTGCCGTCGTAGTCCGACTCGCTGCGAACCCAAAGCTGCATGGCACAGGTGAGCGCCAGTGTGTAATCGATGTAGTAGAACGGCGACAGGTAGATATGGCGCTGCTGTTGCCAAAATCCACCCTGGCTGACATGGGGCAGGTCGCCGTAGTTCCTCCACGGCAGGTACGTCTGTTCCATCTCGCGCCACATCGCATGCCGCTCGGCCGGCGTCGCCTCGGGTCGCTCGTACACGAGATGCTGAAAGTGGTCGATTGCCACGCCGTAGGGCAAGAACCGCAGCGATTGCTCGAGATGGATGCGGCGGAACCGCTCGGCATCCGCCTCGAAGAACTGCTCCATGTGCGGCCAGGTCAGGAACTCCAGGCCCATCGAGTGAATCTCGCAAGACTCGTAGGTGGGCCACAAGTAATCGGAGAGCGGCTGGTTGCGGCTGACATAATTTTGGAATGCGTGCCCAACTTCGTGAGTGAATACTTCGACATCGGCTTTCGTGCCGTTAAAGTTGGCGAAGATGAAGGGCTGCCCTTGGTTGGCAAACGACGTGCAGAAGCCGCCGCCCGCTTTGCCCGAGCGGGACTTCAGGTCCATAAACCCGCCGCCTTCCAGCATGCGAAAGAAGCTGTCGAGCGAGTGCCCCATCGCATCAAACATCTTGGTGGCGCGTTCGATCAGCCAGTCGTACTCTCCATGCGGCGCGGGGTTGCCCGCGGGGTCGAGCAGATCTTCGTCCCAGAACATCACCGGCCCGGCCAGCCCTAGCGTCTCTCGCTGTTGCTCGACGAGCTTGGCACACAGCGGAGTCACGCGCTGTCGGACGGCATCGCGAAATCGATCCACGTCGTCGCGCGAGTAGTCGATTCGCATCATCCGCCGGTAGCCAAGCTCGATGAAGGTCGTGTCGCCCAGGGTTCGCGCCATCTTGTCGCGCAGTCGCACTTGCCGGTCGAACAGCTCATCGAGTTGCTGCCCGTGCTCGTCGTACCATGACCACCGGGCGAGCTCCGCGCCGTGTCGCAGCTCACGGTCGGGATGCTCGCGATATTTCCGCAGCTCGGAAAGTGTCTGCGCCTTGCCGTCAAATTGCAGCTCAGCGCTGGCCAGCAGCGCGGTGTACTCGTTGGAAACCTTGGACTCCTCGACCAGGTCCGATTCAATGGCCGGCGCGAAGGTAGAAATGTCGGATTCCCAGATGGCGGCGACTTGATCGCCGAACTCCGCCGTCAGCTCGTCGCGGCAGGTCTCCAGCAGCTTGCGTTTCCAGGCCACACTGAGATCGGTGAGTTTGGGCGACAGTTCGTCTCGATAACTCAGCTCGCGCTGGTACGCTTCGTTGGTGGTGTCCTGCGCGAAGTGCAGATGTGTCAGCGACTCCCAGGTGTCGACTTCGCGTCGCAGCCGGTCCCAGTCGCGGACAATCTCCATGCGTCCTTCCGCGTTCGTCGCCGCGTCGAATCGCTCATGCAGCGTGCGATACTGTTCCTGAACTTGCTCGAAGCTGGGACGCTCGGCGCGAATGGAGTCGAAGCGTGGCGTGGACATGCGGAGCTCTTGGGGCGTGCGAGGAAGGTTGGACGCGGCAGTCGAGGATCGCCTCAAAGTGGATCGCGAGTCAGGGTGCTTCGAGGAGGTCCGCAATTCGCACGGGGCCATCGCGTTCGATCGAAGCTTCCGAGGCGAGGCAGAGCCTGGTGGACCAGCGCCCGTCCTCGGCGGTGCACGGTGGCTGTCCGCCATCAGTGATACAGTTGGCAATGGCCTCGATCTCGTCGGCCAGCTCCAGCAGCTCGCCGGCGGGCTTGTCGAACGTCATCTCTTGCACTTGGTCGCCGAGTCCCCAGCGGAGCCAGAAGACGGGTCGGTCCGAGCGGGCGTCACTGGCGCTCCAGGACGCCCAGATGCAGCCCTTCTCCCCCGTGATCTTGGCGGATTGGTGATGGCCGAAGGCGGCGAGCGTCTGCGAGATGACGGCATAGGCGCCGTCCGCGTAGTTGACGATCGACGAGAAGTTGTCGCGGAGCTCGGGGTGTTCCGGGTCGCGCGAGTTGGCGCGGGCATAGACCGAGACCGGGTCGCCGCTCTGCTCGAGATACCATTGAGCGAGGTCGAAAAAGTGGATCGGCTCCTCGAGGATCCAGCTGCCGACGCGGCTAATGTCGTATCGCCAGCCGCCCGATCCGGGGCGATAGGGAAACCGCGACAGCTCGACCAGCACGTGCTGCACGCGTCCAATGGCGCCGTCCATGATCAGCTGCTTGACGCCGCCCCATAGTGAGCTGAGCCGCAGCTCGTGCCCGATCGCGAGTGTCAAGTTCGCGTCACGCGCAGTCCGCACCAAATCGTCGCATTGCGACCAGGTCAGCGCCATCGGCTTCTCGAGCAACACGTGCTTGCCGGCGCTGAGCGCGGCCATCGCCGCTTCATAGTGAAGCAGATTCGGGAGCACGACATCGACGACATCCACATCGTCCCGCTCGAGCACTTGTCGATAGTTGTCGAGCACGTCGACGCCGGGAAACTCCTCGCGCGCGGCGTTGCGGCTGGCCTCCGAATTCGCGGTCACCGCCACCAGCTCGGCATGGGGCGCATTTTGAATCGCCCTGGCATGATGGGCGCCGAACAGGCCAAAGCCTAGCAGGCCAAATCTGACACGATCGCTCAACGTAGCGCCTCCGCAGCTTTCCTGGATTGGGTGGACTGAAACAGCCGACATCCTAGCAGTCAGCGGAAGAACACCCAACCGCCGGTAGGAACCGCCTGCAAGGAACCTCGCAGCGTCAGCGAGGGATGGCCGGCGGCAAGGAACCCCGCAGCGTCAGAGCGTCAGCGAGGAATGTCAGACTGGAAGGAAACCCGAAGCGTCAGCGAGGGATGGCGGTCGGGAGAGCGACTGCGGCTTGAAACAGCGTTGACGTTCGAGTGGCCCGCCCGTGACCGCAGCGCAGGCTGCTACAATTGCCCTTGGCATCGCCCCAATCGCCGACCCCCACCTACCGCTTCACGCAAACCCAGGAACCGCGATGTCTCGACATAAAGCAGTGCTGATCCCCGGCGATGGAATTGGCCCCGAAGTGACCCGAGCCACCTGCCAGGTGCTGGAGGCGGCGGAGGCGCCCATCGAATGGGTCGAGCGGCTGGCGGGACTCGCGGCGATCGAGGCCGGCGGCGACGTGCTGCCTGCCGAGACGCTCGAGGACATTCAACGACACAAGCTGGCCTTGAAGGGCCCCTGCACGACTCCGATCGGCAAGGGGTTCAGCTCCGTCAACGTTCAGCTTCGCAAGCAGCTGAATCTATACGCGGCGGTGCGGCCGGTTCGCTCACTGCCGGGCGTCGAGACGCGATTTGAGGGCGTCGATCTGATCGTGATTCGCGAGAACACCGAAGGCTTGTACAGCGGCGTCGAAAACCGGCTGACCGATGACGTCGTGATGAGCATGAAGGTGACGACCCAATCGGCCTGCCGGAGAATCGCCCACTGGGCGTTTCGTTTCGCGACGCAGCAGCGGCGCAAGAAGATCACGGTCTTTCACAAGGCCAACATCATGAAGGTCACCGACGGGCTGTTCATCAATTGTGCGCGGGAAGTGCATTCGCACGAGTATCCGAACATCGATTATGACGAGGCGATCATCGACGCTGGCTGCATGAAGCTCGTGCAGAACCCGGGGCAGTTCGATGTGCTCCTGCTCGAGAACCTGTACGGCGACGTCGTCAGCGACCTCTGCGCCGGCTTGGTCGGCGGGCTGGGAGTTGTCCCCGGGGCCAACTTCGGCGAACAGGCCGCCGTGTTCGAAGCGGTTCACGGCTCCGCTCCCGACATTGCCGGGAAGGGCGTCGCCAACCCGCTGGCGCTGTTGATGTCGGCCGTGATGATGCTCCAACACCTTCAGGACGTCGAGCAGGATCCGCGCTGCGGCCGGGCGGCGTCGCGGATCGAGCAGGCCTATCGGCAAGCGCTCGGCGACGGCGAGCGGACTCGGGACCTCGGCGGCAGCCTGGACACGGAACAGTTTGCTCGGGCAGTGATCGATCGCCTGCCCTGACCGCGACGGGGCAGCCGGGCAGCGGGAGCCGGCGATTAGCGGTTTGTTGAGCGGTTCGTTCGGCGGTTCGTTCGGCGGTTTGTTGGGGGATTTGTTTCCGCGATCGGGCCTCGACGAAATGGTCGGGTAGTGGCCCAAACCGCTCCCCGGTCGTATGATGGGCGGAGTAGTCCGTTCGGCCGTGCCCGTGCGCAAATGAGCGCACTGGATCCCATCCGAGCGCAAGACGGCGGAATGTAAAATTGTTGATGGAAGGAAGAGTCCGATGTCGGTTGACGAGATTCTCTTGGATGCGGAAGACCGGATGGAGAAGGCGATCTCCACGTTGAAGAACAATCTGGGCGGCATCCGCACGGGACGCGCCAATCCCGGCTTGGTTGACTCGGTCAAAGTGGAGGCCTGGGGATCGCTGACGCCGCTCAAGCATCTGGCGGTCGTCGGGGCGCCCGAGCCGACTCAGATCGTCATTCGGCCTCACGATCTGACCATCATCAAGGACATCGAGAAGGCGATTGTCGCCAGCGACCTCGGCTTCAATCCGCAAAACGACGGCCGCGTGATCCGCATCAATGTGCCGCCCTTATCGGCCGACGTGCGCCGGAAAATGGTCGCTCGCATCAAAGAGCTCGCCGAAGAGACCAAGGTGTCGATGCGCAATATTCGCCGCGACGCCAACCGCAGCTGCGATCAGGCCGAGAAGGACAAGACGATCAGCGAGGACATGCGCGACGACACCAAAGAGCAGATCCAAGAGCTGCTCAAGAAGTACGAGTCGGAGGTCGGCGATCTCGCCAAGACTCGCGAGGCCGAAGTCACCGAAGACTAACGCCTCACGCTACGGACGAAATTGTCGTGGTGCAGGCTGCCAGCCTGCAACCCGCCCCGAAATACGCTTCGCGCGCCGAGAGACGCTTCGCGCGTAGCATGGGCGCCCTCGCCCGTGCAGTACTGCGCACCCCCATCGCGCCGGCCGAACCACGCTCCGCGCGCGCCGAAACACGCTTCGCGCACTCTAAAAAACGCTTCGCGCGCGTAGCATGGGCATCCTCGCGCACCTTCGTTGCAGGGCACTGGCGGCACCATGCGGCTGCTCGCCGCGCACGGGCGAGGGCACTTATGCTACAGACGATCTGAGCGGCTGCTCACCGCACCGCACCGCGTCAGCGCTTGGCGGACGCCGGCTCGGTGTATTGAGCTTGTCGCACCATCCCCGCGGCGTGAGACGTGCGTTCCAGCTCGTTGAAGAAGTCGTCGAGCATGGGGGCTAGCAGCTCTCGAGCGCCCGGCTGCGACAGATGATGGTAGTCGGCGTAGAAGCAGTGCTTTGCTGTGCCGAGCCGCGACTTGCCGCTGGCGTCAAAGACGTAGTCGGCCGGGTCGAGAAACCTCACGGACGGCAAGGTGGCGAACACGTCCGTGACGGGTTGCTGCCGCGCGAGATGCTCGCTGCGGCTGACACCCGTGGGCGTTGGCACGCCGTCGCGGATCTGCTTAATCAAACTGCGGAACGGGTTCGCCTCTTGTTGCGGGATCTGCTTCATGATCCAAACTCGCGCGCCTTCCTGCTCGAGCGCAGCGACTGTGCGTTGCAGTCCGCGCAAAAGCGTTTCGCGAGCAGCATGGGGATTCAACTCTTCCACCTTGTCGTCCATGATCAGCGACTCGTTCAACCCGGTGTCGGTGGGAGTGATGTTGCCGGCCCAGCGGCAGACGAGCACCACATGTTGAATCCGCTGGCGGCGGACAAAGTCCAGCACAGCCGCGTTCCAGGGGACGACCTTCCTTTGGTTCTTGGGGCGATAGGTGTCGAGCAACGGAATCGTGCCGCCACGGCAGGCGACATATCCCGCGATGCCGTGCCGGCGTGCGAACTCGTCGCATGCGTGGCCGATGGCGCCGGCGTGGCTGTCGCCCCAGAACAGCACAGTGGGCGTCTGCGCGGGATCGCCGATTCGCGGCAGCTCGTCGTGCCTCGCCTGCTCCGGGGCGCCGGTGCGAAACGCGCGAATCGAGTGCCGACTGTTCTCCAACATCTGGACCACCTCCGGGCCCCAACGTTGCGGCAGCCCGCGAGTCACGATCGATGTTAGCGAAAGCCCCAGCACGAGCAGTCCGCAGCCATACGCGAATTGCAGAGCGGCTGACCGAGGAACTTGACGCTGTCGAAACGGAGTTTCGATGTACTGCCAGGAAAGGTAGCCGAGCGCCAACATCGCCGCGAGCCCGCTGGCGACTGCTCCGGTCGGCAGCGATGCGCCGTAGCTGTAATGCAGGAAGCAAGTGATCGGCCAATGCCACAAGTAAAGCGAATAGGAGATGAGCCCCAGGCCGACCAGCGGCCGCCATTGCAGAGCGCGTCCCGCCAGCGTCACGCCGCCGGAGCCAGCGACGATCACCGCCGCAGTGGCCAGGCACGGCGCCAGCGCTGTGTGGCCCGGAAAGGTCATGGACGCGTCATAGGTGACGAAACACCAGCCAATCACGCTCAGGCCGGCTATCCCCAACGCTTCGTGGAGCCAGCGCGGCTTGCGCTCGCCGCATGCCGAGTCGCCATTTGCCATCGCGCCATTTGACGCGGTGTGCAAAGGCGCCGCCAGCAGCGCTCCGACAAGCAGTTCCCAGCTCCGGCTTGGCAGCAGAAAGAACGCTTTGGTCGGGTCGTTGAACGCCTGGTAGATAGATAGAGCCAAGGATGCGGCGGCCAAGCCGACAAGCCAGTGGCGCAGCCGCGATCGCGTTTGCGTGGCGACGTCGGCGCTCGGCGCGGTCGGCGCGCTGCGCCGGCATGCTCGAAACGCCCCCAGCATCAGCAGCGGATACAGCAGGTAAAACTGCTCCTCAACGGCCAGCGACCAAGTATGCAGCAGCGGGTGCAGCTCGGCTGGCCCCGCAAAGTAGTCGAGGTTGGTCTCGAAGAAGACGTTGGACAACAACCCGGCCTGCCACAGCGCCGACTTCGAAAGCATGTAAAAGTCGCGCGGGTACATCATCCAAGCGCCAACCAGCAGCGTGCCGATCAGCATCGTCGCGGCGGCCGGCGCCAAACGCCGCACGCGGCGCCACCAAAAGTCACGCAATGAAAAGCGGTCCTCCGCCAGCGCCTGCAGGATCAGACGCGTGATCAGAAATCCGCTGATGACGAAAAAAACGTCGACGCCGACGAAGCCGCCCGTCAGGCCCAGCTGCAGATGAAAGAGCACAACACCGGCGACGGCAACTCCGCGGAGCCCGTCGATGTCGGCGCGATATTCCGATGGGCGGCTCATGGATTCCATCCGGCGAGCGAGAGTTGGGTTGGGATTTCGACGTGACGCCGCCGCGTACGGGACAAAGCCCAAGAAATGGCATCCCGATCGCGATCGGGGTGGCGAGCGTCAGGCCGCGGGTAGGTACCAAAAGCGGCCATTACCGGCAAGGCAGATCCCTCTACACGACAAACCACATTTGTTACGATGAGCGCCCCCAACACCCAATCTCCGGAGCCTCCCATGAGCAAGCCCCCCGTACGAGTGACTGTCACCGGCGCCGCCGGCCAGATCGGATACGCGTTGTTGTTTCGGATCGCCAGTGGCCAGATGTTGGGGCCCGATCAGCCCGTGATTCTCCAGTTGCTGGAGATCACACCGGCTTTGAAGGCGCTGGACGGGGTCCACATGGAATTGGATGACTGCGCTTTTCCGTTGCTGCAGGGGGTCGTCAAGTCCGACGACGCCAACGTGGCGTTCAAGGACGCCAACTGCGCATTGCTGGTGGGCGCCATGCCCCGCAAGCAGGGGATGGAGCGAGCGGACTTGCTAAGTGCCAATGGCGGCATCTTCGGGCCCCAGGGCAGGGCGATCAACGCGCATGCCAGCCGCGACATCAAGGTCCTGGTCGTCGGCAACCCGGCCAACACCAACGCCCTGATCGCTCAGTCTGCCGCCAAGGACCTGAGCCCTTCGCAGTTCACCGCGATGACGCGTTTGGATCACAACCGCGCGATCAGCCAGCTGGCGGCGAAGCTCGGGCAGCCGGTTACCGAGATCAAGAAGATGACGATCTGGGGCAACCACTCGACGACTCAGTATCCCGATTTGTTCCACTGCGAAGTGGGCGGCAAGTCGGCGGCCGCGTTGATCAACGATATGGCTTGGCTCGAGAACGATTTCATCCCGACCGTCGCCAAGCGTGGCGCGGCGATCATCGAGGCTCGCGGCGCTTCATCGGCGGCTTCGGCGGCGAATGCCGCGATCGACCACATGCGCAATTGGTCGCTGGGCACGCCGGACGGCGATTGGGTTTCGATGGCGGTGCCTTCCGACGGCAGCTACGGCGTGCCGGAAGGGATTATCTCCTCATTCCCCTGCACTTGCTCGGGCGGCAGCTACTCGATCGTACCGGGACTTGAAATCGACGACTTCTCGCGCGGCAAGATCGACGCCTCGGCGGCCGAGCTGGTCAGCGAGCGCGACGCGGTCAGCGAACTCGGCTTGCTGGGCTAGTAGCCACAACAAACACAGGCTGGCCGCCCGTGGTGCAGGCTGCCAGCCTGCAATCTGTGGCCAATACCACAACAAACACAGGCTGGCAGCTCGTGCTACTTCCCCCGTGGCACGGCGTTGACGGTGTAGTGCGCTTCGGCCGGAAAAAAGTCTCGCGTGCCTTCCGCCAGCGTCTGCACTTGGAACTCGTAGACGTGACCTTTGCGCAGCGGTTTGAGCCGCAGGTGAACGAGCTGTTGTTGCGGCGAGACGGTGACCTGTTCGATCGCTTCGTCGCGGCGGTCCACGTCGTCGCCTCCGTAGGCCGGCGTTGAGATGCGTCGGTAGGACGAGATGGAGTAGTTCTCCGCTCGGGCCGCTCGTTGCCAATCGACGGCGCCGTGGAGTCGAAGCGTGAAGCCGTCGGCTGCGACGCGGACTTCGGCGATGCCGGCGGGCAACTGTTGCGGGTCCAGTCGCAACTGAACCAAGGTGCCGATGTTGTTGGAGCCGCCCCAGCCGCTGTCGCGAATGCAGCCCACATACAGATCTCCGCGGGGGGAGACCGCCGCGCAGAGCGGCCCCAACAGCGGTTCGGCGTCGGCGGGCGTGCGAGTGAGCGGATATGCGGCGCCCTGCAACTCGCCGTTCACGGATTCCAAGCTCATTCGGATCAGCCTTCGCGTGTCGTATTCGCAGCCCACGAGCTGTCCCTCATAGGGGCCAAACGAACTTGGGCCGGACTCGGGCGACTCGAGGAAGCAGATGCCGTTGACGCTGCGGGTCCAGGGGTGAGGGATGTTGATGGCGGGCTCGGTCAGCGGCGGGTTGAAGCCGGGTTTGCGATCCAGCTTGTTGATGAACCCGTACCGTTTGCCTGTTTGCACATGGTTCAGTTCGTTGAACGGGTTGTAGTTGCCCTGGTTGTCGGTGACGACCAAGTCGCCCGCGCGGTTTCGCGCGATGCCGATCGGAAAGCGGTGTCCGGCGGATAGCTCCTCAATTTGATAGTGGCCGTCTGGCTGCGGCGTCAGCCGCATGACGACGCCACGCCACTTGGCGGCGGCCTCCGAGCGGCTGTCTTGCTGGCACGCTGTCGAGATGTAGTAGCGTCCTTGTTCGTCGCGTGGCAGTCCGATCGCCCAGTCGTGGTAGTCGGCCGTGTGGCCCCAGCCCGAGGCGAGTCGTTGCCAGCGGTCGGCCTCGCCATCGCCGTCCAGATCGGTCAGCCGCAGCAGCGCATACTTGCCGACGACATCGACCTGGCCTTTGCCATGCTCGGCCACGCCGAACGGCGCCGCCACATCATCGGCGAACACGCCGGCCGACTCTTCGAGTCCGTCGCCGTTGGAGTCCCGCAGTTGCCAGACTCGGCCTTTGAGCGACGTGACCAGCATCGACCCGTCGCCGCGCCAGGCGATCGCCGTCGGCATCATCTCCATGTCCAAGGGCAGGCGCGTGGCGCGGAAACCGGGCGCCACGGCCAGCTCGACCGGCTCGGGCGGATCACGCTGCGGCGAGGGTGTCAGGAAGCGGTCAGCGGGAAGCCGGCTGGTGAACGTCATCTCCACCGCGGCTCGGCCTTCGGCGTCAGTGCGCAGTGTCATGATCTTGTCCGTCCAGGCAGACTTGCCATGCCTGGCTACGATGTCAATCCGGTCGCCATCGGCCGTCAGGCAGCGACCGGCCTCGCTCAGCGGCGCCGGTGGGGCAAGCCGCAAGGTCACTTGGCGCGACGCTTTCAGTTGGATGGAGCGGAGGATGCCAACGCCGTCGCCAACTCCGAGCGGCCCGGCGCCGAGCGGCGTGATGCGCTCGGTGACAGCTAATGTGACGACGTTGGGCGCCTCCGTCGAGCTTGTCCCGTCGGGGAAGTCGAGCCGATAGCGGAACTCCACGCTGTTGCGCGGCTTGTCCGGCGCATCGGCTGCGCCGGACACGAAGTCCAGCTGCTCGAACTCGGTCATGAACTGCCCTCGCAACATCGGCGCTTGCCATTGAGCTCCTGTTTGGTCTCCCGTTGGGTCTCCCGTTTGGGCGCCCGACTGCAGTGACCACTCCGTGTCATTTTTGTCGTCCAGTAGATTCGGCGCACCCGGTCGCCAGAGCCACGTCTTGCCTTTGGTGTGCTGCCGCGCGGTGTCGCCCGTCCACCAACCTCGCAGTCGGCCGGACTCCAGGTCGTACAGCAGGTTGTGCCGGTTCGCGAGCCCGATCAACAGCGGCTTGACCAACAATTGTTCCTCGGCTGCGCCGGGAGGCTCGAGATGCAGCACGTCGGTGACGACGGCGGGCCGCAGCGCTTGAGGCTCGGTCGCCGCGAGATTTCGGCGTCGCACAATGCGAACGGGATTCGGCTCCGGCGGCACGAAGCCTTCCAGGTTGAGCACGTGCCACACGGCGCCGAGTTGCTCGTCGAGCCGATCATGCAACATGCCGCGAATCGGCGTTTGCACCGACGGCATCTCCATGCGCGGCACGATGCGAGCGGGATTTCGCACCCAACGGTCAAACCACTCGCGACGTATGCGCTGCTCCAGCATCGCCAAGTCGGGCCCGGCGGCGTTGATCGGCGCTTTGGAAGGTTTGACTTTGCCGACCGCGTGACAGCTCGTGCAGCCGAAGCCATCGGCCGTCACCAAGCGTCGCCCGGCGATCCGCAACAGTTCGGCGGAGGACTCGGGCTCCGGCATCGCGGCC
>JAGQPF010000255.1 GCA_020426845.1 Planctomycetales bacterium
ACTTGGGCTCCGGTGCCAGATGGCTGACGGCGACACCGATGTCCCGATAGAATTGTGGCGTTGCGACCACCGCCCACGAGGCTCGAAAAGCCCGTTGAACCACAGCCGGTTCGGCAATCGGAACAGGCGTTTTTCCGCACGCTGAAGGCTGTGCCGATCGCCGGTTGGGCATTTGCAGGTTGCCAAAGCCGATTGGAAGTGCCGGATGGCCAGCGCGAGCTGAATCAACTTGCAGGCCGGTCATGATCGCACGGATCAAACGCGAATGAAATGCGGACGATCCGCGCCAACCCCGTCAACACTAGAAGTTGGGTTGGTCGCCGCCCCAACCTCGTGGCTCGCCACGACTTCGCGAGTTCTCCAACCCCAAAACCAAGGCTTGACGGTCCACTAGCTTAGCTACAGCACGGGGCCGACATTCCAGGGCACGAACTCGTCGTCGCCGATGCCCAGCTGCTCGCTTTTGGTCGGACGGCCGCTGGCGACTTCGAGCACATGGTCGAAGATTTCTCGCCCCATTTCGGCGACCGTCTTGCCGGAGAGGACTTGGCCGGCGTTGATGTCCATGTCCTCCTCGAGTCGCTCGAACATCGGCGTGTTCGTGGCGATCTTCAGGCAGGGGGTCGGTTTGCAGCCGAAGCAGCTGCCGCGGCCGGTGGTGAATACCGCAACGTTGGCTCCGCCCGCCACCATGCCCGTGACGCTGGGCGGGTCGAAGCCGGGCGTGTCCATGAACACAAAGCCCTTGGCGACCACGGGCTCGGCGTAATGGTAGACGTCCACCAAGGCGGTTGAGCCTCCTTTGGCGACGGCTCCGAGCGATTTCTCCACAATGGTGGTCAGCCCGCCAGCCTTGTTGCCGACCGATGGATTGTTGTCCAGCTCGCCGCCGTGCAGCGAGGCGTACTCTTTCCACCATTCAATGCGTTCAATCAGCTTGTTGGCGACCTCCGCCGAGACAGCGCGACGAGTCAGCAGATGCTCGGCGCCGAACACTTCCGAAGTTTCCGCGAGAATGGCTGTGCCGCCGCAAGCGACCAGCAGGTCGGCGGCGACGCCCACCGCGGGGTTGGCGGTGATGCCGCTGTTGCCATCCGAGCCGCCGCACTCGGTTGCCAGGATCAACTCACTGGCTGGCGCCGTCTCGCGGCGCACGTCGTTGGCTCGCGGCAGCAGCCGGGCGACGTGTTCGATGCCCGCTTCCACCGTTTTCCTCGTGCCACCGACATCCTGCATGGACAGCATCACCGGGCCGTGCGACTGGCCGTTGTCCCCAATCTGCAACAGGCCCTGGCTTTGTACGAGGTGTCCCATGGCGGCCTGCTCACATCCCAGCCCGACCAGCAGCACGCCGCCGATGTTGGGATGCTTGGCGATGCCGCCCGACACCCGATTCAAGATGCGATGGTTCAATCCATCGAATTGCATCGCGCAGCCGCTCTGGTGTCGAAAGGCCACCACACCGTCGATGTTGGGGAACGCCTGCAACGCGTCTCCGTTGAATCGCTCGGCAATGTAACGGGCGACCGAGGCGGAGCAGTTCACGGTTGAGATGACGGCGAGGTAGTTTCGCGTTCCGTAGCGTCCGTCGGCGCGGCGATACCCCTGGAATGTCTGGTCTGTCATCGGCTCCGGCGGCGCGGGAGTCTCGGAGGCCGGCGCGTAGTCGAGCCGCAGTTCGCCGAGCTCGACATTGTGCGTGTGCACCCATTGCCCGGGCTCGATGTCACGGGCGGCAAACCCCAGCGTTTGGCCGTACTTGAGTATCGCCCGGCCTCGCGCGATCGGCTGCAGAGCGATTTTGTGTCCGAACGGCACGTCCTCAACCAGCTGCACTTGGTGCTCGCCGGCCTGAATGAGCTCGCCTGCCTGGAGCGCGGCCACGGCCACGCAGGTGTTGTCGGTTGGGTGGAGATGCAATGCGGCGGCGGTCATGGGCGGGCTGTTGCGGAAGCGAGGGATGGGAGGGCTGCGGCGATAATGCGGCCTACGGAGGCAAAACGTAGGTGTTTGCCGGATTGGGTTTTATACTACATCCAGGGGCGTTCTCTCGGCGAGTGGCCTTGGGCCCGACCTGATTGTCCCGCAGACGTCGCTCGTCGTCTTCTCCAACTCTATTCCGCTGCGGATCTCGCATGGCTTCGACGTTGCCCACAACGGCCGATTTCGACGGCTCGATTCAGAGCCAGCTCGTCGAGACGAGTCGACGGCTCAAGGCCGTGGACGCTCTGGCGGGCGCCATCTCGTGGGCCGGCGGCGTGTTGTTCGTGCTGTTGTTGGCCACGATGGTGGACCACTGGCTGTTGGATCTTGGCGGCCCTGGCCGGTTGCTCGCGTTTTCGACGCTGTTGGTGTTGACCGGTTGGTTCATCGTTCGCAAAGGTGCGCCGCTCTTGCTGCGACGCATCAATCCGGTCTATGCGGCCAAGTCGATTGAAGGCGGGGCGCCGCAGATCAAGAACAGCTTGATTAACTATTTGCTGCTCAAGGGCCAACGCGAGTCGACCAGCGCCGCCGTGCTCGACGTGGCCGCTGCTCGAGCAGCCAGTGATCTGCGACATGCCAACCCGGAGACTTCGGTGGACCGGACGCACGTTGTGCACGCCACCTATTGGCTCGCCGCGATCGTCGTCGGCTGTGGCCTGCACGGATTGATCTCTCCCAAGAGCACGTTTGCCACCTTTCAACGCGTGCTCATGCCATGGGGAGCGTGGGAGCGTCCCACGCGAGTCAACATCGACGACGTGCAGCCGGGCGACGGCGAGGTGCTCCGTGGCCGTCGGCTCTCGATCGATTGCCGGGTCCGAGGGCTTCGCGATGGCGAGCGGCCTCGCGCTGTTTACAGCTCTGCCAGTGGACAGATCGTCGATCAGTCGACCTCGATGGAATTGAAGAACGGCCGCTGGATCGCGGCGATTCCACCCGAAGGCGCCAGCGTGGACTTGCGCTATCACATCGAAGCGGGCGATGGCCGCTCGCCGGTGCATGCGCTGAACGTGCTGCCCGTGCCAACAGTGTCGGTCGAACTGGTTCAATACGAGCCGCCAGCCTACACCGGCCTGGCTCGCAGCTCGTCGGCCGGCGGGGACGTGCGTGGCGTTGAGTTCTCACGCGTTACGATCCGGGCGATGGCGAGCGATGAAATTGCCCGCGCCAAGTTGCATCTGCACCGCTCGGACGGCAGCGGCGAATTCCTGGCCTCGCTGCACGCGGAAGGTCGTGAGGCGACGGGCCAGTTTCAGTTGGAATGCGTCGCAGGGCGGCCGAAATTCGATCGCTATCACATCTCATACGAGACGCCGAAAGGACACGCCAGCGAGGCGCCGGTGGTTCACTCGATCGAGATCTTGGCTGATGAGCCGCCTGTCGTTGCGGCGTACGTCCCTGCCGGCCGTCTTTCGACCGAACCGGCGACGAGACGGAGGGGGCCCGGGAACGCGATCTTGATTGCCGGAGTCGGTGCACTTCATCAACCCGCTCAAGCGATGATCGACGTTGCGGTCGATGGCGAGTTGGTGGTGGAAGTTCGAGCGTCGGATCCCGACTATGGCTTGTCAAGCATCACGCTGAAGGCAACTCGGAACAACGGGGCGCCGATTGAGTCTCGACGGTCGCAGCAAGGGCCACGCGGCTACGGCGTCCGCGGCGACGTGGTCGAGACGTATCGCATCGCGCCGGCACGGCTCGGCATGCAAGTTGGAGACGAGTTGATCTGCACTGCGTCCGCCGAGGACAATCGGCAACTGGCCGCAGGGTCCAACGCGTTTCAATCGACGTCGACCGAGCCGTTTCGGGTGCGGATTGTTCCCGGTCAGACGTCAGGGGCTCCCCAGTCGGATGGGCCGTTGCCGTCAGACGGTCCGCGCGTCGAGCAAGGTGCGTCGCGGCCCGATCCGGCGCGCAACGAGCAACCATCGCCAGATGGCTCAACCGTGGCCGACCCGCCGTCGCCGTCGCCCGCCAAACCAATCGCCGGAGACGAAGCCCCTTCGGCCGAAGATAGCAAGGGCAGCGAGTCCGGCTCGGAGACAAAGCAGACGGGCGACCAAGGCGATCAGGGCAATCAGGGCGACCAGGGCGATCGAGGTGAGGGCGATCCCGGTGACCAAGGCGCCGCGGGAGAACAGGGTCAGGATCCTTCACGCGACGGCCCAGCCAAGCAAGATGATCCGCAAGGCGCTGGTGATCCGCAGCAGAGCCAGCCGGGCAACGAAGGCCCACAGAACCAGACCGGCGCCGAAGGCGACAACGGCGACATGTCGGGAGCCGAGAGCGGAACCCGAAGCGGTGATGACTCGGCCGACCCCAACGGCGGATCGCAGGGTGGATCCCGGGGGCAGGGCTCCGATTCCGGTCAAGGGAACTCCGGTGAGGCCAGCTCGGGCCACGGGAACTCCAGTCAGGGCAGCGGCGAGTCATCCTCGGCTGGCCAAGGCACTTCGCAGGCGAACGGTTCGGCCGGCACCGACTCGGATGCCGGCGCGGGAGCGCCGAGCGATGCAACGTCACCAAGTCCCGGTGAGCCACTGCACGATGGCGAAGTGATTGAGATGCTTGCGGAGAAACTTGCTCAACAGCAAGGCTCGCAGCAGGCGGGTGCTGGCAATCAAAATGACGCCGGCTCCGAGGGAGTCGGTAGCCAATCGAATCGCGCGGACGACGGCCAGGGCAGCGCGGCGCCGTCCCAAACGCCGCCAAAGCCGGGTGACTCGCGGGATGGGAATCGGCCCGAGGGTGAGGGTCAACAGACGCCGGCCGGCAATGACCTCGCTTCGGGACAAGACGAGTCAAACACCAAAATGGGGGCGGAACCAGGCACCGCGTCCGGAGGCAATCCTCAAGGTGGAGCGGAGTCGCCCCGGAAGTCGCCCGACCCCCGCCGCGAGCCTGCTGAGGGCGCCGAGCCGAGGAAGGGCGAACACGGCGACTCGAACGATGCCGGATCAAGCAATGCATCGCAGCCCGCTTCGCAGGGCAATTCGCCGACGCCGAAGGAAACCAATAGTTCGTCTGAAGCATCACAAGAGCAAAGCAACCGGCAGGGCGACAACACTGGCGCTGCGCCGGGCGACCGCTCGGGTGGCACCCAACCAGGCGCCGAGCCGGGCGAGGCCGAGCAGGAGGGCGCCCAGGGCGGTGGCGGCAAGCAGGGTGGCGGCAAGCAGGGTGGCGGAAAGCAGGGTGGCGGAAAGACAGAGAGCACTGTCAGTAATGAAGCCGGCAGTCATGGATCCGGCGATCAAGGCGCCGGGGCGGCGCCACAGTCCGCACCGGGTGAGTCCGAATCGAACACTGGCGACAAACAGCAAGCCGACGGCGCCAAAGGGCAGAGTGGCAACGAGTCGGGCGCGGGCACGAGTGAGCGTTCCGAACCAGGACAGCAAGCTGGTGGCGAGGGAAAAGGAGCACAGCCGTCCTCGAATACCACAAATGGCTCCGTGGGTGAGTCCTCTGGGGAAAAAGCCAGCGCGGCAGTGGACGCGGGCGACGCGTTTGGCGGCGGTCAGGCGGCAAGCGAGCCAAGCAAGCCCGGCGATTCGACGGGAACGGCGAGTGCCGGCGAGCCGGGGCAGGGCAGCGGCGGTGGTTCGGTCGTGAATCCCGGCGGCTCTCGCCCGCCTCGCGACCAGGCAAATCTCGAGTATGCCCGCAAGGCGACGGACCTGGTGCTGGAGTACCTCGAGGACCAGGAGCTTCGCCCCGATCCCAAGTTGCTGAAGGAGCTTGGTTGGACGGAGGACGACCTGCGTGCGTTTCTCGATCGCTGGCGAAAGATGAAGGCGGCCGCCGCCCGGGATGCTGACGCTGCTCGGCGACTTGACGATGCCCTGAGCGGTCTGGGCATTCGCTCGCCCGCGCCGGGGGGCCGCGACGAGACGGGCCGCGCGGACAGCACTCCGCAACTCGACGGCGCACTGCAGACGCTGCCGCCTGCCAGATATCGTGACAAGTTCCGGTCATTCCGTCAGCGGCGCTCAGCCCCCTGACGTTTGGGCCTTATCAACACGCGGCGTGCGCCGGAAACAAACACGGGCCGAAGTCAAACTTCGGCCCGTTGTTCGTGGCATCATCAACGGCAATGGGCCGACAATCAGTTGGCCAGCGCCTCGAGCCTGCCGGCGAGGTCGGCCTTGGGCCGCATGCCGGTGAGTTGCAGCGTGCGCTTGCCGTCCTGCAGTACGACGAAGTACGGGATCGACACCACGCCGAAGGCGGCGGCCGCTCGGGGAGCGTTGTGAACGTTGGCCTTGACCACCTTCACGCGGCCCTGGAACTCGTCGGCCAACTCGTCGATTACGGGCCCCATGCTGCGGCACGGACCGCACTCGGGCGCCCAGAAGTCGACCAACACGGGCAACGGGCTCTCCATGACTTCGGCGACAAAATTGGCATCACTGACGGGAATGGCGGACATCGAATCTGCTCCTCTGCAAATGTCTTCCCTGTTCCGGCGGGATCGGGCCGCTGCGAACTGCAGACGGCGAGTGGCTGAAAGCCAGGACGCTCAACCGGGAACGACCAGCGTCCGAATTCCAACGCACTGATAGAACGACGTGCTCGGGGACGCAGCCTTACAGGGGTGGCGAAAAAGTTTTTTCTGGGGGCCTGCCCGTTGGAACGTTAAAAACGAGGAGGGCCGCCGCGTTTCCGCCTGAGGTTTGAACCCCTCCCTGTTTCATCGATTTCGGGAGCTGTCGGTAATGATTATTCGCTTTGGTTTGACGTCCGCGATGACATGCGTCTTAGCGGCATGGGCCGTCGTCGCGTTGACAGCGCAGGATGACTCCAAGCCCGTTCCGTCGTCGCGACCTCATGTTGTCGCCAAGTTGAAATCGGGGCAACAGGTGGAGGGAGTGCTGCACCGGTTCGAGAACGGGCGGTATAGCTTGGTGGCCGGCGACCGCGCTCGGCTCTTCCACGAGTCGGAGCTCGAGTCGATTTCGTTTCAACGCCGTCGGTTGGCGGTGGCGGCGCCCCCGGACTACGACCGTTGGACGACGGAAGAGCTCGTCGAGGCGTTTGCACACCCCGGCGAGCGATTGTCGGCGGATCGGCGCCAGCAGGGTGACCCGGCGCTGGTTCGCCCCTTGGCTCGGCGCGGCGGCGAGGCGGTGCGGCCGTTGTTGGACGCGGTCGCCGAGAATTCGCATCTGACTCGCTATGCGTCCGAGGTGCTCCAAGAGCTGGGGCCCGAGCACTTTCCGGCGGCGATGGAGCTGCTGCGAAACGGGCATCGCGGCG
This sequence comes from Planctomycetales bacterium, assembly GCA_020426845.1. GTDB lineage: Bacteria > Planctomycetota > Planctomycetia > Pirellulales > Pirellulaceae > JAGQPF01. The sequence continues at coordinate 7,243 of JAGQPF010000255.1, forward strand.
CCTTTGAGCCGTTGCTCACCGCGATGTACAACACGGGGGTGCAAGCGGCGCCGCTGCTCGGCAAGTTGCTCGAGTTCGATGACGTCAAGGTGCGCAGCCGCGCGCTCCACGTGCTGTACAACATCGGCATTCAATCCGGCACCGTGCTGCCGGAATCGTTGACGCCGCAGCTGTTGCAGGCGATGAACGATCCACAGTTCGAAGTGCGCAAACAGACACCGGCCCTCCTGGCGATGGTAGGGCGCCCAGTCGACGATATGTTGCCGGCGCTGCTAGACACGCTCGCGCCGGACTCGCCGAGCGGGGACTTGGCTTATCCGACCATCTTGGCGCTAAGACCCTTGGCGTCGAAGTTGCCGGCCGAAGATGCCCGGCGCTCGCGGATCGAAACGGCAATCGTGGCTGCCATGCGGCACGCGGGCGCTAACATTCGCAGCCAAGCCGCAGGGTTTTACTACTACGGCGACAGTTCGCTGTCAGTTGATGCTCGCGATGCGTTGTTGCGTTTGTCGGACGACGTCGACGATTACACGCGCGATTTGGCGCGCCAAGCGCTGAGAAAGCATGGTGTGTCTCCGAGCCGCGCGTCGGACATCGCCGTGCTCAAAGGCAAGTCCGACACGGAGGTCGTGGCGATGCTCGCCTCCGAGGACCAGGTGGCGGTGGCTAACGCGGTTCGAGTGCTGTCGGCTCGTGAGCCATCGGCCGAACTGCTGCAGAGCTTGATGACTTTGGTTGCCAAGGACACCGAGTCAGGCCACTGGAACCACGCCGCCAACGTAATCTCCGGCTGGGGTGACGAAGCGGCGCCCTGGCTGACTGCCTACGCCGACTCGTCAAACGCCTTGGTGCGCCGCGTGGTTGCCCTCGGGCTGGGCCGGATCCGGATTCGCCAGTTTCCCGTCGCTCTGGAGGCACTGTCGGCCGATCCGGATCTGTTTGTCCGCGCCGCTGCCGTGGAAAGCGTCGGGGCGATTGCCGAAAACGCCAGTGGTCCCACTTTCGACACGGCCGTCAGTTTGTTGGTCAAGCGTTTGGAAGAGCAGTCAATCCCGCAATACAACCTGCGGCATTCGTCCGTTCGCTCATTGGAGTCCATTGCCGCTTCGCATCCCGAGCAGATCTCCATCATCATTCGCTGGGCGAGCGAGGCGGCTCACAAGGAGTTTCGCCGGGAGATGCTGAGCTCGCTCGGAAATGTCGCAAAGAGAATGCGAGCCGACTCGGCAGAAGCGAAGCTGATTCTCGATGCGTTGATCGAGCGGCTTGGAGTCGAACGCCAATTGGAGATTCGCGTGGCTATTGTGCATGCCTTGGGGGTGATTCCGGGCAAGCCGGCCAGCGCCGAGCGAGCCTTGCAGAGCGTGCTCGACGAGCCGCAAGAAGAGATCGTTAGGGCAGCTCGCTCTCTGCTCAAGAACTGGCGGCGCCCGACGGTTGAGCCCGACCGATGAGCCCGACCGATGAGCCCGACGGTTGAGCCCGACGGTTGAGCCCGACGGTTGAGCCCGACGGTTGAGCCCGACCGTTGAGCCCGACCGTTGAGCCCGACTGATGAGCCCGACCGATGATGCTGCGGGCATTTCAGGTTGATTGAGGTTAGGGCTTCCGTGCTGGCGAGCCGCCAACCGTGGCGTTGCCCGGCGCCGATCGCCTTTCGAGCAGCAGCCGGATATGAAAGTAGCAGGCCAGCGCGAGCACGATCGCCATGGCGATGCCCGCCGTATTCCATAACTGTTGGTGCTGGCGAAGGTAGATTGCCAGCTTCTCTCGAGTGTGGAAGGCTGCTTCGCTCTGCACCTCGAGCCAGCTGCCGAAGCTCAGCAGGACGACTGCGCCGGCGACGGTCGCCAGCAACAAGCACCATCCGCGTCCGGCACGCCAAAACGCTTGGGACTGACGGCTCGCCGCGTCCGCCGGCGGCTGGTAGGGATTGTCCATGGCGTGGCCCATGGGAGGAGTGTGGCGAATGTGTTCGCCGAACAGGAATAAATCTTATACTGTTCGTGGGAACGCCGTCCAATCTGTTTAGGAATGCCGACGACGGAAATGGATGACGATCTCTTCACGTTGGAGCGAATGCGGCTCCAGCGGCGTTTTGCCTCGACTTGGCCCGGGCGGTGATCATGCGGTATCTCGTCTCTTTCCACCCCAAGCGGGTGCCACACTACTTCACGGACGTGCTGATCATCGGCGGAGGATTGGCGGGGCTGCGAGCGGCCAATGCGGTTGATCCTCGCTGCGAAGTGCTCATCGTCACCAAGGATGTGCTCAAGCAGTCCAACAGCAACTACGCTCAAGGCGGAATCGCCGGAGTGTTGGACCCGGAGGACCGCTTCGAAGAGCACGTTGAGGACACGCTCCGCGCCGGAGGTGGATTGTGCGATCGCGAGATCGTCGAGCTGGTGGTGCGCGAGGGGCCGCAGCGAATTCACGAGCTGATTGAGTGGGGAACGCAGTTTGACGAGGACGAGCAAGGGGAGCTGGTGCTGGGCCGCGAGGGAGGACATAGCCGACGCCGCATCGTTCACGCCAACGGAGACGCGACGGGCCGCGAGGTGATTCGGGCGATGATCGCCTGGACGCGCAAACAGAGGAATATCGGCATTTGGGAGAATGCTTTCACGTTGGATTTGCTGACGGATGAAAGCGGCTGTCGCGGCGCCGTCATCGCCGAAGGCAATCGCCGGACCCTCGTCTGGGCCAAGCAGGTGATTTTGTGCACCGGCGGGGCGGGCCAAATCTATCGCGAGACCACCAATCCCAACGTCGCCACCGGGGATGGCCATGCAATGGCGGCTCGCGCCGGCGCCCAGCTGCGGGACATGGAGTTCATGCAGTTTCATCCGACCGTGCTCTATATCGCCGGCTCCAGCCGCAGCCTGATCACCGAGGCGGTGCGGGGCGAGGGCGCCTACCTTCGCGACCGCTACAACCACCGGTTCATGCCCGAATACCACGAGTTGGCCGAGTTGGCGCCGCGCGATGTCGTGTCACAGGCGATCGTCACGCAAATGGAAAAGACGCGGCACCCGTGCGTGTATCTCGATATGAGCCACCTGGATGCCGAGCAGGTGCACCGGCGCTTTCCCGGCATTGCCAAAGCCTGTGCAAATTTCGACATCGACATCGCCACCGATCTGATTCCGGTTCGCCCCGGCGCCCACTACATGATCGGCGGGGTCACGGTGGATCAGCAGGGCCGCACGACGTTGCCCAATCTATGGGCGGCGGGCGAGGTGACCTCCAGCGGTTTGCATGGGGCCAACCGACTGGCCTCCAACAGTCTGTTGGAGGGGCTGGTCTTTGGCGCCCGCGCGGGGGTGGGCGCCAGCAATGCCGCGTTGACGCGGATGGACACTTACTATGCCTCCCCCCTGACGAGCGAGCTGGACGGGGTGTCGGTCGAGCCGCTCGATGTGGCCGACATTCGCAATTCGCTGCAGAGCCTGATGTGGCGTGCGGCGGGCGTGCGACGCGTCGAGGAGGGTCTTGAGGAGGCGTCGGAAATGATCGACGGTTGGCGCAAGTACGTGTTAAACCACGAGTTCGACAATCAGGCGGGCTGGGAGCTGCAAAATCTGCTGACAGTCTCCCAGATCGTGATTCGAGCCGCTTCGGCACGCCACGAGTCGCGCGGCACACATCTCCGCGAGGACTTTCCCGAGCCGGTGGAGCAGTGGCGGCGGCACCTGACGACGGACGAGCTATCGCTGAGCTGATCGTCCGCTCGTCTGATCGTCCGCTCGGAAACGGCTTTTGCCCTGTGGGAAAACGCTGCGCCGCACAGGCGTTGGGGACCCACCGGGGGAGGCCGTCGAAAACACCTGTCCGGCAATCGGGAAGGTTGATCGGCGGAACCGCGTTTTGGTAGACGGAAATCGGATCAGCGGCGAACTTTGGCGAAGCACGGCTCGTATCCAAAGGATGCCGCGAGGACTGAACGAATCGGCTTGCCGGGCCAATGCCCATGGTGCCCTGGTTGAGAGCCGGGAGATGCCAAGTATATTAACGCGTTTGGCGTCCGGTCAGCGAAAGCCTCCCCCGCGCCGCCTCCCACCAATGCCGACTCCAGATATTCGCTTGCGGCTGCTTGACCGGAGCACCGTGAATCCCCCCGGGGATCGATGAGCCCGGCGTCACGTCGAAGTGTGACGAGACTCAACACGGCAGGCCTTGAGGTTGGCGAGATCCGTTTGATTTCGTCACCCCCGAGCCTCATTGACCACCCACCATCTTGCTTGAATCACCGGAACGGATGTTTGCATGAGTACTTCCACCATGAACAAAAGCAAGGAAGGCAAAGGCGCCGCCTCGGCCACTCCGATGATCGAGGCGATTGGCCTGAGCAAGTTTTACGGCATCTTTGCGGCGACTCGAGATGTGACCTTCACGGTGAATCGCGGCGAGATTGTCGCCTTCCTGGGCCCCAACGGCGCCGGGAAGAGCACGACCATGAAGCTGCTCACCGGCTACTTGGCGCCCTCGGAGGGCACGGCCAAGATCGCCGGACACAACATGTCGACCGATCGCATCGAGGGCTCGCGAACGCTGGGCTACCTTCCCGAGAACGGCCCGCTCTACACGGAGATGACGCCGGCCAGCGCCCTGAAGTTCTTCGCCGAGGCGCGGGGCATGTCGCCAGCGGAGCGGGACCAGCGGATCGACGCTGTCGTGGATCTCTGCAATCTGCACACCGTGTTCAACAAGCCGATCGGCAAGCTGTCCAAGGGTTACCGGCAACGCGTCGGCATGGCTCAGGCGATGCTGCACGAGCCCGAGGTGCTGATCATGGACGAGCCGACAGCCGGACTCGACCCCAATCAGATTAGCGGCGTTCGGGACACGCTGGCCCGCATCGGAGCGGAGCGCACCATCCTGCTGTCGACGCACATTCTGCAGGAAGTGGAGGCGATGGCCAGCCGCGTCATCATGATCAATCAGGGCCGAGTCGTGTTTGACGGCGCGGTCGATGAGCTGCGTTCACACGGCGAGGGGGCGCATCCCTTGGAGAGCGCGTTCCACAGCCTGACAGGACGAGCGATGGAATAGCCATCCTCTCCGCCAACAGCCCGGGCAATACATACACGCAACACGCGATTTGCGATTTCAGGATCTCCTGAATCACAGCGAGGAGTGACAAGACGATGCCATTGGTATTTGAAATGGTGAAGCTGCTGGTCGTGGACGCCATCTTTTTGGGGCTCTGCGCCGGCGCCTTGATGTTGTTGTCCAATGTCATGAAGACCAACGCCGCGTTCGCCGTGATGCGGCGAAACTTCGTGGGCTACTTCAGCAATCCCACGGGCTACGTGTTTCTCTGCTTGTTTGTGCTGCTGACCTCCGTTGCCGCCTTCTGCCCCCATGAGTTCTTTGCGGCGAACCTGGCCAACCTCGATCAGCTGAACAAGTACTTGCCGTACATCATGCTGGTGTTTATCCCGGCGATCACGATGAGCATATGGGCCGAGGAGCGACGCCAGGGCACGGACGAGCTGCTGCTGACGTTGCCGGCCACGGACTTCGACATCGTGATCGGCAAATTCCTCTCCGCGGCGGCGATCTTTACCTGCTCGCTGCTGTTCTCGCAGGTCTCCAACTATGTCGTGCTGATCGCGCTGTCGTTGGGAGATCTCGACTCCGGCCTGCTGTTGTCGACCTACTTCGGCTACTGGCTGGTTGGGTTGGCGATGATCTCGCTGGGCATGGTGGCCTCGTTTCTGACCAGCAACCTAACGGTCGGCTTTATTCTCGGCGCCCTGATCAACGCTCCGCTGGCGTTCGCCTCGCACGCCGACACGCTGGCCGCCAGCAATGTGCTTTCGCGTTCCATCGCACGTTGGGGCCTGCTCGATCGCATGGACGACTTCGGCCGCGGGGTGCTCAGCCTGTCGTCATTCACCTACTTCGCGCTGATCATTGTCGTGGGGCTCTATTTCAGCATGGTGCTGATCGGTCGGCGGCACTGGTCGGGAGGCTCGGACGGCACCTCGATGCTCGGCCACTACTTGGTCCGAGCGATCTCGATTGCCATGGTTGGCGTCGGGTTGGTGTTGATTTTCACGTGGAAGGATTTCCGCGCCGACGTCACCGAGGGCAAGATCAGCTCGCTGTCCAAAGACACACAGCAACTGTTGCGGAGTTTGGACACCAATGGCCGCAAGATCTACATCGACGCGTACGTTGGCGCCGAGATGCCGGACAGCTATGTGAAGACAAAGTTCGAGCTGCTCTCGATGCTCAAGGAATTCGCGTCCCGAGCTCCGGACAAGATCTCGTTGACCTTGCACGAAGAGCTGGAGCGGTTTAGCGAGAAAGCCAAGGAGGCCGATGAGCACGGCATCCGGCCCGAGCCGATTCGAACGTTGGAACGCGGGCAGATTCATGATCACGAGGTGATCATGGGCGCGGTGTTCCGCTGCGGACTCGATAAGGTCACCGTGCCGTTCTTCGACTATGGCATCCCGGTCGAGTACGAGCTGATTCGTTCGATCAACACGGTGGCCCAGGACTCCCGCAAGCGAGTCGGCGTGGTGCGCACCGCGGCCAATATGTTCGGCGGCATCACCATGATGGGCGGTCAGCCTCAGAGCTTGCCGCAGCGAGAGATCATCGGCGAGCTCGGCAAGCAATACGATGTCCGCTCGGTCGACCCCTCTTCGCCGATTCCCACGGACGAATACGACGCGTTGATTGTGGTTCAGCCCTCGTCGTTGCCGCCCGCCGGAATGGAGAATCTGCTCGCGGCGATCCGGGCGGGTGTGCCCACCGCGGTCTTTGAGGACCCACGCCCCACGTTCATTGGCGGGGTTCCCGCGACCGCCGAGGACAATCAGCCGATGGGCGGCATGATGATGATGGGCATTGGCGGCGGGCCCCAGCCGAAGGGCGACATCCGTCAACTCTGGGATCTGCTCGGCATCCAAGCGCCAGGCACCCCGGGCGGACCTTCGGGCTTCCAGCCTGACATTGTGTGGCAGTCGTTCAATCCTTATCCCAAGTTGGAGGAGGCGGCCAACGTCAACGACTCGTGGGTCTTTGCCTCGACTCAGTCGCCCAACGGCGAGAACAGCATCTCGATGGGCGACAAGATCACCTCCAACTTGACCGAGTTGTTTTTCCCAATGCCCGGCGCCATCGAAAAGAAGACCGGCAGCAATTTGAAATTCACTCCGCTCGTCTCAACCAACAGCGTCTCGGGGCACATCAAGTTCGATGACTTGATGGACGTGATGCGGACCGGGGGGGACAAAATGGAGTTCCGCAAGCGCCAAGGCAAGAAGATTCGCGAACAGATCTTGGCGGCGCGGATTCGCGGCGAATTGGCGGATGATGACAAACTGATGCAAGGCCCCGATCCCGACGCCGACGAGGCGAAGGCGGCCGCCAAGGAGGGCGGTGAGTCGAAGTCCGACGACAAAGCGGGCGAAAAAGCGGATGAAAAAGAGGCGAAGGACACGGGGCCGAAACCGCTGAATGTTGTCTACGTGGCCGATATCGACTTAATGTCCGACACGTTTTTGCGATTGAGAGCTCGTCCGGACGATGTCGGCTTGAATCTGAACTTCCGCTTCGAGAACGTCACCTTTTTGTTGAACATCGTCGACGAGCTGGTGGGGCAGACCGACTATGTCAGCATTCGCAAACGCAAGCCGCATCTGACCACACTGAAGTTGGTCGAGTACCAAATTCGCGAGAGCCGCCAATTCGAGCTCGAGAAGGAGCGCGAGTATCGCGAAGAATTCGACCGAGAGGTCAAGCAGGAGCAGACAAAACGCGACAAGGCGGTCGAGGAGCGTCAGAAGGCGATCGAGGAGCTCGAACGCAAGCAGCAAAAGGGCGAGGCGATCGATTATGCCGAGGTCAACGCGGCACAGGTGAAGTACCAGACGCACGTTTACCGCGCCGACCAGGAGCTCGAAGTCACTCGCGCACGGCTCGAGCAAAAACGCAGCCGCGCCCTGAAGGATTTGCGAGACGAGACGGAGCGAAGTGTGCGGCAGGTGCAGAACACTTACAAGATGTGGTCCGTGTTCGTGCCGCCGATTCCGCCGCTGCTGGTGGGACTCATTGTGCTGGTCCAACGGCGTCTCCGCGAACGCGACACGGTCTCTCGCGACCCGGCACGCCGAGTCTAGTGGACCGTCAAGCCTTGGTTTTGGAGTTGCAAAACTCGCGAAGTCGTGGCGAGCCACGAGCTTGGGGCGGCGGCCAACCAACGTTTTAATGTTGACGGGATTAGAAGGCCAAGCCCTTTGGCAAGCTGCCCGAGAACGACGGCTCAAGAATAGAAGATCAACTGTCCGGTGAATTCGGAGTGACACGGTGAATCAAGAAGCGAAGAAGACCTTGATCTTTGTCGGCGCGGCGTTGGTGATCGGCATCTTCGGCGTGGCGGTTCAGTCGCGACGGCCGACGACCCGCGCGGAAGTGATGAAACAGGTCGGCCAGCCGCTGTTCGAGGAATTCAAGAATGTCGACGATGTCGCCAGTCTCGAAATCACGGAGGTGAACGAGGAGCTCGCGAGCACCAAGTCCTTTAAGGTCGCCAAGCGGACCGGGACGGATGTCTGGGTACTTCCCTCCGAGTCGAACTATCCAGCGGATGCGACCGAGCAGGTTCGCGACGCGGCCACCATGTTTATCGACCTGAAGATCAAGGACGTCGCCAGCGAGCGCTCGGATGAGCACTCGCTGCTGGGCGTCGTCGAGCCATCGGAGGAGAACTTCGGCAAAGAGGGCATCGGCAAGCTCGTCGTGCTGCAGGACCGCAAGAACGTCGACTTGGTCCGCGTCATCATCGGCAGCGAAGTGCCGAATAGCGAAGGCGCCCGCTTTGCGCGACGCCCCGGACAGGATGTGACCTTTGTCGCCCAAATTGACGAAAGCAAGTTCAGCACCAAATTCTCCGACTGGATTAAGAAAGACCTGCTGGACGTCAACGCGCTGGACATCGAGGACATCGAGCTGAAGGATTATTCCGTGATCGACGTCCGCAACTCGCGGGGCGAGATTAGCAAATTCCTCTCGCCTCGCATGGAGGCCTCGCTGCACTGGGATTCATCGAATTGGTCGCTTGAGCAGCTGCTGGTTTACAACGACGAACGCGAGAAGGTGCCGACCCCGTTGGGTGAGGACGAAGAGCTGAATTCGCAGAAGCTCAATGACCTCAAGTATGCGGTGGACGATCTGGAAATCGTCGCGGTCCACCCCAAGCCCGAGGGCCTGGGCGCGGACCTGACCGCCGGCGCCGAGTTCATGCAAAACAAAGAGAACCTGACCTCACTTCAACAGCGCGGCTATTATGCCCAGGAACTTGCCGACGGGAAGTTCGACCTGAAGGCGGCCAACGGCGAGGCCCACGTCACGACGAACAAGGGCATTCGGTACGTGCTTCGATTTGGCGAGATCAATTTGAAGTCGGGCATTGAAGAGGGCACCGCCAACCGGTACCTGTTCGTGACCGCACAAGTCGACGAGAGCAAGTTTCCCAAGCCCGTGAAGGAGCAACTGCCGGGCGCCATTGGCCCCGCGCAACCTGCGCCAGGCGACGCGCCGAAGGACGAGCCCAAGGCCGACGCGCCGAAGGACGAGCCCAAGGCCGACGCGCCGAAGGACGAGCCCAAGGCCGATGCGCCGAAGGACGAGCCCAAGGCCGACGCGCCGAAGGACGGGCCCAAGGCCGATGCGCCGAAGGACGAGCCCAAGGCCGACGCGCCGAAGGATGAGCCCAAGGCCGATGCGCCGAAGGATGAACCCAAGGCAACGGGTGATGAATGCCAGGCGCCGCCAGTGGAAGAGCCAGCCGCCGAGCCCAAGGCCGATGACGATCAACCGGCGCCCAAGGCCGAGGATCAAAAGCCGGCGCCCAAGGCCGAGCCGCCTGCCGGCGATGAACCGGGATCAACGCCGTCCGCGGATCTCGACAAGTTCCGCGACCTGCAGCAAGGTGGCTTGCCGAACCGGATGGACGATACGGTTCGCGAGGCCGAGCTGCAGCGGATCGAGAAAGAGTATCAGCGCAAAGTGGACGAGCGCGAGGAGAATCTCAAGGAGGCGCGGGCTCGCGTCGCCGAACTCAATGCCCGCTTCGCCGGCTGGTACTACGTCGTGTCGGAGGACACGTACAAGAAGATCCACCTGGGCCGAGAAGACATTATCAAGAAGAAGGACGCGACTCCTCCTGCGGACGGCGCCGGCGCCTTGCCCGGTGGCGGGCCGTCGCTGGGGCTCCCCTTCGGCAATTAGCAGGGTCGTGGTGCAGGCTGCCAGCCTGCAACCTGCGGTCAAGGAGCAAAACAATCACAGGCTGGCAGCCTGTGCTACGGACGATCACGGCCACGCGGCGTCGGGCAGCAGCTGAACGGCGTCGGCGATCACGAGACCATGCGTCCCGGTATTGTCCAGCACGATGCGGGCCTCGCCGTCGAACAAGAATGTGCCCAGACTGACGTAGTTGCCCGTTGTGGTCTGATCGATGGACAGGGTTGTGGCGCCTCCTGCGTGGTGCACCGTGACGGGCACGTTGTTGGCATTCGCGGCTGAGGTTGGGAACAACACACGCACCTCGAACGCGCCGTGCACCTCGGTCGCAAACGTTGCGCTCCAATCCCCTTTCGCTGCCCGGCGGTCTGTGGTGTACATGCCGTTGACCCAGGGCCAGGCGCTGATGCCCCAGTCCACTTTGCCCTGGAAGGTGGCGTCGTGGTCGTCGATCACGATGCCGGGCAAGGTGTCGGCGGTGTAGTAGTCTCGCGTTTGTGTCGTTGACGGCAACTGGAAGGTCAAGCCATCAGCCGCCAGTTGGGCGCGCAGATTGGCGTAGTTGACGTCCTGCATCGCGACGTGGGAGTCGATGGCTTGCGCCGCCGCCGCTCCGGCGCTGTGGCCGATCATCATGTAAACCGGCTCCATGCGGATTGAGCCGTAAGCGACATGCGACGCGGAGACGGCGGATGTGACGGCCAGGTTCGTGACCTCGCCACGACGGGGGACGATCGAGCGGTAGCTCAGATAGAACGGCCCAGTCGTCGTGTAGTAGAACGAGCCCTCGCCGATCACTTCTCCGTTCTCGCCGACGTGCAGCCCCGTGTAGTGCGAGTCGAGCGGATACGACGGGATCGCGATGGGATCGTCAATCGTGGTCAGATGTCGAGCGTCGTTCTCGGTGGTCACGTAGTCGCTGACCATCCGCCGCGCTTCGCGGACGTAGATCTGCGTGGGAAAGCCGTCGTTCTCGGGATATTCATCTGCGGCGAAGCCCCAGCCGGCCACCATGGTGTGGGCAAAGGCCGGTATCCGGGGATGGTTTTGCAGTGTCCATAGCAAGCCTTCCGTGTACTTGCGGTATTCGGCAATGATTTCCTCACGCCGCTCATACGACGCCTCGGGATACTCCCAATTGGCGGTCTTCAGGTCGGTGGAGATCATCGCCGCGCCGTTGCTGTCCGTCTTGAGGTTCGGCATCAGGTGGAAGCTGAACGGCCCGATGCGGTTCCCCGCCTCGTAGTAGCGGAACAACAGCTCATAGTCCGCTTCGTCGTAGCCGTCCGGCCGGCGAAACGGGATCATATTGTCGGGGTCATTGGTCAGCGTGAGCCGGAAGTTGTAGGCCTGCAGGTGGTCGGAGGCGTCCCCTACATCACTCGTCAGCGCCGGTTGCACGCCGCGAATCAGTCCGCTCTCCGGATCGCCGGGAACGACATACGCGTCGATCGGATTGGGGGGAATGAAGGTGTACGGCGCCGTGTAGTTGATGCCGTTCAGCGATTCTCCGTACTGCGCGTTTGACTCTCGCTGCACCGTGTAGGTGACACCCGCCGCCGCCATCAGGTCGCCTTCGTAGCTGCTATCGACGAACTGCAGGCCCTCGAACGTGCCGCCACTCTCGAGATCCAGCGACTGGATCGCGAGATCCGCCACATGGACGCCGCCCGGTGAGCGGTCGAGACGCTCGCGAGTGATGACGGCGACGAGCTCCTCGTCCAGCATGTCGCCAAAGACCTGCTCGGCGACGTGCGGCTCAAAGCGATACTGTTTGTCTGCGGAGGGATTGAACCAGGTGTAATCGCCGGCATCCTGCTGCGTCCAGGCCTCGGGCTCGCTGTAAACGTCGTGCACGCGCTGGAAGAACTCTTCGGCGACGCCGCCGAGCGAGCCGATATGCCCGACGTCCGCCATGCCCAGGCCGCTGGCGCTGACTCCGCCGACTCGCACGCTGGGCTCGATCAATGCGACGCTTTTGCCCAGCCGAGCGGCTTCGACCGCTGCCGCAACGCCGCCCGGGGTGCCGCCGTAGACGATGACATCGTAATCCCAATGGTCGGCTTGGTCGGCGGCATCCGCCTCGTACACGCGGACATTGCCGAACCAACTTTGTGAGATTGGATTGGCAACATCGTCGTCATTGCCGAACGTCAACTTGCTGATGGGGCCTTGATAGTAATGGCCCAGCGGAATGCGATATCGCCGCGTTGCCGACACGTCGCCGCCCAAGTAATCGCGATTGCCGAAGAACGTCTGAGTTCCGGCCAGCACAAAGAAGCGGTCCGAGTCCAGAGACAGGTCCGTATCGAATCCAATTCCCTGCAACTCGCCAATCACCGGCGCCGCGAAGTCGAACTCGACCACCGTTTGAGGAGTGACTTGGTAGGAGAAGTCGATGGCTTTCCAGGTGTTTCCCGCCAGGGTCAGTCCGTCGCCATCGGCGCCGACGTTCGCCGTGCCCGCGACGTCTTGAGCGGCGCCGCCATAGCTGTGCACCGCGAGCGTCGCGTCGGGCTCATACAGCATGATGTTGGAGAAATCTCCCGAGACACCGTCGCTGTTCAAAAATGTCAGATAGCGCAGATCGCCGCTGGTGTACTGGCCAAGCGGAATTTCGAAGGTCTGCGTCCCGGCTGAGCCGCTCGTTGCGCCGCTGGTTGTGTTGTCGTATCGGTAGTCCAAAATGCCGCCGGCAGCGGGCCCGGTCAGCTGGAACCAGTTGGCGCCTGTCGCCAAATCGGTGTCCCAACCGATTCCTTGGGGAGCGTCGGTGCTCGAGCTGCGGAAGTCAAACCGCAGCATCGTATGGGGCGACACCGGATAGCTGTATAGCATCGCCTTGCTGGCCGCGCCGCTCAGCTCCAGCGTGCCATCGGCGCGCACTTCCGCATCGCCCTGGTCCAGGCCGCCTCCATACGAGACGATTGGGTGATGGTCGAGCGGGATGGTGTCATAGAGCTGCAGGTCGCGAAAGACGCTGACCGCGTCAAACGGCGCAACATCCTGGTCGGTGCCCAGCACCAAGTGACTGGCGTGGCCCGTGAAGTAGTTTCCGATGGGAATCCGAAACCGCTGTTCTCCGCCGGCGTAGGTCTGGAAGTCCCGAATGCCGTAGAAGGATTGGGTGCCCGCGAAGACCAATAACTTGTCACTGGCGATGAAACTTCGCGGGTCGCCGTCGATCAAGCCAATTGCATGCAACTCCCCCAAGTGGCTCGTCGAGAAGGTCACCTCCAGAGTCGTGTATTGCGTGACCTCGTAGTCCAGTGGCACCGCTTTCCACAGATTGCCTCGGAGTTGGATCTCCGAGCGATCGGCCGAGACATCCACGTCGCCCACGAGGTCCTGCCCCACTCCGTGGGAGACGATCTGAGTCTCGTCAAACAGAAGGTTCGCGACCAGCAGTCGTCGATCTTCCAGTCGCTCGAATGTCAGCCGACGACCGCGATGCCCGATCGAACGGTTCTCCCCTCGTTTGTTGGCCGCTCGCATGACAGGCAATCCTTTGCTTGGTGCGTCTCCCGAACATCGGGGACGGACCTTCAATTGTTCGGGCCTCCATCGCAGGCGACCCTTGTGAGGCCGGTGGGCCGGTTGGGCCTCCATCGCAGGCGACCCTTGTGAGGCCCGGTGGACCGCTCCGTGCTCTCGTTAAAGAGACTGCTACTGCCGGAATTCGCCACGCGTCAAGCCCAGGAAGGAGGCGACGCCGATTTCCGAGAGGCAGCAGGCGATTCCGCACGGCACCTTGTCTCTCCGATCGGGCACCGGTTGGGGCAGACTTTAGCGATTGTGTGGACTTAGGGGGTTGGGGTGAGTTTAACGCCCCTCGCGCGGGTGTCGCGGCGCTGTGCTTGCCTAATTTACGTAGTCGCGGATCATCGCTACCGTGGTGGCTACCCGTTAGCGAACCAGCGTCCGGCGTTTTGCCAGCACGTTGGCACTGCGTTTGGACCCTGCCGGAGAGATCACGCTCTATGACGCTTGCCACCGACCGACTGCGACCACTCTTTCCTGCGCTTGCTCGAGAACATGCCGGGCGAGAGGCCGTTTACTTTGACGGCCCCGCGGGCACACAGACGCCGATCGCCGTGATTGATGCGATCGGGAACTACTTGCGGCGGTGCAACGCGAATCATGGCGGATTGTTCGCCACGAGTCGGGAGAGCGACCAGTTGCTTCACGAGACGCATGAGGCGGTGGCGGCGCTGCTGGGCGCCGACGACCCGGACACCGTGTCGTTTGGCGCCAATATGACGACACTGACGTTCGCCTTCTCCCGCGCGCTGTCCAGGACGTGGGCGCCGGGCGACGAAGTGATCGTGACTCGCTTGGATCATGACGCGAACGTGACCCCTTGGACCTTGGCGGCTCGCGATGCCGGCGCCACCGTGAAGACCGTCGAGCTCACGGAGTCGCTGACTTTGGACATCGAGGACTTCCGCTCGAAACTTTCCGAGCGAACCAAGCTCGTCGCCGTGGGAGCGGCGTCTAACTCCACGGGGGCGATCAACCCTGTGCGAGCGATCGCTGACGCCGCGCATGCGGCTGGCGCGCTGGTGTTTGTCGACGCTGTGCATTACGCCCCGCACCAGTTGTTGGACGTCCGGCAGATGGATTGCGACTTCCTCGCGTGCTCCGCCTACAAGTTCTTTGGCCCGCACGTGGGCATTCTTTGGGGACGCCGGGAGTGGATGGAGTCGCTGGAGCCGTACAAGGTGCGTCCCGCCGCGAACCGCATCCCCGATCGTTGGATGACCGGCACGCAGAACCACGAGTGCCTGGCGGGAGTCAAAGCGGCGGTCGAATATTTGGCGGAGGTGGCGGCACTCGCCGGAGACTCCGTGGTCGCCGCCACGGCGCCGCTCCGCGAGCGGCTCGTCGAGTCCTATCGACACATCCAGGAGCACGAACGAAGTCTTTGTGGCCGCCTGCTCGCGGGCATCGCCGAGCTGCCCGCGATTCGGGTTTGGGGCGAGGCCGATCCGCAGCGGCAGGAGGCCCGTGTGTCAACGCTCTCGATCACCCATCGCGAACGTTCGTCGACCGACGTCGCGACGCACTTGGCCGAGCGCGGGGTGTTTGCCTGGAACGGCAACTATTATGCCCTGAACCTCACCGAATCCTTGGGCTTGGAGCCCGACGGCATGGTGCGATTGGGCATTGTCCATTACAACACGGAAGAAGAAGTGGACTACGTCTTGAGCTGTTTGCGCGAGCTGTGACCGGAATGGATGTTTACCCGACCCAATTGAATTTGGACGAGCAAGGTCGCGAGCTCGTCATCCAATGGAGCGATGACCAAACACGACGGTATGGCTTCAAGGAATTGCGGGACAATTGCCCCTGCGCGACGTGCCGCGAAAAGCGGAAAGAGGCCCCGGCTGCGCCGAATCCGCTGCAGGTGCTCACGCCCGAGCAGCTTGTGCCGCTGGCAGTGGTCGGCATGCGTCCGGTGGGGAACTATGCCTATGCGATCGCGTTTAGCGACGGGCACGACACCGGCATTTACACACTCGAGCGGCTCCGCGAACTCGGACGGCTGAGCAACGACGCGTGACCGGCGGCCGCCTCGGATGGAACTTCGTGCTCTTCGCGTAGCATGGGCGCCCTCGCCCGTGACTTCGTGTCCGTGAGCATCGTGCGCGCAGCACTAACGCGCCCGCAGAATCAGCACGCTAACTTGGGGCCCTTGTCTGCGAGTCGTAGTTGGTCCTCCTTCTGAAGGACACGAAGTCACGGGCGAGGGCGCCCATTCTACTGAAGGACGCGAAGTCACGGGCGAGGGCGCCCATGCTACTGAAGGACGCGAAGTCACGGCCCGATATCAACTGCTTGCAAACCAGCGAGCGCCGTCAGCGTCGCTGATCGATAAAACGCTTCCCCTTGGCTTCAAAGCGAGGCAGCGTGCCGATCGGAACGCACTCGACATCGACGCGCAGACCGAGCCGGAGGCGGAGCTCCTTCGCGACTCGCTCGGGCGATTCCAGCCGGTCTTCAATCTCCACCTTGAGCGCATCCATGTGGCCGTCGCGGTGCGCCGTCATGCGGTACTCGACCACCTCGGGGAAGCTGCGGAGAATCTGCTCGACGGAGCTGGGGTAAATGTTGACGCCGCGGATCACCATCATGTCGTCCACTCGGCCCAGCACTCCGCCCTCGAGGAGCACGAAATTGTTGTCGCCCTCCACGTTCCAGGAGGGCTTGACCAAGTCGCCCGTGCGGTAGCGAAACACCGGACAGCCGGCGCGGCCAAGCGTGGTCAGGACCAATTCCGACAGCTCGCCTTCTCCCGCGGGCTTGCCGGATTCGATCGAGAGAAACTCGGCGAGGAACTCCGCCTCGTTGATATGCAACCCGAGCCGATGCTCGTCCGCATAGCCCCAAGGCCCGACTTCGCTGGCGCCGCTGTGGTCCACCACGCTGGCGTTCCAGGCCTCTTCAATCCGCCGCCGAATGTTCGGCACAGATCCCCCGGGTTCGCCGGCGACGATAATTCGCCGCACATCGAGCGACGCGGTGTCGATCTGGTTCTCGGCCGCCACGTCCGCCAGATGCAGCGCGTAGCTGGGCGTGCACATCAACACGGTGGCTCGCTGTCCGCGCGTCAGCTCCAAGCGAGCCAGCGTGCTCATGCCGCCGGCGGGGATCACCAGCGCTCCACGGTGACATGCGGCGTCGAACGCGGACCAAAAGCCGATGAACGGGCCGAATGAGAACGCCATCATCACTCGGTCTTCGGGGCCGAGCTCGGCGGCGTCGAGCACATACTGCCAGGTGCTGATCCACCACTGCCAGTCCTCCGCCGTGTCCAGCACCACCATCGGACGGCCCTGTGTCCCCGAGGTGCGATGGAAGCGAACGTAGCGCTCGAGGGGGTAGGTGAGATTCGCGGCGTGATTGCTCCGCCGATTGCTCACCAGTTCGTCCTTGAAAGTGAACGGCAATTGGGCGAATTGCTCCAACGACTCGACGCCCTCGGGGCCAACCAAGCTGCCCAGCTTCTCTGCGTAGAAGCGATTGTGAGGCAGCACTTTCTCGAGCAACTGATTGAGCCGGCCTAGCTGGTGTCGCGTCAGCTCCTCCGGCGACAGCGATTCCAATCGGCGGCGTGATTCGTAGTTGTCGGCAGTCATCGGCACATCCCGGCGTCGGCACATTGTGTCCCAAGCAGATTTCAAGCATTATAGAAACCTTTGGTTCTTCCCGCCTGCCGTCCCCTAGGCCTCCATGTCCGATTCACCTGCAACTTCTGCCGAAGGCAGTCATACTCCGCCGCCGGCGTCGGGCGACTCTGCGATGCAGGCGCCGTCGCGCGGGTCCTTGCTGATTATTTTTCTGACCGTCTTCATCGACCTGCTCGGCTTTGGCATGGTCCTGCCGTTGCTGCCGTTGTACGCGGATCAGTTTGCCGTCGCAGGGTCGCTGAACGTTGGGATGCAGCTGGGGTTGTTGATGGCCAGCTTTTCCGCGATGCAGTTCGTCTTTGCGCCGTTTTGGGGCATGCTGTCCGACCGTATCGGGCGGCGGCCGGTGTTGATCATCGGCTTGGGAGGATCGGTGGCGTTCTACCTGCTGTTCGCGTTCGCGACGGTACAGGGCAGTATGTTCTGGCTGTTCATATCGCGGATCGGCGCCGGGATCGCTGGCGCCACGATTCCCACGGCCCAGGCCTATATCGCGGACAGCACCGCGAAGGAGAGTCGCGCCAAGGGCATGGCGTTGATTGGCATGGCGTTTGGGCTAGGCTTCACGTTTGGGCCGCTGCTGGGTTTGTTGGCCGTGCCCACCGCAGGAGGCGCTCCCGGGCCGGGTCCCGGCTACGCCGCGGCCGGATTGTCGTTGGTGGCATTGTTGATGGCGATCTTTCGGCTGCCCGAATCGCTCAAGCCCGGCGATGGCGTGCACGCGTCGCATCATGGGTTCGTCAACCTGGGCTCATTTCGGCTCGCGGTGATGGTGCCTTCCATCGCGTTGATTCTGCTGGCCTTGCTGGTGTGCGTATTCTCGTTCGCCAATTTCGAGACGACGCTGTCCTTGTTGATCAAGGACAATGGAAAAATTGTCGAAAGTCCGTTTCAGATGTCCTTTCGTCAAGTCTGTTTGACGTTCGCGTTCATCGGCTTCACGTTGGCCATGGTGCAGGGCGGTTTGGTGAGAAGAATGGCGGGCCGTGTGTCCGAGGCGCGGCTGGCCGCGATGGGCGCCGCCACGGAGATGGTGGGTTTTGCCCTGATGCTCCAGGCGATTCGCGCCGAGTCCGTCGGACTGCTTTACGTGGTGCTGGCGATCGTCGTCACCGGCTTTGCCTTCATGCAGCCTTCCTTGAACGGCTTGCTCTCGCGTCGCAGCGACCCGGCCAAGCAGGGCGCCATCTTGGGCGTCGGTCAGAGCGTCAGTGCGCTGGCTCGCATTCTCGGGTCCGGACTTGGCATTCCGTTGCTCGCGGTTCAGCTGCAGCTGCCTTTTTATGTGGCGATCGGCCTGATGGCGGTGGGGCTGATGCTGGTGCTGGCGGCCGGCTCGCGAGGCGGTGATTTCTCGGCCAAGAATGCCGGCTGACACATCGCCAAGTCTGTTGTTTTCTCGCGACGATGTCTACGTGACGGGGCCCCACCCTCCGCCTCCCGGTGTCTCGATGATCAGCGTGTCGTTAGGCTGCACCGAGAACTGACAACAACCTGGCAGCTGAGTTTCGGCGGGCTCGCCCGCGGGCGGGTGTGCTCGATCAAGTCGATTCACGCCGGGCGCCGCGTTCTCTCCACCGGCCAGGCCGAATGGCGAGGTTAGTCGACGCTGAGTGAGCAAGGAGACGGTTAGCGGCGCGAGGAACTGAAGCCGGCGGATGATGCCATCGCCTCCTCGATGTCGGCCGCGACCATGTGAGCCGCGGCGGATCGAGAACTCCAGCAGCCGCACGGGGTGCCGAGTCTCGAGCACTTCGGGGTCGGTCAGGCGGGTGTTGGTCATGTGCGTGTGCACGGCGTCGGCGCCGGCCGCGTCGGGCGTCGCGCCTGCTCCGCCGCAGATGGTCTCGTAGTAGCCGAAGGTGTCGTCGCCGAAGGTCAGATTGTTCATCGTGCCCTGGCTCGCCGCCGCGGCCTCGAACGCGCCGAGCAGCACATCGACGACGCGCTGGGAGGTCTCCACGTTGCCTCCGACCACTGCCGCACAATCGGCCGGATCGGGAAAGGCGGGAGGGTTCAAAAGGCACTCGGGCAGCTTGATCCGCACGGGCGCGAGCACACCTTCATTGAGCGGAATGTCCTCATCCAGCAGGCAGCGCAGGCAGTACATGACAGCGGCGGAGACAATCGCTCGATTGGCGTTCAGATTGTTCGGCTGCACGGGCGCGGTGCCGCTGAAGTCGATATCTGCGTCGCCCGCGGACACCGCCACGCGCGCGACGATCTTGGCGCCGTTGTCCAATTGATCTTCGCGCTGTCGGGTGAAGTTGCCCATTCGCCGCAGCGCGGCGCGGACCTTTCGCTCCGCCGCCGTCTGCATGTGACGCATGTAGGTCAGCACCAGCTCGCGTCCGCGGCGCTCGCAGAGCCGCAGCAGCTCGTCGGCGCCTTGGCGGCAGGCGGCCAACTGCGCGGTCAAGTCGGCGAGGTTCTCGTCGGGCTTGCGCGAGGGCAGGGGGCCGGCGGTGAGCAGCTCGCGGAGCTCGTCGAAACGCGATGCGCCGCGGTCGATCAGCTTGAAGTTGCGAATCAGCACGCCCTCCTCGCTGAGCCGTCGCGAGAATGGCGGGACCGATCCGGGGGTCAGGCCGCCGAGCTCGGCGTGGTGAGCTCGGCTGGCCGTGAAGAACAACAGCCTTGGCTCGGCGGACTCGCTGTCGCTGGATCCGGGACGCTCGAACACGGGCAGCACGACGGTGATGTCGGGCAAATGCGAGCCGCCTCGGAACGGGTCGTTGGTGACCACCACATCGCCCGGCGCCAAGTCGGGCGTGTCCTCGATCACGCAGCGCACCGTCTCGCTCATGGCGCCCAGATGGACCGGAATGTGAGGCGCGTTGACGACCAGATCGCCGTCGGGCGTAAAGATGGCGCAGCTGAAGTCGAGCCGCTCCTTCACATTCACGCTGCTTGCTGTGCGCCGCAACGTGATTCCCATCTGCTCGGCGATGCTGGAGAACTGGTTGTTGAACAGCTCCAGCCGAGCGGGGTCGAACTCGGCTTCCTCAAGGCTGTTGGCCTGCGGCATGGCGCCTGTCTGCCGTCGCTCGCAGCTGCGGGTCAGCAACAGCTCGCCGCCTGCCAATTTCGTCGCTTCCCAGCCCGGAGTAACGACGGTGGTCGTGCCGTCGTCCAAAATGATGGCGGGCCCGGGCGTGACGACGCCGGCCGCGATCTCCGCGCGGCGATAGAGTCCGGTGGCCAGTGGCCGGCCACGCTGACGGAGGGAGGTCATCGGCGTCGCTTTCGCTCCGCTGCCGAGTGGCGGCTCCAGAGGCGCCGGATCGGGCTGCTTGGTGCGCGCCTCCACGCGAATCTCGATCACGTCGACGGGGCGCCGCTGGCGGAATCCGTAGAGTCGCTCATGGGCTTCTTCGTAGACTGTGCCGAGCTCGGCGGCCGACTCGGGCGGCGCGGGAAGTGTCATAGCCGCGTCCAAGTCGCGATAACAGATATCGGCTCGCCAGACGATTTCGATTTGATCGGCTGAGGCGCCTTGGCGGAGCAAGGTGTCGATCGCCTCTTGCTCCAGCGCCCGCCAGTCGTTGTGCAGCGCCTTAGCCTCGGCGACCGGCAGCCGCACGGCGCGCGATTGATGACATACCAGTGGCGCCTGTCCGATGCCAAAGGCGCTGAGCAGGCCTGCGGCGGGATGAATCAGGATCCTGCTCATGCCGAGCGACTCGGCCACGTCGCAGGCGTGCTGTGGCGCGGCGCCGCCGAAGGCCACCAGCACGTGCTCCTCGGGCGCGAAGCCCCGGTCGATGGAGATCGATTTGGCCGCCTGGGCCATGCTTTCGTTGGCAATCTGCAGGAACGCTTCGCAAAGCTGGTCGCGCGAATACTCGGCTCGTGTCGCCTCGCGAATCCGGCCAATCAACTCATCCAGCCGGCGCTCGATCGGCTCCGCGCACAACGGGATGGGGAACGACAGCTGCGGGAAGTGGCGCCGAGTCAGCGCGGGATCCGGAATGCGTCCGAGATAGACGTTGAGATCCGTGACGGTCAGCGGGCCGCCGCGACCATAGCACGCCGGGCCGGGCTCGGCCCCGGCGCTGGCTGGCCCAACGGTGAGGCGCACGCCGTCGAATCCGCAGATCGATCCGCCGCCGGCCGCCACCGTTTCGATCGCCAGCGACGGTGTGACGACTCGCACGCCCGCCTTGATCGACTCGTACTGGCGATCGAATTCGCCGCCGTAACGACACACGTCCGTGCTGGTGCCGCCCATGTCGAAGCCAATCGCCTGCGAGTGGCCGGTGGCCGTCGCCACGGCCGCGCAGCCGACCACGCCGCCCGCCGGACCTGACAGGATGCTGTCCTTTCCCGTGAAGTACTCCGGGGAGACCAGGCCGCCGCTGGAGGTCATCAGCAGCAGCTCGGAATCTCCGAGAGCCCGCTGCAGACCCGCCAGGTAGCTGCGCAACACCGGGTCGAGGTACGCGTCCAACACCGTGGTTTCGGCGCGAGGCACGATTCTTGGCGCCGGCGCGACTTGGTGCGACAGACAGATGTTGTCGAACCCCGCATCTCGCGCCGCCTCGGCCGCTCGCAATTCGTGCGCCGGGTTGCGCGTCGCATGCAACAGGCAGATGGCCAGCGACTCGATTCCCAAGTCACGGAGCCGCTGCAACTCGCGCCGCAGCTGCGGTTCATCCAATGGCTCCAACGGCTCGCCATTGGCCGAGATCCGACCGCGTACCTCCGCCGTTGCCTCGTATAGCGGCTCGGGTTTGACGATGTTCAGGTCGAACAGACGGGGACGGTCCTGATTGCCGATTCGCAACAGGTCGCCGAAACCCTGGTTGGTGAGCAGCCCGCACCGCGCGCCACGGCGAGTGAGCAGCGCATTGGTGCCACGCGTCGTGCCGAGCCGTACGCGGACACGCGGCAACGGCTCGCCGAGTTTCAATTGCAACAGTTTGCGAATCGCCAGCAGCGGCGCCTCTTCGCCACTGCGCAACGTGTAACTAAACGCCTCGGCCGGGATGTTGTCATCTACCGTGAGCTCCCCGTCACGAGAGCTTTCCACGCGTGCGTGACCGCAGGGCTTTCCGTCAGCGGCGTACCAGCGGATTTCGTAGCCGTTCCAGAGTCCGACGGGCTCGCCGCCGCGGAACGGGTCTCGAAAGGCGCGCGAGGAGGGCTCTTTGACGCCGATGGATCCAGGCACTTCGCCCGAGCTCAGCACCTTGCAGCGCTCCAGCGGCATGCCGACGCCCTCGGCGACTTCACGCCGCATCAGGCAATCGGTGAAGGTGCCGCCCACATCGACCCAGAAGCTCGCCAACACGTTGTCTCGTTCCGCGTTAGCTCGACGGGCCACCCAAGCTGTACAGCTGCGACTCGGTGCGAGCGTACATGCGCCCGCCGGCGATGGCCGGGGTCGATCGAGTTGGCTCTTTGAGGTCGGTTTTGCCGAGCAGCTTATATTCCTTGGAGGCGGCCAGCGCGATCAATACGCCGTCCTCGTCCATGCAGTACACCTTGTCGCCGGCGATCACGGGCGATCCGGAAAACGCCGAAGAGACACGCTCTCGCCAATGCTCCTCACCGGTCTTCACATCGATGCAGGTGACGATGCCCTTGTCGAACCAAAGGTAAGCCAGGCCGGAGTTGTCGGCGACCAAGGTCGGGACGTATGGGGCGTTGCGCTTGATTTGATAAGCCACTTCGGGCTCCGGACCGGGCTTCAACGCCACGACATAATTGCCGCCGCCACCGGAGCCGGTGGAGCCGAAGATCAAGCCGCCCGCCTCGATCGGCGAGCCGACGGTTCGCATCGAGAACGCGTCCGCGTAGTTCCAGCGCGGCTTGCCGGTTTCGGCGTCCACGGCAAAGATTCCTTCGGCGGTGCTGCAGCTGATCAACTCGTCGCGGCCATCCTTGCCTTGATGCACAAACGGAACCGAGTAGCAGACGCGAATGCTCTTGCGAGGCGTCTGCCAACGGGTCTCGCCCGTCGCGGCGTCCAGAGCCAGCATGGAGCTCTCGCCGGCGACCTCGTCGGGCTTGAGCCGCTCGGCCTGTTGTGACACAAACATGATCAGCATGTCTTTGTAACGAATCGGCGACGTGCCGAAGCCGTGCTGGCTGGTCCACGTGCCGAGGTCGCGCTGCCAAGCCTCCGTGCCATCGTGACTCAACGCCACCAAGGTGGTCTGCTTGGGCGTCGACCACGCGACGTAGACTCGCGACTCGTCGACCACCGGCGTGCAGGAGGCGAAGCTGCTGCGGACGTGAATCGGATGCGACTCGGAGGTGTACTCCTTGGTCCACTGAATCTTTCCCTTGGTGTCGACGCACACGACGTAGCGGGTCGCTGTCTTGGGATCGGCGCTCAACAGGAACACCTTGTCGCCCCAAATGACGGGCGAGGAGTGACCGATTCCGGGCAGTTTGGTGACCCAGTTGATCTGATTTCCTTCAAACGCGGCCGGCAACACTGTCTCGCTGCGGCCGGCGCCGTTGGGCCCGCGGAATCGAGTCCATTCCTGGGCTCCGGCAGAATCGATCAGGAGGAAGGCCAGGGCGAGAAAAACCACGGGCCGGAGGCGCTCGCGTGTGGTGCGTGGCATCGGTTACTCGGCGATAGAGAGGGTAGGATTTGCGGAGTTGGCAGTATCTGGGCGATTGTACCGCGCAGCCCACTGCGGAGCGAAACTACATCCGCATTTGCGCGATTTCATCGCTCGTGAACTTTTGCTGCAAACGTGCGCCGAGCTGCGCGACGACTCTTGCGGCAGCGTGGGAGGCGAGATGGCCTGCCTGCTGCCAAGTCATGCCGTTGTTGATGCCGTACAGCAGTCCGGCGGCGTACATGTCGCCCGCTCCGGTGGTGTCGATTGCTTCCACGGGCTGGCCTTCGACGGGGAACGCGTCGCCTTCGTGCATCACGATGGAACCCTTCGGCCCGAGCGTCAATGCGACGTTCTCCGCGTGCCGATGGATCTCGCGAGCGCACTCGATCACGTCGTCCTTGCCCGTCAGGCTCTTGGCCTCTTCTTCGTTGCAGAAGAACAGATCGACGGGGCCCTCAACCAATTGCCAGATCTCGTCGCGAATCAGGTTGACGAGAAACGGATCGGAAGCGGTGAAGGCCACCTTCACGCCGTGCTTCTTCGCCAATTCAATTGCGCGGTAGGCGGCGTCCTTGGTGCTGTCGCCCGTCAGCAAGTAGCCTTCCACATACACATAGGTGCTTTGCTTGACGATCTCCTCGTCGACGTCATCGGGCTGCAGCGCCGAGGAGACCGCAAGATTGGTGAGCATCGTCCGCTGTGCATCGGGAGTGATCAGGATCGCGCAGGTGCCGGTCTGCCCCGACTCGGCGGGCGTCACGTCAATCGTCACGCCGAGATCGCGCATGTCCTTGAGAAAGAACTCTCCCCAGCTGTCGTTGGCAACTTTGCCACAGTAGGCCGCGGCGCCGCCGAAGTCCGCGACGCCCACGACGGTGTTGGCCGCCGAGCCGCCCGCGCAGCGGTTGAGCGGCAGGCTGGCGATTCGCTCCAGAACCGCCTGCTGCTGAGCGTCGTCCACCAGAGTCATGATGCCCTTGTTGAATCCCACCGCGTCAACCAGGGCGTCAGCCACTTGCGCTTGCAGGTCCACCAGGGCATTGCCCACTCCATACACGTCGAATCTCATATCGCTTTGCCTATCGGTCGCTGCGCCTGCGGGTGAAAATGAGGAGAGGAACCGCCTGTTGTTTCATGTTTTCGCCGACGGCACAAGTGGCCCGGGCGTCGACGGCGCAAGGAAACCCGAAGCGCAAGCGAGGGGCCCACGGTGACACGATCTCGGCCCACTTGCCTGGGGTAAACAATCTCTCGCTGTCCTCGCGCTGTTCTCACGCTGCGGGTTCCCTTACGGTGCCGCGCCAATTCTCGCTTCCGATCCCTCGCTTACGCTTCGGGTTCCCTTCATGCGCCGCGGCGACGACTTACAATTCCGTGACGTCAAACCGGCGCGCGCAGCGTATCATTGGGCATGTCTCAAAAAGGAAACCCGAAGCGTGAGCGAGGGATCGGAATCGCGAATTGGCATGTTTCGGTCGGACATTCACTCGGGAGCGAATCAATGCAACGAATGAACGCGTCGTGGAGAGTGTGGGTGGTGCTTGGGCTAGCCGCATGGACGGGATGCTCGGGTGGCGTCGGCTCCGATTCGAATGGAGCTGGTGACGGGCGACCCGACGAACCAGAGTCCAAGGAGGTCGCGCTGGACAGCCATGTGTCAGAGTTGCGGCAGATCGCGCGCGACTATGAAGCGTGGGGCCGAGTTGATGCGGATGCGCATTTGGCGACGCTCGACTGCCGAGCGCCTTCGTCGCATGAAGGCATGCCGCGACTCAGCCAAGCCGAGCCGAGCGGCGCTGAGTCCGCGACCGCCACGCCGGAGCATGGACGCAAGCTCTACTATCTCTACGCGCGAGAAAAGGCAGCGTATTTGGCGCTGGGGAAGCAGTCGGCTGAGGGGCAAGAGCCTGCTCCGTCGACGGCACGTCAGGCGATCGTCAAGCAGGCCTGGCATGCGGAGTCCGTCGACGTCGCGCCGGGAGACGCCGATCGCAGCACGGCGCTGGCCAAGCATGGCGAGCGGCTGGTCTGGGCCGCCTTCGAGGACGGTCAAGGCTATGTGCCGGGGGAACGTGCCTCGTTGTTCGTGATGTTCCAGCCGGAGAACTCCAGCGGCACGGATGAGGGCTGGGTCTACGGCACCGTCTCGCCGGCGGGCGAGGTCACGTCATGCGGTCTGTTGGACAACTGCATGCGTTGCCATCGGGAAGCGCCGCACGGCCGACTGTTCGGGCTGCGCTGAGCGTCGATCGTAGTGCAGGCTGTCAGCCTGCAACCTGCGGCTTGACGTGTTGCAAGCTGCCAGCCTGCAACACGGCCAAACCACGGTCATCGCTGCACATTCTTTACCGGCTGTTCTTGAGCCGCTCTTGGTAGAACGCCTTGGCGCGGCGAAACTCGTTCAGCGACGTCTCGTCGAGCAGGCCCTCGTTGCGTTGAAGCTCCTCGTCCATGCGGCGGATGAGGAACTCAATGCGCTCGCGGCGAGGGCGGATCGGCTTGTCCGCGACGTCGTAGAACACGGGGTTCGTGTGTGCGAAACGCACCTTTCCGTCGGGCGTGCGTTCAAAGCAGCGCAAGGCGAACCAGCTGGACTCGCTGACATCGACTTCCATTTGCAGCGGCGTGCGCTGTGGACCGCTGTGGTTGCCTGCGGGCGGGATCATTTGTTGCACAACTTCGCCGTTGCGCACGAGGTCGACGGTAATCAGCGGGAACTCGCTCTCGACCATGCCCGTGACTTGCAGAGGCGGCAACGAGCCCGCCGCTCCTTTGTCTCGAGCGGGCAGCGCCGACGTGACACCCGGCAACTGACCGTTGAATTTCACGTCCAACAGCGGACCTTGAGTGACAAAGCTGTGTCCTGCGTTGAGCCGCTGGATCCAAGTCTCGTAGTTGAAATGATCGCCGCAGTGCACATAGACTCGGCCGTAGCCCAGCGGCACGGGATGCACGCCCGACGCAGTCCCGCCCGTGACTCGCATCCGCAGTCCGCAGTTGAGCAGCGTGTAGTAGGTCTCCAGGCCGAAATTCGTCCAGCCTCGCTCGGTGAAGCCGCGTCGGTCACGCTCGATCTCCGGCCAGTCGGGCGCGTTCTCGAGCGTCCATTGGGGAAAGCCGAACTGGGTGCGCCAATGGTGATTGTTGCTCAGCTCAAACAGGTCCACCCGCATCACCGGCGCGATCATCATCGACCAGTTCCAGGAGTGCTTGTCGAAATCCAGCAGCCCTCCCTGGCGTCGGGCTTCGGCGGCCAACTTGCTCACCGGCGGCGCCGATAGCTGGAGCGGCGATTGGTGATTGAGCACAAATACTGCGCCCTGCGTGTGTCGTTTGCCGTCGACCGTGAAAATCTCGTACTCGGTGTTCACCGGATAGATCACATGGGTGGCGTCGAGCGACAACGGCGCGGGCGACGCGGCCCAGGACCGGGAGCCCGGCGCGCCGGGCATTCGCGCCGGGATCTCGCGGCTGTCGCGCACCCAGTAGGTCAGCGGCAGCGTGACATTCAGGTCCTCGCTCAACGCCACGAGCGGCAGCTCCTCCAGGGAGCGGTGGACATGCGTGTCGCCGGAGTACCAGCCGCGCGCCGCCATGTTGATGAAGCGACGAGGCGTCAGCCGCACTGCGGACTTGCCGGTGGCGCCGATTTCGATCTCGGCTTCTCCGGGAAGGTGCTCCTTGCCGTGCTCGGCCCGAACGCGGTAGCGACCCGGGGGCAGCTGAGCTTGAAAGGTGTGTGGGGAAAGCGTTGTGTGCTTCTCGACGCTGCCCGTGCGCGAGACGCGATCGTAGATGATTGCCTTGCCTGCCGCGGAGACGGGCTGCGCGAAGTGCCAGCGCGGTTCCGCGTTGGCATCGAGCGACTCGATATACAGCCGGCAGGGCAGGGGGCGCTGCGTGTCGTGGTCCACGACATCAATGGTCAGATTGCCGGTGACGTGGTCCAGCGGCCGCTGCCGCCACTTCGTCTCCTCAATTCGCTTCAGCTCGCCGTCGATGTCGCGTCCCTCGAAGAACGATAGCCAGCCGCGCAGCCGCTTGGTCTCGCCCGGCTGGCAGTCGGGAAACTTGGGATCGGAGTGCAGGCAAGGGCAGGGCGGATTGCCCCAGGCGCGATGCAATGGCGCCCAAGCGGTGACAATCCAGCGACTCTTGTCGGCCGACCCGGCGACGGCGTATCCGTCGCGGAACAGCTTGTTGTCGTTGGTCTGACCGGCGAAGCCCTCCGCTCCCTTGAGCATCACGCAGTTCTGCACGCGGAGGTCGCTGAGCGGCTGGTCGCTGCCGTTGTAAAGCCACATCTCCAGGTCCAGGTGCGCCGCGCGGGGCGTCGCTTTCGAGCCGAACACGATGCCGTTCGGCAGCCGCCGTTCCATCTCGTACGAGCCGTCCTCGTTGGCCCGCCACTCCTGACGAGGAAGTGTCACTCCTTGCTTGGACCAAACGGTGTCGATGTGGGTGTGGGCGAGGTAGGTCAGTCCGAGGTTTGACCAAATCGCCTCGGGCACGTCGAGCACGACATAGCTGCGGTCGTCCCAGGGGCAGAAGATGCTCAGCTTCGTTTCTCGTTGCGGATCGACGGCGCCATCGAGAAAGCCGATGCGGGGGTGCCGGCCGCCGGGGTACGGCAGCACGGCGAGTCGGCCGGAAGTTCTGGCCGGCGCGGCGGCCGGCACGCCCAATCGGAGCAGAGCCGCCTCGAGGGTGGCCTGATCCAGCCCGGTGACTTGCCGGATCTCGGCGTCGGCAAAGCGATGCGCTCGCATGTTCAGCAGCCAGGACTTCAACGCGGCGTCATCGGCCGAGGGCCGCGTCTGCGAGTCCTCGCCATGGGAGATTGAGGCAACGAATAGCAACAAGGCGGTCAGGCAAGCAAGGCAGCGTGACATGGGGGCACCTTCCGGCGGAGCAGCAAGTTCGAGTCGCGTTGTTTTACCGGGCCTCACAAGGGTCGCCTGCGATGGAGGCCCGACCGCTGGATTGTCCCACAGTTGAGCCGCTCGTGCAGGTCAAACGTGAGTACGCTGCGCCATCGATTTGACTCGGTTGAATCGAGGTGACTACACGCCGGGGGTGGCGCCGCCAAGGACCGGATTTGCCGGTTGCGACTCAAAACAGCGGAAAAAGCGGGGTAAGGCCAGGTCAGCGGAGTCGCGGCCAGGTTTTGGCACGCCAACTGCCTAAGAAACCATTGTTCAGCAACGATCGCTGAGCTCCCCCCCGGAAAACAAACCCCGTGCTAAGGAAATTCAAGATGAAGACTCGCAACGCCGCATTGACTCTGGTTGCTCTGGCTGGCCTGCTGGTTCCCTCGATCGCGCTAGCCGGTCATGGCCACGTCGATCCCCGTCTGGATGCCAGCTCGCATCGCCTCCACGCCGCCGCCATCGCCTTCGAGCGGGAGCTGGGGCACGTGCACGCCCCGAGCTTCATGACTCGCTATGCGGGGATGATGAGCAGCCACGTCTGCAAGCTGCACGACGCCGTTGAGGCGGGACAGTCGCTGCACCACGTGCGCGTGCACTTCAACGGTGTGAAGTCCTACTTGAACGTGTTCGAGAGCCGGATGCACCGCGATCACGGCTTGCACCACGACGCGCATGTCGTCGCCGCCTGGACCGAGTTGCAGCAGGCCTATCAGCAGCTCGATTGGATTCTCTCGGGACGCCATCTGCCCACGCCGGGCATGCACGGTCACGGGCACGGACAGGGACATGGTTCTGTCATCGTGACTCCTCCCGGCGTTCGTTACCCGAACACGGTCCGTCGCACGAGCGTGACGGTGGCTCCGGGCATCGGAATCGGCCTGCAGTTCAACACGCACCAAGTCGCCCGCCGCGGTCACGGCTTCTGATCCCTGCAGTGGACTATTCGTCCTTGGCGCCGCCCAGCGTGACGGAGATCTTGTACTTGTTCTGCAAGTGAGCGTGGGCGGTGCTGGCGTGTTGGTCGGTGGGAAAGCGTTTGCAGACCAACTGAAACGTTTTGATCGCTTGCTCCTTTTGATCCGCCTCCTCGCGAGTGTATCCGATCTGGAGCAGTGCCCACGGCGCGGATGGCTCGTGGGCCATCACCTGGTTGTAAAGCACAATCGCCTCGCCGGGCTTCTTCAAGCGACGCTGGCAGGCGGCCATTCGCTTGTAGTTCTCCGGAAAGTTGGTGCACTGCCGGTAGTGGCCGATCGCCTCCGGCAGCTTGCCCCAATCCTCATACGCCGTCGCGATCTGCCACCGCCACCGCTCGGCGTTCTCGATGTCCGCGGCCAACAGCGACTCGTATTGCTCGATGGCCTGTTGGTACTGGCGGCCTCCCCGGTAGCTGGCCGCGATCTCCGCCTGCCACTGGATGGCGTTCTCCGAGTCCTCGGCGACGAGCTGGTTGTAGGTGGACACCGCCGACTCGATGTTGGACTGTTGGCGGTAGCTGTAGGCGACTTCCGCAAGGCCGGCGAGCTTGTCCGCGAATCTCCGATAGACAGCGCGGGCCTTGTCGAACTCATCCTGCGACTTGTGCCATTGGGCGAGCCGCCGCAGAATTTCGTCGTTGGGACCCAGCCGCTTGAAAATCTGCTCGTAGACTTGCGGCACTTCGTCCTTGTGCGCCGCAGCCTCGTGCACTTGGGCGATCTGCAGCCAATACTGCAGGGCAGCGGCGCGTGACGCTTCGTCCTCGCCGGTCGGCGCCTCGCGGGAGAAGTGCGAGATTGCCTCGCCCGCCAGCTTGTCGCATTGGGCGCGGGTGTCGTCCTTGGCCAGTTCTCGCAACGCCGGCACAACGAGAGACGCGGCCCGCGCGTCGCGCTCAGCTGCATCGTCGTAGCTCGTCGCCAACGACTTGACGCCTTCACCGAACGCACCCTGGGTGAACAGCAGCGAGGCCAAGGTGTGCGAGGCGTTTTGGCAAATCCGCGCGTTGGCCTTGCCGCGTTTGACATCAAACGTCAGCTGCTTGAGGTGTTCGAGCAAAGCGGCCTGATCCTGCTCCTGCTGAGCGAGGTCAATCAGGTCGTTCAACGCGTAGGTGGAGGCGAGGTGCTCGGGATGGTCCTTGACGACGCTGCGAAGGGCCTTCTTCGCTTGAGGAACTCGTCCCATGCCTTTGTACGTCGCGCCGATTTCATAGGCGGCGACGATCGCCTCCGGCGATTCGGGCCAGTAGTCAATGACGGACTGAAACCCGTCGCTAATGGCGGTGTTGGACTGTCGTAGCGCCACTTGGCACTCGCTCCAGCGCAGCTGCGCGTAGGCGGCCGCCTCGCTTTGATCATAGAGCGTCAGAAACTTCTCGTATTCCGACAGGGCGACCTTGTGGTTCTTCTCGCGGAGGTACTTTTCGGCGATCTGCAACTGGTACCGCTGAGTCTCGGTAAGCTTCGCCCAACGCTCGAGCGAAAACTCCCCCAGCTGCTGGGCGCCGGCCGAAGCGGCGGAGGCGTGCATGGTCAACACGCAAGCGAGCAGCGCGCCGAGCTGAATCAAGCGTCGAGATCCCATCGTCGTTACTCCTTCTTCTCTTGGGCGAGCACCCATTTGCTGTATTCGGCGTTGGCGTAGAAGATCACGTTGGTGCCGAGTTGGTAGCACGCTTCCCAGACTTCGGGCTTCACGCCGGCGTGGCCGTCGGCCCAGGCATCGCCGATGTCGCCCGGGTGGTAGTAACACAGCCAGCGCCCGTCTTTGTACCACCCCAGCGCCTCCTTGCCTCCGTGAGGAGCGACATAAGGCAGGAATGGAATCGCGAACGGAACGCGGTGGATGCGGTCATCCAAGGGAACCGGCACGGGACGGACATCCGGCAACAGCCTGCCCATCAGCGCCAGGAACTGGTTGTGGAAAGTGCGCGAGCCGCCATTGTCGCAAAAGATGATGCCGTGATTTTCCAGCAGATATTCGCGGAGGATGCGGTCCTCGGATTTGGAGGTCGAGATGTTGCGCTGGCCGGTGATGTAAACGACCGGCGGACTGCGAAACTTGCGGAAGTTGCCCAGTCCCGCGATCGTGCGCGACTCGGTTTGTTTCTCCACGGGGTGTTGGGTGCGAATGCCGTACTCCATCAGCATGTTCATGTCGCCGCCGACGCCAAAATCCTGGTCCCAATCGCCGCCGTCGTACTCCAGGCGGATGAACCGGACTTTGCCTCGGGGCTTGCCGCCGCCGAAACCGGCGCCCACGCCTTCGCCCTGGCCGATGGTGTAGGCGTGCTCGGTGATCTCCTGCAGCTGCAGCTGCACGTCGTCGATCACGCGATTGTTCATAATGATGTTGCTGTACGGATTGATCACGTACTTCTTGCGAATCACCTTCTTGACCTTGACGGTCTGCGCAACGGTCTTCTCCTCTCCCCCGCCGGCGGGCAAGTCGTACACCTCTTGGCAGCCCTGCAGGTTGGTCAGCGCCAGGAACGCCATCACGAACAGCAGCGTGTAAGTGGCCAGTGTGGCGATCGACTGATTGAGCTTGCGATTCTTCGAGCGGCCGTAGTACCAAGCGTCGGGATGAAACGGATGCCATTGCCTTGGCGGCAGCTCGGTTGCCGAGGGCGGCGATTGGAGATCGAACACGTCGCGCCGGGGCCGACGCTCTCGCAGCGCCTGCGCCTTGCCGTCGACATACCAGACCGCCCAGCCGAGGCCGATCAGGAAGATGACACCCGTGCCGATCTGCGCGATCGACACGCGCGCGGCGTCCAGCAGCAGCGCGTCGCTGAAAAACAGCAACGCTTGCCAGATTAGCAGCGTGCCTGCCGTGGCGGCCGCCGCCAGACGGGGCGTCTCCCGGTGGCGAGCGGACACGTCGGTGTCTCGATCTCGAAGTTGACGATGGCCGCGAATGGCCCAGGCCCAAAGCATTCCGCCGCCAATCATCGCTGCCACATGCAGGAGCCAGTAGCACGCGACCGGCAGCCAGTGCGAGCTCGCCTGCTCCAACACCATGACGAGCCACGCGAGCAGCAGTCCGCTGACTCGTCGCGGGATCGGTGGCTGAAGTGGTTCGCTCATGATGACTAGTCTAGTGGACCGTCAAGTTCGTGTTTTTGGGTTGGCAGGGCCGCCTAGTCGCGGGGCGCCTGCCGGCCGCTATCGCCGTGACGTGACTACTTGGTGTCATCCAAAAGATTGTCGAGTGTGCTTTCCAGCGGGTTCTTCTTGGGATCGGCGTCTTTGGTTTCACCGATGCCGAGGTTGTCGAGCGTGGGGTCGCCGCTGAGCTTCGTGGCAGGCTCGGCGGGAGTGGCCGGAGAAGCGGCGCCGCCGCTCGGAGTTGTGGCGGCCGACTCGTTGGCTGCAGTGTTGCCGGGTTGATCGTCGTCGGTCTTTTTCGAGGACGTCGCCGCCGTGGCGCCGGACGATTTGGGAAACGCTTGCTTCCAGTAGTGGGCGCCGACACTGAGCGACAGAATCACGACCAGAAAACCGATTGCGGCGACGGTGGTGCTTCGCACCAGCCCGCTGGTGGCGACCTCGCCCAGCACTTCCTGGGGGCTTTTGCCCTTCAGCCTGCCCATGAAGTCGCGCAGCTCCGCCAAACTATGCGAGCTGTCGGCGACAACGCGCCGCATGCCGCCGCCGGTGGGCTGCTGCTGCTCGCCGACTTTGTCCTGGATATTGGCCATGATGGAACTCAAACCGTGAGTAATTGGTAGTGGATTGTGGGTGGATTGTGGGTGGATCGTCGGGTCAATTTCGTGGATCGTGCGTCGGACCGGCTACGGCTCTGCCTGCTCGACCACGTGGAACAAATCTCCGCCGGCCTCGCTGACCGCCTCAATGACCGGTTGGAAGATCATCGCCTTCGACTCGCGATGAATCTTCAGCATCACGATGCGATCGCCGGCCGGGGCGTCGCCGAGTTGTTCGCCAATGGCCCCGGACAGCTGGGCAATGCCGATTTGCTGGCCGTTGAGGTAGACCTTTTCGTCGGCGTCGATCAGCACGCTGACCTGGGCCTGCTTGCCGCTGATGGTGTCCTTGGCTTGCGCCGGCTGCCATTGCAAATGGCTGTCGTCCTGTGCCCTCGCCAAAATGACGAAGAAGATGAGGAGATTGAACGCAATGTCCCCCATCGCCATCGTCGGCACTTCAGCTCGGGATGTCTTGCGGCGGATCTTCATCGTGGCATCTGACGTTTTCAACGGCCTCCAAACCTAACCTAAGGCACTTGAATCGTTCGCTCTTCCTCGGTTTGTATCGTAAGCAGTCCGCCGGCGTCCTCGATGGTTCCGGTGACGGACATCCAGCGTTGGTATTCGACATCGCCGTCGCTGTTGAGCACCACGACTTTGTCCTCGGGGCGAGGTTTGCTGTCCAACAGGCCCTTGAGTCGCGAGAGCAGTTGCTGGTCGGAGACGGGGTCGCCATTGAGCAGCACCGCGGCGCGCTTCAATTGGACGTTGATGTGCTCCTCCTCCGCTTGCTCTTTCTGAGTCTCCTCGCTACGAGGAATGGTCTGCGGCCGTCCGCTGTCGGGCTGGACCGCAGCGCAGACGAGGAAGAACACGATCAGGTTGAACGCAATGTCTCCGGTCGCGCTGGCCGGCGGCTCAACGAGCAGCTTGGTGTTGCGTCGGCGCCTCATGATTGCGACGCGCCTCCTCCCGGTTTCTTGGCAGCGGGCGCGGCGCCGGCGACGGCGAGCTGCAGCGTCACGCCCTCGATCAACTCGGTTGTCGACTCCTCGACTTCGAGCACAAAGCGATTGATCAAGCCGGTGAAGTAGTTGTAGGCCATGAAGGCCGGGATGCCGATGATCAGTCCGAAGCAAGTGGTGATCAAGGCGACGCTGATGCCGCCGGCGGCAGCCTGCACGATGTTCTGTCCGCCGCCGGCGCCCTCGAACATCGCCTCAATGTCCTTGAAGGACGTGATCATGCCGGCGACAGTGCCCAGAAAGCCGAGCATCGGCGCGACGCTGGAGATGGTGGCGAGAATCGGCAGATGCCGCTCGAGCGCGGCCACAATGTGAACGCTGTGGTCTTCCATCGCCTTGACGACTTGCTCTTCGGTGCGAGCCGCATCGTAGTTCAGGCTTTGCAGCACCAGGTATTTGCGCAATCCGCAGGCAAGCACGGCGGGCACGGGTCCGCTGCTCTGATCGCAGCGGTGAAACGCTTCCTCCACCTGGTCGCCATGCAGCAAGTCGTGAACTTCTCGGCGCAATTGGGCGGAATCGGAGTCGAGCAGTTGCAGGCTGCGGTAGCGTTCGATGATGACGCCTGCCGCCAGTACGCCGAGCAGCAAGATGGGCCACATGAACACGCCGCCCTCCCGAATCAATCCCAGCGGCCCCGAGCGGCTGACCTCGTCCAGCCAGCCGAGCACGCCGGCGCCGGAGCCGTCGTCGGCAGGCTCCTCGCCGTCACCTTGATCGCCCTCGTTGCCGCCCTGGTTGTCGGCCGGTTTTTCATTTGCCTTGCCGGCCTGCCCGTTCTCCGCGTCGCCATCTGCGGCCGGCGTCGGTGACGCCTTAGTGTCACTGGCGGCCGGCGTGGCGCCCGCGCCGCTGGGGACAGAGGGCTGCTTGCCAGCGTCAGCCTTGGCTCCCGCCTCGCTCTTGGCCTTGCTCTTTCCCTCGCTCTTGAGGTCGTTGAGGATATCTTCCTGGCCGCTGGCGGGCAGGACGAGCAAGGCGCCGAGCAGGCTCAGTGCCAACACGGCCGATATCCGTCGCCGCAGAGGGTGGTCGATGCGGAGGTCGGTTGGGCCGGGAATTTCCTTCAGTCGTCGCATGATGAGTCTGGGTGTCTTTCAACAGGCTGTTAAGCGCGCGTTGTAGGTTATTTATTGGTCCAGGTTGGCCGCTTCGGCTTCGAATTGCTGCAGCATCTCGGGCAGCGCGAGCCGGCCGCGCGCGTACTTGGCCGCCTCGCTCGCGGGGAAGTCCCAACGGCAGCGGTTGTAGCGCTGGAAAGCCAGCGGGTTCTGGCGCCCTTGCCGGTAGCTTTCGCCGGCCCAGAACAACGCGTCCGAGGCTAGCTTGTCGTCGGGGAAGAGTTTGGCGAAGTTGTCGAACGCCTCGCCCGCGTCCATATACTTCTCCGCCTTGTAGTGACACTGTCCCACGCGGAACGCCATCTTCGGCGCATGTTGATGGCCCGCGAACTTCTCCAAGAACTTGGAGCCGACCTGGCTGGCGACGTCAAAATTCTCGGCTTTGTAGAAGTAATCCGAGATGCGGATCATCACATTGGCGATCAACGGATTCTTCGGATAGGTCGCCGCCAGCGTGACGTAGCCCTCCAGCGCCTCGTCGAAGTCGCCCGCCTCCTCATAGCACTGCGCCAGCTTGTACTGCGCGTCGGGGGCCAGCGAGTGATCCGGGTAACGGCGAATGATCAAGTCGTAGGACTGAATCGCCTCTTGCCAATTGCCCAACTCCTGAGCGAACTGGCCCAACAGGTAGGCGACTCGCGGAGCATATTTGGGATCCGGGTAGTCCTCCATCACTTCGTTGAGGATTCGCCGGCCGGCCTCGAGGTCCGCGAGCTCCTCGTCCTTGCGTTCCAGGTTGCGGTGGCTCTTAAAGAGCTCGAAGTAACTCTCCGCGACATGGAATTTGGTCTCGATCGCCAGCTGCTCGTCGTTGAACACCTTGGTGAAGGCCGACACCAAGCCGTTGGTGCCGATCACGACCGGTAGCTCCACTTTCGACTCCAACTCGCCGCTTTCGGAGCTGGCGGCGGGGTCGAGGTAGCGGACGGTCAGAGCGTCGCCGAAGTAGGTCTCCAGCGCCGGGTCGCTTTCGTCGAGATTGTTGGGGGTCGGCTTCTCGGCGGCGATCAGCTGCAGCGAGCCGGTGAACACGCCACTGTGGGCGAGCGTTTCGGAGAGCACGATCGATTCCTGCTCGCCCGTCTTGGTTTCGATTTGCAAAGTCACCGTGTCGCGCTCGTCCGAGGTGTCCTGATCGGCGTCGACGACGCGCAGGAATAGCTTTTCGCCGACATGCAGCTGCTCGATCGGCTCGTCATAATCCTGATCGGTGCAGGCGAGTTGGCCGTTGACGATCAGCCGGCCGCGGCTGGCGAGCACTTGACCATCGCCGTTGGGGCGCATTTCATCATGATAGCCCGCGGCGATCAGGTCCTTGCCGGAGACGTTCAGCACCTGCACGGTGAGGTTGTCGAGCATCTCTTGCTCATCTTCCTGCTTGGCGCCTCCGATCAAGTTGCGAGGCATCTCGGAGGTCAGCGGCACGATGGAGGGGCTGTCCTTGCTTCCCAATTGCAGCACGACCTGACCGATGAAGCGGCCTTTTTCCAATGCCAGTTCGTTGTCGAAATTGCGGCGTCCGCGCGGGCCTCGTCGCTCGCTTGAGCTGTCAAAGGCGCTGGAGAGCTCGCACTCCACTTCGATCGCGGCGCCGTTGCTCGTCTTGAGCAGCACGGTGACAGTGCTGCGGCTGTCCTTCGCCGCGTCGGGATCGATCACTTCGACGGTCAGCGGCGCCTCAAAGGCGACACTGCTTAGCTCCTGCTCCTCGCCGGGCAAAGTGTAAGTGATCCGCGGCGGCGCATCGTTGCCGGCCGGCGCCGGTGTGATGCGGCTATCGAGAATCCGCACCAGGCCCTCGGTCGGCACATTCACCTGCACAATCGACTCGCGCGGGACCGTGTGGCCCGGGAAGGTGTTTTGTTGATCCAGGTACCGGCAGAACACGCGGTCTCCCGGCTTCACGACGAGCTTTCCGTCGGCGGGAGTCGCCGAGGTGTCGACCTCTTTGGTGAAGATGCCGCTGTACTCCTCGGTTTCGGTCGCCGTGAGCCGCAGCGGTTCGCCGTTGTTGACCACCACTTCGAACTCGATCGTGTCGCGCTCGGCGGTCCGGTCCTCGTCGTAGTCGGTGATCTGGACGATGATGCGGTCGTTCGGCTCGATTCTCAAGAGTCGCTTGGGGATTGTCTGCACTGCGCCGTTGACGCGCACGAAGTCATAGGCGATCGACTCCACCTCGGCATTGAAGTAGGTCGCTGTCAGCTTGGCGCTGAGCAGTCGGCTGGCAGCTTCGGATGCCTGCGTGAACTCGTCGGTGTAGGTGGCAGTGACGACGTCGCCGCCAGCGATTTCCAGCACGTTGTTCTGCGCGAGCTTCAGCACATCGCCTTCGGTCGGGATGTGCAGCTGCTGGTTGTCGGCGACTTCGACGTTGGCAATGGCGAGCGCTTCGCCCAGATATTCCTGAGCGCGGAACTGCACATACCGCAGCTCGCGAGCATCGAAATGGAATTGCCATTCGCCGCTGGTGGCGGCGACGGTCGAGCTCGTCGGCGTGAGCACGACACGTGCGAGGTCCATCAAGCCGTCGCCTTCGATGGCCAGCGGGGTGATCTTCAGCGGGTAGGCGCCGGGCTTGTCGGCGAACACGCCGCCGATCCGCACCCGCCGGAAGCGAGGCGCCCAGCCGCCCGTGTTTTCGACCTCAGCGTCAATCTGTTGGTCGCCGAAGGACAACCGATAGGTTGATCCGCCGACCGGGTGCGCTTGTTCGATCCAGACTTCGTAGACGCCTGCGCGAGTGATGTTGACGTCCCATTGGAGCGAGTCCTTCACGTCTTTCCAGTACCAGACGTAGGGCGGCTTGAACTCGGGGCGGACGCCGAACATCTCCGTCGTGGCGCTGACCTTTGCGCTCTCGACGGATAGTTCGATTTCCTCGCTTGGCTGCGCCGCCTGCTCGGCGACGCCTTGCGCCGTGGCTTGTGCCAAGTCGAAGTCACTTGCCTGGAAGGGCCGCAGCGCAATTTGCGTGTCGGCAAAGTCGCTTCGCGCCCAGGTGGCCTCCACGCCGTCGGACGCAGCGCGAGCGGCGGCAAAGATGGTCAGCTCGTGCATTCCGCCGTCGAGCCAGACGTCAACGCTGCGATTGCCCGGCCCGACCGGAAGCTCGACGACGCCGTCGACGGCCACGGCCGTCAGGGCGCCGCGAACATGCAGGCGAATCGCGCCCGCTCGCAATTGCGGCAACTTGCCGTGCCAGATGACTCCGTAAGGGCTGGTCGAATCTTCGTCGTCCTCGGGCTTGCTCCAGCGCAGTTCGGCGGCGTCGCCCGACTCGATCGGCTGGCCGCTCTGGCCCAAGTCGGCCACTTCCTTCCAGGTGGTGAATCGAGTGAAGTTGCCGGGGAACACGCGCTGTTGCATCGCGGCGAACTTCGCGCTGGCGGGCTCGGCCGCGTCAGGGTGCGGGTGGCTGGCGATGCGGAACCAGAACTCTCCATCCTGGCTGCCGAGCAGGTCGCCGCGGACGGGGCGATTGTTCTCGGCGTCGGCCATCGTGACCTTGACTCGCGAAACCGGCTTCAAGTCCTTCATGTCGATCGACAGCGACTTGGGCGCGGCGCCGTCCGGCTCGCTCATCCAAAACGACTGCGGATCCTTGTCGATCGCCATCAAGGGCGAGTGGTCGATCGCCATGTCGGTTGCCAATGCGCCCGCGGGCAGCTCGGCCGTCTCCATCCGGCCTTCAAAGACGCCGGTGTGTGAGCCAGTCTCCTTCAACGCGAACTGCACTTGATCTCCGCTGTCGGCGGCCAGCTTGACGACGACGGTGTCCTCTTCGTTGCTAAGGTCGCGATCCGGGTCCTGCACTCGCAGATAGATCAGGTTGCCTGGCTTGACCTGGTTGGCGGGCCGGCCTTGCGAGACTCGTTGATCCGCTTGTTCCCGCTCGCGCGCTTCGCGCTCGAGCCGCTCGGCGAACGACTCCTTCTCCACGTCGATGATCTTGCTGCTGGCGATTTCGAACTTGGCGTCCGCCGCCACGCGAATCTCGACGTCCGACAACGGGACGCGCTGGAACTCCTGCTTGAACTCTTCGGGATAGTCGCAGCGAACCACGTCGTTGCCGGTGAGTTGCAGCACGCCGTCGCCGGGCTTGGCTTCGCCGAGCTGGGTGTCGACGTCGACGCGGAACAGGCCTTTGCTGGCGCCGCCGCTGGTCAAGTAGACCGTTTCGCGGTCGCCACCCGGCTGGCTGACGACGATCACCTCAATGCGGCTGTGGCCGCGGCTGATGCCGAGGTCCGTGTCGTGAACGACGATCGACAGCGGCAGGCCGGGGCGGTGCTGACGCTTGCTGCTGCGGCCCAGCCGGCCGACGGTCCGCAGCAAATTCAGCTGGTCCAAGTAACGCTCTTCGGCGCCGAACACTTCCGACAGATTGAACAGCGTCTGGTTGGCGAGGTCGATGTTGGGCGCCCGCTCGAGCACGTTGCGGAAGATCTCTCGCGCCTCATCGTGATCTCCACGGCGGAACGAGAGCACGCCTCGGAGGAACTCGGCGCGAACCACAATCTCCGGATCCTGGCTGTTCGCCAGTTTCTCGAACACTTGCTCGGCCTGGTCGAACACCTTTTGGGCCATGAACGTCTCGCCGACGCCGAACTCCGCCTCGGTCGCCTCGGGCAGGCCGGGATAGCGATTGATCACCGTGGTGAACTCGCTGCGAGCGACATCGAACCGCTGAGAGCTGAAGTAGTTCTTGGCCAACAGCAATTGGAACCGCGCCTTCTGCGAGTCCTCGATCTGCTTCGACTCGCTGTGCTTGATCAGCCAGCTGCGCACGATCTCCTCGACGCGGTCGTAGTTTTCCTGGCCTCCGGCCGCGATGTGTTGCTCGCAAACGAACATCACCAAGTCGGACGGCATCTCGTCGCGGTGCATGTCGAACAGCGCTTTGTTGGCCGTGTAGGCATCGAAGGCCATTCGCTGGTCGCCCAGCCGCAAGTACAGCGCGGCTTGCAGCAGCGGCGCGGTGGGGCTCGTCTCGTCGATGGTCAGGCCAACCGAGCCGATGCGGGCGTAACAGCGGGCGACCATGTCGCGTCCGGATTGCATGCGCGTGTCGCCGGCGCCGGTCAGATGCGCCAACATGCCAGTCACCAGCGTCGCGGCCTCAGCGTACTCTTGTCGCGTGAACGCGGACTGCGCGAATGGCATCAACTGATCCCAACGCGTCGCATCGTGATAGACCTCACGGGTCGGCCGCTGATAGGCGAGCAGCCTCTCCATCGGCGCCATGTCCGTGCGCTCCTCGAGCAACATCAGCTTGGCTTGTGCCGAAGGCCAATCGACCTCAAGATCGCCAATGGCCTCATATACCTTGCGCTTGGCGTCCGCCTCCATTTGCTCGTGGTCTCGGCAGGCCTGCAGCAGATAATGCAGCGCCCAGACATCGGCGTTCCAGGGCGCCAACGGCCGCTCAGCCTGTCTGCGCTTGGCGCCGCGGAGCAGTCGCTCGGCCATCGTGGCGTCACCTTTGAGCACATACTGATGGGCGAGCCAGAAGGTGAACAGCCCGTGATGATTGGTGACGTTGCGCACCAGCGGCGTCACGAACTTGATCTTCTCGTCAACTTGCTCGGCATCGATCCGGCCGAACAGCCGGCTGGCGCAGGAGGCGGCCTCGTAGTGGTCCGGGTCGATCGTGATGCCGCTTTGCCACAGCGCGATCGCCTCGTTCTCGAGCTTGAACTTCATCAGCACGTCGCCGTTGGTCGACGCGTAGCCGGGGTCCTCGCCGAACTGCTTGCGGGAGGCCTCGGCATACGCGAGCGTCTGCTTCGCCAACTCGAGGTTCTCGTTGCGATCGGCCGCGATCAGCAGTCGTCGCCAGGCGTCGGGGTTGTTGCGGTCCGGCTTGAGCTTCAGGAAGTGGCGAGCGGCCGCGTCCATCAGCTCGGGCGGCCCGAAGTCAGTGGCGGCGTTCAGGAAGTCCAGTGCGTACTGCGAGTTGTCGGGCTCGGCCTGCGCGAGACGTTGGTAGAACTCGACGCACTCCTCTCGCTGTTTGGCGGGGGTGTAGTGGCGCAGGTAGTACGCGTGGCCGGACCAGACCAGCTTAAGCTGCTCGGGGGAAAGTCGCTTTTGCACATCCGGATTCAGCAGTCCGCGTCTCGCTTTGCCCTGGTTGGCGGCGCCCGACGCGTTGTAGAAGCGATTCCAGGCCGCGTAGACCGGGTCGTCTCCCGCGGATTTCAGGGCGCTGGCGGCATAGTCGACTCGCCCCTTCAGCGTCATTTTCTCATCGTAATTCGGATCGTTCTTACGGACCTTGCCGAGCGCGGTGTTCTGTTGTTTCACCCAGTTGCCGAGATACTGCGCGTAGTTGTTCAAGTGCGCAGAGCGTTGCCGCGCGGCGAGCAGTCGGTCGAAGTCGGCGCGAAACTCCTCATCCGATGTCGCCGTGTCCAGCACGTAACTCACCGCGTTCCAGGCCCGGCTGTCATTGGGCGGGTTCTGCTCGAGCATTTCACGCAGCACCACGCGCGCCTTGGCCGGGTCCTTCAGGCGGTCGCGATAGAGATTGAACCCCAGCGCGTATTGGATGTGATCGGGCTGAGTTTGCGTGGCCGCGGTGAGGGCCGAGCGCAGCTCTTTTTCGACCGTGGCCAAGTCGGCGGGTTCGGCCCCCGAGTAAGCAATGAAGTTCGTGGCGGCGCTATGAGTGCCGGCTTGGTGCTGCATCAGCTGCTGGAACAGCTGCCGCGCGCGGGGCTGGTCGCCATCGCGGTTGTAGGAGTAGGCCAACAGGCCGAGCGTCTGGAATCGGTCGTCTCGTTCCGGGTATTTCTTGAAGTAGTCGTCCACCACGGGCTGCAACTCGGTGGCTTTGATCGCGGCGTTGTACATCCGCTGAATCTGCTGGTAGTGGGGCTCCTGGTCGTCGCGAATCGCCCTGGTCTTTTTGAGGCTTTCTACGGCGTTCGCGAACTGGCTTTGTCGCGCGTAGTTCTCCGCCACCCGTCGCAACAACGCCCGCCGCTGCTCCGGGTCCTTCGGCAGGTCCTTTGCCACCAGTTTGTTGGCCAATGCGTTGGCGTTGGACCATTGCCCGATCCGCTCCCACTGCTCGACTCCTTTCAAACCAATCGCCTCGATGTACTCGTTGGCGGGAAGCTTCTCGCACATCTGCTCCGCGATTTCGGCGGCCGCCGTGATGTCCTCACGGCGCGAGGAGGCGGAGAATCGCACAACCGCTTCCGTGCCGAAATCTCGGCCAGCGGCGTTGGGTTGCTCTTCCCAAAGCCGCTGCAACACTTTGGCGGCGTCCACGCGCTCGTTCAGTTTGTCGAGCGTTGCGGCGAGCCGTTGGGCGACGTCGCGCCGCAAGGGCGATTGCGGGTACTTTTGCAGGAATTGTCGGCAGGCGACGGTCAGGTCCCGGCTTCTCGACATCGCCTCCAGACCGTCGATCAGTTTCAGCATCACGTCGTGGTGGCGTGGATCGGCGGGGTGCGAGGAGCTGAACTTTTGTCCGGCGCGAATCAAGCCAAATGCGCGTGCGTGTTGGTGATAAAGCTCCACCAGTTTCACGAGCGCGTCGGCAGCCTCGGGGGAAGTGTCCTTGAACTTGCCGAGCTCCGCCTCCAGTTTGGCCGCCTCGCGGCCGACTTCGTCCACTTGCCCCGCGTCGGCGTCGCCGGCGGCCGGCTGAGCACAGGCGAGCGGCGGCAGTGCCAGACACGCCCAGCCGGCGGCGAAGAGGATCGCACAGGCTGGCAGGCGCCGAACGCGGTGAATGAGACGTTGGTTTGCAGGGCTCGTCTTCATGAGACAGCTCACCGGAGTTGGCTTTGGAGAAGGGGGCGAGGCGGCGGCGCAAAGGCGCCGGCCCGGGGCTAGGGAGCGGCAGGCGGCGTTGCAGCCTGCTGCGAGGTCAAGGCGTCGGAGATCTTCTTGGCGTCGGGCGCCAGCGGGCTCTCGGGGAACTCGCCGATCAGCTGGTCGAAGCGGCGCTTGGCCTCGGTGCGGCGCCCCATGCGGAACAGGCAGCGCCCGTAGTTGAACAGGATCACGTCCAGGAACTTCGCGTCCGGGTGATTGCCCAGCACGTTCTCGAACGTGTCAATCGCCCGCGCGTAGTCCTTCTGCTGGTAGTAGTAGTTGGCCATCTTGGCGACGGCCTCGCCGACCCGGCCGCTCTCGGGAAACAGGTCGTACACCTTCTTGTACTCCTGAAATGCGCGGTCCATTTGCTGCGCGGCGTTGGCGCCAGCCGTCTCGGCCATTTGCTCATAGCACGAGGCGATGCCAAACTGCGCCTCGCCGCGAAGCATGCTCGTCTGCATCCGAACCAGCCGCGTGTAGATGCCGATGGCGCGGTTGAACTGCTGCTCCTTGCGAGCGACGTCGGCGAGCTGCAGCAACGCGTCGTCGACAAATCCGCTGTTGGGGAATTCTCGTTGCAGACGCTGACACATCGCGGCGGCCAGCTCGAGCCGGTCCATTTCGAAGTAGATCTTCCACAACTGAACGTAGGTCTCTTCGAGCAGCCGCCCGCCCATCGAGCGGACCTCGTCCATGATCTCCTCGCAAACATCCAACGCCAGCTGGTACTTTTCCTGGGCATGGCGTTGGAGCCCGAACTCTTTGTAGCGGCTGGCGATGTTGGTCAACGCGCTGGCCGTCTTCAATTGCGTCTGCACGCGCAGTTCGGCGTCGGTGATCACGGCTCGCGTCACCCGGACGCCGCCGATGTTTCCCTCCAGGCAGCGGGCCTCCGCGCTGACCTCGCGGACGCCTTCGAGCCGATGGCGTTCGTCGAGGTAGACGACGCGAATCTTGTCGCTGGGAAGCGCTTGGAGGATGGCGTCGTTGTCGACGACCGCGTCGGTCTTCTCCAAGGCGATCGTGGCTCGGAAAACGCCCGAGTGAATCGTGTTGTCGACCGCGGGAGCGGCCACTACGGACTCCGTGGGATCCGATGGTTGAGCCGGTTGAGAAGTGGCCCCGGTGGCCGCCTCTTCAGTGGCGGGCGAGCTCTCCGGCTGTTCCGGCACGTCTGCGTTTCCGGCGTTCCCGGCATTTGGCAACCGCACCTCGAGCTGCTGAACGACGGCCTCCGTCAGCTGCACGCGAACTTGGTCGACTCGCTTGTACGGCTCGACTTCGATCTCGCCCTCGCTCTCATCGCCTCCGGCGGCGTCTCGTTTGGCGGCCAACGCGGCCGACTCC
Source organism: Planctomycetales bacterium (assembly GCA_020426845.1). GTDB lineage: Bacteria > Planctomycetota > Planctomycetia > Pirellulales > Pirellulaceae > JAGQPF01. The sequence continues at coordinate 52,230 of JAGQPF010000255.1, forward strand.
GCCTCCAATTCCTCAACGCTTTTCAGGCGATGAACTTCGACGACCGCGGCGATGCCGTCGGCCTGATCCGTGGTGTCGCCGTCCGCGTCGCTGATTTGTAGGTTGACGTTTTTGCCGAGCACAACGCCGCGGAGCGACTCGCGAAAGGCGCCGTCGGTAATCTGCACATGGCCATTGCCGACGACGGCGATCTGCTTCAGCACGGCGCGATCCAGCTGCTTCTCGGCGGTGTGTTGGTCGGTGTACGTCACTTCCACCTGATCACCGCCACGGACCTCGAGCACGCCGTTGCCGGGAACCGGACTGCCAAGCCGCGTCGAGAGCGAGCCGAGCACAAGTCGCACATTGCGGCCGATCGGGTGGCAACGCAGCTTCTCTTCGTCACCGCTCGCCGCTTTGCAGATCACGTCAACCGCCTCGTCCGGATCCAGCACGGCCAGGTCGGCATCTTCAATCTTGACGAACAGCCGCTTGCCTGCCTCGAGCCGCTCGCCGCCCGAGTCGTCGGCCTCCGCCAAGGTGGTGCCCACCTTCTCCAAAGCATCGATGGCGCGGCTGTAGTGGCCGAGTTGGAAGTGCCCGAGTCCGATGTAGTAATAGGCATGATTGACTTGCGGGCTGACAGGGAAGGTCTCGATGACATCCCGCATCACCTGAAAGCACTTGCCGTAGTTGCGATCGTGGTAGAAGCATTCGCCGAGTTTCAGCATCGCCTCGGCGCGCTGTTGTTGATCGCGATTCTCCTCCGACGCGACGACGTCGAAATGCGAGCGAGCCCGCTCGTAGGCGCGCTCGCGCTCGAGGTAATAGTTGCCGAGCCGCATGTGGGCGATCAGTCGCACCCGGCTGGCCGGATAGCGTTCGATCACCGACTGCCAGAGCTCCACCGCCTTGGCGAACTCGTCGATGTCGAATCGCGAGTCGCCGGCTTCGATCAGTTTCCGCGCAGCGCGGTCCTCAATCAGCGAGCCGCGCGGGGCTGGCTGGGCGGCCAGCGTGGAGGGCAGAATCGCCAGAACAATCAGGACGTGATGAGCACGCATGGGAGAGCGGGGGGGAAGGGGGAGGGCAGGGCCCGAAGTTTGGACGCCAGTGAGCATTTCAACGGGCGAAGTTGGCGGGAGCGCCGGAATAGTCCTCCGTTCCAGCGTATTTTCCGGGGCTCACGCCGTCCAACAAATCCGCGTTGGTACCAGGCAAGGAGGCAAGGTCCGAGCACGGGTCGGCCATGTTGGCGGAACGATCCTCACAATCGGTCTATCGTGGACCGTGCGCGGCTGTGACAGCGCGCAGAACGCTCGACGCGCGGCAGCCCGTTACGTTTGCGGGATGAAACGCGATGGAGCGCGATGGATTTGACACATTGCCACAAGAAGCCAGCGTTGACCTTAGCCAAACAGCTCCTTGACCGGCTCGCCGTTGTCGACCAGCTTCATGGGCCGCTGCAGCGGAGTCATGACTTCCTTGCTGTGGTCGATGCCCAGGGCGTGGCAGATGGAGGCATGCAGGTCCGCGACTTGCACCGGCCGTTGGTCGGGATAGGCGCCGTCCTTGTCCGAGGTGCCAATCACTTGGCCGCCGCGGATGCCGCCGCCAGCCATCATGCAGCTAAACACGCCCGGCCAATGATCGCGTCCGGCGTTCTCGTTGACTTTGGGCGTGCGACCGAACTCGCTGATCATCACGATCAACGTCTTCTCCAGCTTGCCCATGTCGGCGAGGTCTTCCACCAGGGAGGCTAGCGCCGGGTCCATCGCGGCGCCATGGTTTTCGAGCGCCGTGAAGTTGTTGCTGTGGGTGTCGAAACCGCCGCGATTCACCTGCACGAAGCGAACGTTCTTTTCAATCAGTCGCTTGGCGAGCAGGGCGCCGCGGCCGAACGGCGTGTCGCCGTACCGCTCCAGCGCCTTGGCGGGCGCCTTCGACAGGTCGAACGCCTCCAGCGCAGGACTGCGCATCAGTCGCACGGCGTCTTGGATTGAGGTCTCGGTCGCCTCCAAGCGTTGGTCGAGCTTGCGAGCCGCGAACTTTTGGTTGAACTCGCGCAGCGTCTCGAGCCGCTTGTCACCGCGGACCTGGGCGATGCCCTCCGGGAAGGCCAAGTAGGGATCCTTCACGCCCGGCTGCGGCACGTAATAGGCTTCGCATTGCTGACCCAGGTAGGAGGCGCTGCGAGCCATGCCGCTGATCGAGATGTAGGCGGGCAGGTCGCTGTGGTTCTCTTTTTCGCTCACGACGACCGAGCCGACACCGGGATGGTTCAAGTTGCCGGCCGGCAGGTAGCTGGTCTGCAAGTTGTAGGTCGCGCGAGCGTGGGCGCCTTGCGTGCCCGCGATCGAGCGAATCAAGGCGACGTGGTGCATCTGCTTGGCAAACTGCGGGAAGATCTCCGAGATCTGAATCCCCGGCACCGAGGTGTTGATCGGCTGGAACTCGCCCGCGGTCGGCCGGCCCGGCTTGGGATCCCACGTGTCGATGTGGGACATGCCGCCGCCGTTCCAGAACAGCACCACATGCTCTGCCTGCGAGGCGTGGCTGGTCCCCTCCAACGCAAGCAGGTCCGAAACGTGCATGCCCAGGATCGTGGCGCCGCTGGCGGCGAGCAGTTGGCGGCGGGAAAGCCGATATTCAGCGCAGGAGGTTCTCATGGAAAATCCTTTTGACGTTGGGAAAGTTGTTTCGCGTCGGTCGATTTCGATTGATTAGATAGAGGGCCGCCTGTTTTCAACAGGCTGTTAGGGAATGAACCGAAACTCGTTGCAGTTCATCAGCACCCAGCGGAGATCCGCCATTCCCTCGACGGGGTCGGCGCCGAGAATCTGCTTGGCTCGCGCCACCTCGTCGCCCGTCGGCTTGCGCGTCAGCACCTCGAGGTAGGCGAGCTCGATCGCCTGATTCAGGTCCGCTTTCGCGCCGGTGAGCAGAGCGTAGATCGGCTCCAGGGCGCCGACTCGCGATGCCTCGTGCGTGACCTGGCCGTTGAGCATCATCAATGCTTGACGCATGGAGGGGTCGTCCGTTCGCAAATCGCCGAGGTCCTGGCGGCCCGGTTGCCCGAACACACGGAGGAAGTGGCCCGCCGGCGCCGGCGAGGCGATGCGGTAGGAGGAATTGAATTGCGGGTTTTCGTCGACAACTCGCTTCACTTCCTTGGTGACGTATTTCATGCCCGGCTTCGTGCGCTTGCTTTGGGCGACCATTCGCATCGCCTCCAGCTCTTCCGCCGACATGACCTTCATCTGGTCGACTGTGAGATCCTCCTCTTTCTTCTTCAGCACCTTGGTGAAGTCGAGCTCGATGGCCGACTCCAACGCGTATCCGCCGCCCGACATCGGCCGGCCCGCCTTCATCTCCTCCATCGCAGGCGAATCGCCCTGGATCAGGCTCGCGACGTTGTCCGCGGCAGGTTTGCCGGCCGAGTCGTCCTCGACCGCCACGCGAACCGTCTCGTAGATCGTGCGATTGTTGACGCCGGCGGGATGCTTGAGCTCGAACAAGTGCCCCGCGGTCACGATGCTGTCATACAACGATTCGGCGTACATCCGCCGCATCGGAGTGGCCAGGAAGACGCTCTCGAGGTCCTCGCGAGCAAGGTAGTCGGCGTCGGCGGGGGCGGCCGCACGCGCGTAAACATCGCTGCGAACAATCATCCCGACCAAGTGCCGGATGTTGTAGCCGCTGGCGACAAACTCCTCGCCGATGAAGTCGAGTGTCTGCGGGCAGGAGATCGGGTTGTCGGAGCGGAAGTCGTCGATCGGCTCGACGAACCCGCGGCCAACAAGCTCCTTCCACATTCGGTTGACGATCGCTCGCGCGAAGTAGCGATTGCGGGGGTCGGTGACGAGCTCGCCCAATTGAGTCCGCAGGTCGCTCTGCCGATAAAGGCTGCCCTTGATGTCGATCTTGCGAATGTCGCTCTTGGCATCCGCTGCGACATCCAGGTTGGGCGTCAGGCCACCCTTGGTTTGTCGAGCTGCCTTGTCGGCTGTGAGATCCAACAAGTCGTCCACCGAGGCGACAGAGTTCGCTTGCTCGCGAGCGCGGCGGGCTTGCTCTTCGCGAGCTCGCAGCGCCAGGAACCGCGAGACGTACTCGGGCGTCTCTTGGGAATCGAACTTGATCGGGAAAGTGGGCGCCATCGGCTTGCGGGCCTCGCCCTCCTTCGCGTCATCCTCGGGCGGCCAGAGGATGGACGTCTGAGCGTTTTCGGTGGTGTAAATCACCTTGGTCAGTCGGCTCTCGACGCGTAGTGTCTTGCCGTAGAAGGCCGCCAAACCATAAAAATCCTCGCGCTTCCAAACGTCGAAAGGATGGTCGTGGCATTGGGCGCAGCTCATGCGAATTCCCAGAAAGACCTGCGAAGTGACCGCGGCCAATTGCAGCGGGTCCGCATCGTCGGCCAGCACAAAGCCCGCCTCGGGCGTGTAGTCCGCTTTGCCGTTGGCGGCGATCAAGCGCCGACAGAGCTCGTCGTACGGCATGTCGTTGGCGATCGCTTCATGCACATAGGCGATCAGCGTCGTGCCACCGGTCGCGTTGGAGCGCAGCCGCAGCATGTCGGCAAAAAACGTGGTCCAGCGATCGGCGAACCGCTCGTGATGAAGCAGCTTTTCAATCAACCGTTCGCGGCGATCCGCGCGCGGCCAACCCTCGAATTCCCGAATCTCCTCCCCGGTCGGAATCCGCCCGATCAGGTCGAGGTAGATGCGGCGCAGGAACGTGTGGTCGTCCACGATCGGCGTCGCTGCCGTCTTGACGTTCAGCGAACGATGTTCGGCGGCCAGCACGCGATCCACCTCGGTGGCGGATGCGGACAGCGGCAAGATCGTGACGATTGCCAACGCCGCGAGGAACATGGTCGAGGTGGTTTGCTTCACCACGGAGGCTCCTGACTGAAGGGTAGAGATGAGGAAGGTGAGAGTTGAGGGGGGAAAAGTGTCAACAGCTGGGTGGGTTGCGAATTGGCAAGTATAAGTGAAGGGCACGGAGGGCGTTCGTAGATTTGAAACGGGCGCTGACTGCCGAACAGGGAATTTCAACAGGCCCTTTCGGATGTAAGGGGCCCATCTATTGCACAATTCGCCGCCCCCCCCTCCGGGAGATGCCCGTGCGAGAAACACATGGGCGGTGACCAGGCGATGTTTTTTCATGGCCTCCGTCGCGGCGAGTGTTACCGACGGAAAGTGTCTGTGTGCTGTAAGCGCATGCTTGGAAAGGGTTTACGAGTTGCCGGCAACCTGCGCCCCGTCACTGCGACGCGGCTGAGCGAGAGATTCTTGGCACATTGCTAGCTGAATAGCCCCCGAATTGCCACAATTCAGATGCAGACACATGATCCACTTGATGCCCATCGTGATTGTCGTGGCACAGGCTGCCAGCCTGTGTTGATGTCGTGGCACAGGCTACCAGCCTGTGATGGTGTCGTGGCACAGGCTGCCAGCCTGTGTTGGTGTCGTGGCACAGGCTGCCAGCCTGTGTTGGTGTCGTGGCACAGGCTGCCAGCCTGTGTTGATGTCGTGGCACCCCATCACAACGGCCTGCAATTCCAATCACGCTGCGGTGGCGAGCAACACGTTGCCGCCTACGGACTTCTTAACTCACGGACGAAACCATGCGATTTACGGTTACCGGCGCTACGGGATTTGTCGGCAACAATTTGGTCCGCGCCTTGCTGGACGGAGGTCACGAAGTCCGAGTGACCACGCGCCCCTCGAGCGACCTGAGGGCTCTCGACGGGCTTGACGTCGAGCAGTTGCACGGCGACCTCACCGATCCGGAGTTCGTGTCGACGCTGCCCCGCGATGTCGATGGCGTCTTCCACTGCGCCGCGATGATCTGGATTGGCCGGACCAAAGTCGACCTCTCGCGGCGGGTCAACGTCGAGCCGACCTGCAATTTGGCCGAGGCCTGTCGCGTGGAGGGCGTGCGGATGATTCACGTGTCCTCGGTCGACGCCTTGGCCTCGGCTCGCAACAAACGCGCCCAATGCGACGAGTCCAACTTGCTGCCTCGCAAGCCGGACTGCGCGTATACCGTTTCCAAACGAGAGTCGGAGGCGTGTGTAATGCGCGCGGTGGATCGGGGGTTGAACGCCACGGTGGTGAATCCCAGCTTCATGGTCGGACCGTACGACTGGGCCCCGTCGTCCGGCAAAATGATGTTGTCGCTTGCCGGTCGATTCGTGCCATTTACACCCGGTGGCGGCGTGAGCGTGGCGGACGTGCGCGATGTCGCCAGCGGGATTATCGCCGCGTACGAGCGGGGCCGAGTCGGCGAACGCTATATCTTGGCGGGCCACAATGTGACGTACTTGCACCTCTGGCGGCTGATGGCCAAGGTGACCGGCAGTCCTCGGCCATGGCTGGCGATGGGCAGCCGAGTGGCTCGGCTGGTTGGCATCGGCGGCGATGCCTGGCGTTGGCTGAGCTCGCGAGAGTCGCTGATCAATTCGGCCGCCCTGCGGATGGGACAGCTGTATCACTACTACGACTCGGGGAAGGCGATGGCCGAGCTCAACTACGCCACTCGGCCGCTGCTATCCGCATTGGAGGACAGTTGGCGCTGGTTGCGGCAGCAGCAGCCGGTCGCCGCCGTTTAGGCTCTTTGCGGTTGGCCGGAGTTCGTGGGCAGGCACGCAATTGCTTGCGGCAGGCGGTGTGCGATCGACTATCATGGAAGGCGGTTCTCCGGGTTTGCAGGCTGGCAGCCTGTACGTGACAGGTTCCCGAGAGCTTCCATCGGAGTACGAATCGCCCACCCCGATCCCGCCGGCTGACTATGCCTTACTGCCCGCCCGCTAGCTGTCTCCCTGGTTTACTCCACCGTCTCCCCACGCACCCGGATACGCTTCGCCTCGCTTCGCGGCTGCCCGCTTGGCTCGGCGTCACGTTGCTGGCACTGACGTTCACGGGCGTGGCCCGCGCCGAGCCGGTTGATTTCGGCCGCGACGTGCAGCCGCTGCTGGCTGATCGCTGTTTTCATTGCCACGGCCCCGATGCCAAGCACCGCGAAGCGGAGCTGCGCCTGGATGTGCGGGAGGCGGCCTTGGCGGCACGAGCGGAGGGTCTGCCCGCCGTGACACCGGGCAAGCCGGAGGAGAGTGCGCTGTTGGCCCGTGTCTCCAGTGCCGATGCCGAGCTGCGCATGCCGCCCGAGGACTCGGGGCGCAAGCCGTTGACGTCCGCGGAGGTCGCGCTGTTGCGGCGTTGGATCGAGTCGGGCGCGGAGTGGGATCGGCATTGGTCGTTCGAGCCGCCTCGTCGACCGCCGCTGCCCGCCGATGTCACGGCGCGGCATCCAATCGACGCGTTCATTCGCAACCAATTGCGGACGCACGGCCTCGCGCCCGCCGAGCCAGCCGACAAACGAACGCTGATTCGCCGCGTCACGCTGGACTTGATCGGCCTGCCGCCGACGGTTGACGAAGTCGAAGCGTTCGTGGCCGACGACTCGCCCGATGCATACGAGAAACTGGTGGACCGCTTGCTGGAGTCGCCTCACTACGGCGAGCGGATGGCTTGGCCCTGGTTGGATGCGGCTCGCTATGCCGACACCGGCGGTTACCAAGGAGATCCCGATCGCACGATGTGGCCCTGGCGCGACTGGGTGGTGCGGGCGATGAACGACAACATGCCGTTCGACCAGTTCACGGTGGAGCAGCTGGCGGGCGACTTGCTGCCCGACGCCACGCTCGAGCAGCGGCTGGCGACCGGCTTCAATCGCAATCACATGCACAACGCGGAGGGCGGGCGGATTGCCGAGGAGACGCGAGTCGAAAACGTGTTCGACCGAGTGGAGACGACCGGCACCGTGTGGCTCGGCCTGACCCTGCAATGTGCCCGTTGTCACGATCACAAGTTCGATCCTACTTCCAACGAGGACTACTTCGGCTTCTTCGATTTCTTCAATCAAACGTCGGAGGGAGGCGGAACGGATCGCAGCACCGCAGTGCCGCCGTCGTTGGGCTATGTGCCGCTCGAGCAGCGAAATCGCTTGGAGTCGCTCGATCGCCGGCTGGCCGAAGCGCGGCAGCGGTTGCTGGCGCCCGCCGCGGAGACCGACCAACGCCAAGCGAAATGGGAAGGCGACTGGCTGCAGCAGTGGCGTTCGCGCCCTCGTCGTTGGCAGCCGCTACGGTTCTCGGCGGCGCGCTCGTCCGGCGGCGCCAAGGTGGAGCAGCGCGACGACTTGGCGGTGCACGTGACCGGCAACCGGCCCGAGAAGGACAGCTATGAATTGACGGCCCGAACCTTCGGGACCATCTCTCAGCTGAGACTCGAGGCGCTGGTGGACCCGCAGTCGCCCGGCAAGAGCGTTGGTCGCGATGAGCTCGGCAACTTCGTGCTCAGCGAGTTGGAGCTTTCCTGGCGCCCGGCCAGCAACGATGGCGGCGCCGAGTCGGGCGAGTTTCAGCCGCTCGCCTTCGCGTCTGCCGAGGCGAGCATTTCGCAGGGCGGGTATGTGGCGGGGCAGGCAATTGACGGCAAGCTCGAGCCGAACAATGGCTGGGCGCCCAGTGGGCACACCCAGAAGGAGCCGAGTTGGGCTGTCTTTCGACTTCGTGAACCATTGCGGGCCGAGGGAGACATCGAGCTTTCGCTGCGGCTGCGTTTCGAGTCGCAACACACCCACCACGCCATGGCGCTGTTTCGCGTCAGCACCAGCGAGTCCAGCGAGGTCCGAGGCGACGAGTCCGCTGGCGAGGACGCCTCGCTGGCGACCCTGTTGGAGCTGCCGGCCGATCGGCGCTCCGAACAACAGCGGCTCCAGCTGCGTGAGCGATTTCGCCGCACTCAGCCGGAGTACGCTCCCGTGGTGGCCGAGCTGAGCGAGCTCCAGCGCGAGCGCGACGCGGCGGCCCGTGCCGCCGCCGAGGTGCGCGTGATGGTGATGGACACGATCGGCAAGCCGCGGCCCACCTACGTCCTGGTCAAAGGCTTGTACAACAATGTGACTGACAAACAAGTGTCAGCACGAGTGCCGGGCATGCTGCCGCCTTTGGCGCCTTTGCCGCCCCAACGCGCCGACTCGACGCCCAACCGGCTTGATCTGGCGCGCTGGCTGGTCTCGGCCGACAACCCGCTCACGGCGCGAGTGACCGTCAATCGCCTCTGGCAGGAGATCTTCGGGCGAGGCATTGTGACGACGCCGGGCGACTTCGGCCTACAAGGCGCGCGGCCGAGCCATCCCGAGCTGCTCGATTGGCTGGCGGTCGAGTTTGTCGAGTCGGGCTGGGACGTCAAACGCTTGCTGAAGCTGATCGTCACCAGCGAGACCTATTGTCAGTCGGCGCGGACGACGCCCGAGCTGCTCGAGAAGGATCCGGACAACGCATTGCTTGCTCGCTCTCCGCGGCGCCGGCTGCCGTCCTGGATGCTCCGCGACCAGGCGTTGTCCATCGGCGGCTTGCTCGAGCGAAAGCTGGGCGGACCGCCCGTCCGTCCGTACCAGCCCGCAGGCGTCTGGGCCGAGGCGACCTTCGGCAAAAAACAGTACGCGATGGACGCGGGCGAGAAGCTCTATCGTCGTTCGCTGTACACCTTCTGGCGCCGGATCATCGGCCCCACCATGTTCTTTGACGCCGCCAAACGGCAGACTTGCGAAGTGCAGCCAAGCCTGACGAACACTCCGTTGCACGCGCTGACGACGCTGAACGACGTCGGCTATGTCGAGGCCGCGCGGGCCTTGGCCGCCCGAGCATTGAAACGCCCCGGCACGGCGGAGGAACGCATTGCGTGGGCGTTCGCCAGCGCAACCTCCCGACCTCCCGAGTCGCGCGAATTGAGCCTGCTCAGCCGGCGGCTCGATGAATATGTGCGCCGCTTTCGCGAGCAACCCGCGGCCGCCGAGCAGCTGTTGGCCATCGGCGCCTCGCCACCCGACGCCGCGCTGGACGCGGCCGAGCATGCCGCCTTCACCACGCTTTGCAACACGCTGCTGAACCTTGACGAAACTCTGGTGAGACCATGAACCCTGTCGACGAGTTGCCTGCGGTCCTCACGCGCCGCCAACTGCTGGGACAAGCCGGGCTCGGACTGGGCGCAGCCGCGCTCGGCATGCTGCGCGGCGAGGCGCTTGCCGAGACCGTGCGACGCGTGGCGCCACGCGCCAATCGCGTCATCTATCTGTTTCAGAACGGCGGGCCCACACACGTCGATCTGTTCGACTACAAGCCGAAACTGACCGAGCTCGCCGGACAGCCGGTGCCGACTTCGCTCATCGATGGCAAGCGGTTCAGCACGATGACCGCTGGCTCGAACAAAAACTTCCTGCCGGAGATCACCCACTTTGCGCAGCGCGGCGAGTGTGGCCGCTGGATTGCCGAGGATTTTCTGCCGCACACGGCGGGCATCGTCGACGACCTCTGCTTTGTGCGCTCGATGCAGACCACGCAGGTCAATCACGCTCCCGCGATCACGTACTTTCTCACCGGCTCCGAGATGGCCGGCAAGCCGAGCATGGGCGCTTGGCTCACCTACGGCCTGGGCAGCGAGACCGAGGAGCTGCCGGGCTTCATCGTGATGACGAGCCGTGATCGCGAGGCCTCCTGCGGCCAGATCTTTTACGACTTCTATTGGGGCAGCGGCTTTCTGCCCAGCAAGTTTCAAGGCGTGAAGTTTCGCGGCGCGGGCGACCCCGTGCTGTATCTGTCCAATCCGGACGGTGTTAGTCGCGAGCTGCGCCGCAGCCAACTGGATGATCTGGCGGAGCTGAATCAGCTGAACATGCAGCGGCTTGGCGATCCCGAGATCGCCGCTCGGATTGCCCAGTACGAGATGGCCTATCGCATGCAGGCCTCGGTGCCGGAGCTCACGGACTTCAGCGACGAATCGAAACAGACGCTGGAAATGTACGGCCCCGCCGTGCTCGAAAAGGGCAGCTTCGCGCACAACTGCCTGATGGCCCGGCGGCTCGCCGAGCGCGGCTGTCGCTTCATTCAGCTGATGCATGCAGGCTGGGATCAACACTCCAATCTGAACACGCAGCTGAAGATTCAGTGCGAGGACACCGACGCGCCGAGCGCTGCGCTGGTCAAGGACCTGCGGCGGCGCGGCATGCTCGACGATACGCTGGTGATCTGGGGCGGCGAGTTCGGGCGAACTCCGTTTTTGCAGGAGAAGTCGGGCGACCGCAAGGGCCGCGACCACCATCCCTACGCCTTTACGATCTGGCTCGCCGGCGGCGGCATCAAGCCCGGCTTCGCGTTCGGCGAGTCGGATGACGTTGGCTTCAACGCTATTCAAGACGTGGTCAGCCCGCGCGATTTGCAGGCCACCATTCTTCACCTGCTCGGCATCGACCACCGCAAGTTTAGCTTCCGCTTTCAGGGGCTGGACCAACGCCTGACCGGCGTCGAAGAGTGCCGAGTGGTTTCGGAAATTCTTGCTTAGAAGCGCCTGGCGCGTTGCCGGCCGATGTCCGTAGCACAGGCTGCCAGCCTGTGATTGTTGTGGACTTGAGCGCAGGTTGCAGGCTGGCAGCCTGCACTACGACAATTTCTCAGTTCGCCGTGTTGTGTGCGGCCCAGAAGTCGAGCAGCCGCCAGTCAAGCCAGCAGCGGTCCGGATCGTCACCGGCACGCCGCGCGAAGAAGCCGACGTGGCCGCCGTGCGAGGTGACGTGCAGTTGGACGTTCTCGGCGCTGGCTTCGACATCGGCGTAGACGTCGACCGGGACGACCGGATCGTCCGCGGCGGCGAGGATCATGGTGGGGACGGCGACTCTCGGCAACAGCGGCTTGGCGCTGGCAATCCGGTAGTACTCGGCGGCGCCGGAGAAGCCGGCCAGTGGAGCCGTGATGCGGTCGTCCAGCTCCAGCAAGTCCCGCGGCGTGAATGACAGATCCATGTCACGCAGCGGCGAGCCGGGGAGCTGCTGGCGATCGCGCAACGCTCGCATCAGCCGGCGGACGAACTTGCGGTCGTAGATCCGGCTCCAGCCTTGCCGCAGCCGCTCGGCGCAGGACTGCAGATCGACCGGCGGCGCGACAGCGGCCACGGCTCGCAGCTGTGGCGGAGCCTGCTCGGCCCACTGGCCGGCCGCTCGCAACACCAGATTGCCACCCATCGAGAAGCCGAACAGCCACAACGGCGCGGCGGGGTGGCGCTCGATGGCTTCGACGACCACTCGTTGCACATCGTTGGAGCGTCCCGCGTGGCCCAGGCCGTGGCAGTCCTGGCTCTGTCCGAAGCCGCGTTGATCGACGCGCCAGGTGCGGACGCCGCGGCCGTTCAGGTGATGTTGAAGCCGCGTCATGTAGGAGGAAAGATGGCAGCCGCCCAGGCCGTGCCAAAGCATCGCCAGCCCTCGCCGCTCCGTCCAGCCGGCGGGCGTGTCGTCGTGCACGACCAGCGTGTCGCCGTCGTCCAGCCGCAGGTCGAACGGCGTGGCGGAGTACGGCGCCGGTGCGCGCGGCCCGAAGGCGGCCGCCAGCGTCTGCCGATGTCCCCCGCGGAGCCAGCGATTGGGGACGAAAGGCGGAAACGTCAGCCGTCGCAAGTGCGCATGCGTGGGTTCATCGCTCGATTCCATATTCCTCGATCTTGCGATAGAGTGTCGCGCGGCCGATGCCCAGCAGCTTGGCGGAATCGGGCACGTGCCCTTGAGTCCGCCGCAGCGCCTCCTTGATCAGCTTGCGCTCCCAGTGCTCGATGTTTAACGACTCCTGCTCCATCGAGATCGCCTCGCGCAGCCCCAGGTCGTCCGGCTCGATCATCATTCCGTCGGCCATCACGACCGCGCTGTCGATCACGTTTCGCAGCTGGCGGACGTTGCCGGGCCAGGCGTAGGCGAGCAGCTTTTCGCGCGCGGCGTCCGAGAGCGTTAGCGCCGGGCGGCCGTGTTGCATGCGGAAGTGTTCCAGGAAGAAGTCGATGAGGCGTCCGATGTCCTCGCCGCGCTCGCGCAGTGGCGGGATCATTACTTCAAAGACGCTCAGCCGGTAGTAGAGGTCCTCGCGAAAGCGATGCTCCCGAACGAATTCGCGGAGATCCCGGTTGGTGGCGGCGATCACGCGGACATCCACGGTCACCTCCTGGACTGCGCCCACCGGCAGGAACGGGTGTCCTTCGAGAATCCGCAGCAGCTTGGCCTGTCCCTCGAGCGTCATCTCGCCCACTTCGTCGAGAAACAGCGTGCCGGAGTCGGCTTGCTTGAACCAGCCGTCGTGGTCTTGCTCGGCGCCCGTGA
>JAGQPF010000029.1 GCA_020426845.1 Planctomycetales bacterium
ATGTCTCACGGAGACACGGAGACACGGAGGATTTCGCATCTGGGCTTCCTGGGGAATGCAAGGCAACTTGGTGAATCCTTGGTGAATCCAACTCCGTGTCTTTGTGCCTCCGTGAGAGAATAAGGAATCGTGTCTCACGTCGAGACTTCGATCCCTCGCAGCGTCTTCGGGCGCGCAAGGAAACCCGAAGCGTCAGCGAGGGATGCGTTCAAGTTCCCCTCGCCGTTCACGAATCAGCGTGCGCGTTGGCTCGTTCCGCGAATTAAAAGCTGGGGTCACCGAACGGGTCGTCGGAGTCAACGGGTTCGACGATCTCATTGGGGCGAAGTGGGTTGACATCCCAATAGTACTCATACGCGGCCATGGCGGTGTAGAAGGCGCCGGCCGCGAGCGCGATGCAACAGAGCACCATCCCGAAGCTCGAAGATTTCCTTCGATTGGAGCGGATGCCCCAGACGCCGCAAGCCAGACCGATCAACGCGGTGAACACCGCGCCAACGGGCACAAAACTCACCTCAATGAGCGCAATCACTCCCAACGCAACCGCCAATATGGCTCCCGCTCGGTTGGCCAAGTTTTTGGGGTAGTTCGACGGCGCGGAACGAGAACGGATCGTGCCGACTCGCGCGTGAGCGGGTGGCGGTGCAAATGGCGTCGGCGGGGTGGCCCGCTCGGCAGTGGGGACCGTGCCGCTCTGACCGTCATCCATGAGTTGGATGGCGTCCTCGCCACGAGCGTCAGCTTGCCCCTCGCTGATTGTGGTTGTTGGCAGACCGTGGGGAGATTTGCCGCAATTCCAGCATCGATTCACCGCGCCCATCAAAACCGTTTGACAGTGGGGACATTGAATCGACATGACAGCTTCTCAACAACGCAGTGACACGATCTCCGGGAGACCGTTAAAAAACAGCTGCTAGCTCAATTCCGCGATCGGGCGCGTCCCCGGAGCCAAAATGCTTTGCGGTCGGCCACGAAAATCAAACAGCCGCTGAGACTCGAGTTCGACTCCCAGGTTGCGATACACGGTCGCAAGCACCTCGTGGAATGTAACGGGACGATCCACGGGCTCGCCGCCGAGGCGGTCTGTGGCGCCGATTACTTGTCCGGTCCTCATTCCACCGCCGGCCAACAGCGCACAGGAGACTCGCGGCCAGTGATCCCGTCCAGCCTTGTCATTGATTTTCGGAGTGCGTCCGAACTCGCCCCACGCCACCACGGTGACATCACGGTCCAGTCCTCGATCATGCAAGTCGTCGACCAGTGCCGTGACCGCCTTTTCGAAGATCGGCAGCTCCTCATCGGCGTTCTTGAAGTTGCTGCCGTGCCAGTCCCAGAAACTGTAGTTGACCGTGACAACTCGTGCGCCGGCCTCCACCAACCGGCGAGCCGCCAGCAAGTTCTGCGGCACGCGCGGGGCGCCGTCGCCCTTCGCACGGCTGGCATCGTACTCTCCATAGCGATCGCGAGTCGCTTGGTCTTCGCGAGAGACATCCAGCGCGTTGAACATCTCGGGTGAGGTGAGGATGTCCATGGCGCGGCGGGTAAACACATCCATCCCATCCATGGTGCCGGTGGCGTCCGCGTTGCGACGGAAACGATCCACCGCTTGCAGCAGTTGCCCACGATCCGCGAGCCGGTCGGCGGTGATGCCTTGCAGAACCAAGTCGCCGCGTCCCGGGCCAAGCGGGCGAAACGACGATTGTCCCAGCCCCAGAAACCCGGGCCCCGGCTCGTTGTAGGGCGTGTGCTGGGTTGTGTAGCACAGACTGACAAACGGCGGCATGCCCTCGCGAGTCGGTCCCTTGAAGCGGCTGACAACCGACCCGAAGTGAGGCCAACCG
Organism: Planctomycetales bacterium; assembly: GCA_020426845.1. Classification (GTDB taxonomy): domain Bacteria; phylum Planctomycetota; class Planctomycetia; order Pirellulales; family Pirellulaceae; genus JAGQPF01. Next base: position 1,842 of record JAGQPF010000029.1, read on the forward strand.
CCTGCCGGCATCTGTGTGTCGTGATAGCCCGTCATGCACTGGTGCGAGTAGTGAGCGCCACTGGCGCCGACGATCGTCCGAATCGGCACGAACTTGTCCATGCGCGCAGCGAGCATCGGCAGTTTCTCGCCGATCTGAATTCCCGGCACGTTAGTTGGTATCGCCGCGTACGGACCGCGAATCTCGCTGGGAGCGTCCAGCTTGATGTCATACATGTCCTGATGCGGCGGGCCGCCGCACAAGTAGATCATGATCACGGACTTGTGGCTCGAGCCCACGCCCGCGCGTGCCTCATGACGGAGCAGCTCAGGCAGTGACAGCCCCATGGCGCCAAGGGCGCCGACTCGCAGCAGGTCACGACGACTCACTCCATTGCAGAGCTTTTGCCGGCTCCTCCGGCCTAGGATCGACAACATCTTCGCACTTGGTGGGAAAGGGAAGTGGGCGGGAAGGGTGGAGGCAGGAGAGGCGGCGGCTTTAGCCCCGCCCAACTACTTCGGTCACCCAGGATGATGATAACAAGGCGTTCATACCGAAAAAAGCGGAAGCCAGCCCAGCCCCCTCACTGGCGGGGCACGCCGCAGATTCAATTGCGACAAGCCGCAAGGTCGATGGCGTTGCCAACTGTCGTAGTGCAGGCTGCCAGCCTGCAATGGTCGTAGTGCAGCCTGTGCCACGGCAGCTACAGCGTCGCGTAGTCGATGGGCTGAGTGCAATCGAGCTTGGGGAGTTCGGTTTGCATCACCTCCAAGTACTTCTGCGCAGCCCCCGTGTTGAAGATTACCACTCGCTCATCCGGCTTGATGTCGCCGCTCGCCAATAGAGACTCGAGCGCACCGACGCAGGCAGCGGACTCGGGACACAAGGAAATGCCTTCGGACGACACGGCCTGACGCATCCAATCGGGAAGCCTCGCCTCATCCACGGCGACTGCCTGCCCGCCGCTTTCGCGCACGGCGTCCAAGATCATGAAGTCGCCCACCGCCACCGGCACACGAATTCCCCGAGCCATCGACTCCGCATGGGGGAACAGCTCGGCGAATCGCTCGCCGCGCTCGAACGCTCGGGCGATTGGCGCGCATCCGGTGGATTGCACCGAGTACATGCGAGGGCGTTTGTCGCTGGCGAGCCAGCCCATCGCGCCCAGTTCGGCAAACGCCTTCCACATGCCGATCAAGCCCGTGCCGCCGCCGGTCGGATAGAGCACGACATCCGGCAACTCCCACTGAAACTGTTCCGCCAGCTCGAGCCCCATCGTTTTCTTGCCCTCGATGCGGTACGGCTCCTTCAACGTCGAGAGGTCGAACCAACCCATTTGGTCCATGCCTTCCTTGACGATGCGGCCACAATCGTTGATCAAACCGTTGACCAAGTAGGTCTTGGCGCCGGCCATCGCCGCTTCGTACTGGTTGATCACGGGCGTGTCCTCGGGCATGAACACATAGCACTCCATTCCCGCGCGAGCCGCGTAGGCGGCCGCGGCGCCGCCCGCGTTGCCGGCCGAAGGAATTGCGACCCGCTCGATCCCGAAATGGTGCGCCATCGTAATCGCCATCGCCAATCCGCGGCTCTTGAAACTGCCGGTCGGCAACTGCGACTCATCTTTGATCCAGAGGTCGTTGGCGCCCATGGCGCTGCCCAGGCGAGGGCAGGGGAGCACCGGGCTCATGCCCTCGCCAAGACTGACAATTCGCTCGCCCGCCGGCAGCAACTCTCGGTATCGCCACAAGGTCGGCTCGCGCGAAGCAACCAGCTCCTTGGTCATTCGCTGCGCAACTTGCTCGAGATCGTAACGGACCCAAATCGGGCGACCCTCGTGCAGCGTATGGACTTGATTCGGCTCGAGACGGGCCCCGTCAATGGCGCCCTCCAGGTGGGAAACAAAGGGATTCATGTCTGACATGATGTGGTCAATTGCGAGTGGGATGGTGTTGGATGTTTTGGAACAACATCTGCTCTGGCCGCGCCAATCCTGTCGAAGAATTCTTCGCGCCTGAATGCAACCTTCACAGATGTGGACTATGTTTCCCGCACGGCTCAGTGAATGGAGATCCGACGTGCTCGGAGCGAGAGCTGGGAGTCGTCGCTCCCGAGTGACATGTTCTCACAATTTGTCCGGCTTGGCTGTCGCCACCCCCCGAATTTGGTGTGCAGCCTACAGCTCGACGCCTGTCAACCAGGCCTCACAAGGGCTTCGATGGAGGCGCGACATGCATACCCACTCCGAGGTTAGAAGGCCGTCAGGAGAGGAGGCCGTCACCACAACCATGTCGCAGCAAGTGAATACACGCTTGGTGACCGGGCGACGTCCCGTTCGATACGCTCTGTTTCGTGACTTGATTGGCGATGTCCACCGCCTATCGGCGTTGCCTCACCGCCAACTGGGCAACTGGAGCTTGGGACAGATCGTCGATCACTTGCAGCGCGCCCTGCTGCTGCAGGTGGAGAGCACGCCCGTCGCGATCCCATTCTGGGAAAGAATCGCCGCTCGCTTAGCGAAACGACGCTTGCTCTCCAGATCGCTCAAGGCTGGTTGCTTGCCTCCCATGGCGCTGCGCGAGCAACTAGCGCCGCGAGACGGCGTGGAGGTGGCTGCGGCGGTGCGGGAGCTGGAGCAGGCGATCGCCCGTTGCCGTGATGCTCAGTCCACCCAGCCTCATCCATTGCTTGGACGAATCAGCCGTGCAGAGTGGGAGCAGTATCACCTCCGCCACGCGGAGCTGCACATGAGCTTTCTTGTCACCCGGCGAGCGTGACGACGAATCGCGTGGTGGTCCACTGGACGTCGACGACGCGGCGTGAGATCGTGGGCATTCGCGCCGCGCCGATAAGTTGACTGCCGTGACGCGTTGAAGTCGCTCGCGTCAGGCGCCACGATGTCCACTCCCCAACTTCTCCCCGAGGTCGCAGCTCCTGCCGGAAGTCCGTTGGTGGAGCTTCGCGACGCGGGCCGGATGGTCCTTCCCGCTGTCGACCAACAGGCGCCGCACGGCGAGCGCTGGGTGTTTCGCCACTTGAATCTGGCGTTGCACGCAGGCGATTGGCTCTGCCTCCAGGGACCCAGCGGCGGAGGCAAGTCGCTGTTGCTGCGTGCGCTCGCCGCGATGGACGAACTTGATGAGGGCCAGCTGCTATGGTTGGGAAACTCGGTCGCTCCGGCAGAAACGCCGGGACACCGTTGCCGTGTCCTTTGGCTGCCCCAGCGGCCACGGCTGTTGGCCGTCACGCTTGAACAAAGCCTGACGGAGGTTTGTTCGTTTGCGACTCGACGAGGCGGCCGCCGTGTGGACGAATGCCGCCGTGAAGCGCTGCAGCTGCTTTCCGCGGCCGGGCGTGCGGTGCAGCTCTTTTCGCAGCCTGCCGACCAGCTTTCGGGCGGAGAGCTGGCGACCGTCGCCCTGGTGCAGGCGCTGGTGCTTGCCCCGACCGTGCTGTTGCTCGACGAGCCCACAGCCAGCGCCGACCCGGAGTCAACCGAGCGAATCGAATCGCTCGTGCTACGCTGGGCGCGCGAGGATCTTCAACGAGCCGTCGTCTGGGTCACGCATGACGCGCAGCAAACGCGACGGCTGGCAAGGAACCGCGACGAGGCACGCGAGCTGACCTCGATTCACGAGCTTCGTGACGGGCAACTGTCACCCACGCCGCGAGTTGACGCCGCCGACTCCACTCGCCAGGCGGAGGAATGACATGACACACGAACTGTCGTTGTGGCAATTGTCGCTGGCCGCCATCCTTCTGGTCGTCAATGTCGCGATCTCGGCCGCCCTGCGGCTCGGCCTCGAGCGGCGGCTCATCTGGGCTGCCGCCCGCGCCGTCGCCCAGCTGTCGCTCATCGGCCTGGTGCTGAACCAGGTGTTCGCCGTGCGCAGTCCCGTTTGGGTGCTGGCGGTGATGTCCGCCATGACGCTCGCGGCGGCGTCCGCGTGCATTGCTCGGGCCGAGCACCGCTATCGCGGCATGTGGCTGCATGCGTTGGTCAGCGTCAGCGTCAGCGCCTGGTTGGTCAATACGATCGCCATTCTCTGGATCGTCGAAGCGACGCCCTGGTACGAGCCAAGGTACGCAATCCCGTTGTTGGGCATGATTCTGGGCAATGCGTTGAACGGCATCGCCATCGGCGTCGAGCGTTTTACGACGCAGCTGCGCCAACGCAGCGACGAAGTCGAAGCGAGGCTGGCCGCCGGCGCCACGCGTTGGGAGGCCGCCATCCCGATGCTGCGCGAAGCCTCACGAGCTGGCATGATTCCCATCATCAACACGTTGTCGGTCACCGGCATCGTCAGTCTGCCGGGCATGATGACCGGTCAACTGCTCGCGGGCGCCGACCCGGGACAAGCGGTCCGCTACCAATTGATGATCTTGTTTCTCATCGCGGCCGCGTCGGCGCTGGGCACGATCCTCAGCGTCGTGTTGGTCTGGAGCCGGCTGTTCAACGCCAGGCACATATTTCTTCGCCAACAGCTGCGGTCCACGCCAACCCAACCAACAATGAAACGGCGTAGCTAACCTTGGGTCAAGGGACTCCAACGGACCACCGTGCCGGCGCTTCGGCCGGGGTCGCGCTGCCTGCGGGTCGTCAGACGCTCTCAAGCAACTCGCCGACCACGCGGGTCTCGAATTGGTGCGTCAGCCGTTCGCCCAGCCCATGTCGCTTGAACACGAGCCGTTCGTAATCCATGCCCAACAAATGCAGAATGGTGGCGTGCCAGTCCTGAATGCTAACGCGGTTCTCGACGGCAGCGTAGCCAATTTCGTCCGTGCTGCCGTAAGTCATGCCGCCGCGCACGCCACCGCCGGCGAGCCACACGGAAAATCCATAGGGCCCATGGTCGCGGCCCGCCGTCTTAAAATCTCCCTGGGCCATCGGCAACCGCCCGAACTCGCCGCCCCACAACACCAACGTCGAATCGAGCAGCCCGCGTTGGCGAAGGTCGCGCAGCAAGGCGGCCACGGGCTGGTCCGTCTTCTGACAGGCCCCGGCCAGCGAGCTGCCGAGGTTGCGATGATTGTCCCACTCCTGCCCACGACAAAAGAGCTGCACGAACCGCACGCCGCGCTCCACAAGCCGCCTCGCCAGCAAACACTGACGACCGTAGTTGTCGGTGGCCGTTTGGCCGATGCCATACATGTCGAGCGTCTGCTGCGTCTCGTCTTGGGTGGCCAGCGCCTCGGTCGCCTCCAGCTGCATCCGGGCCGCCATCTCGTAATTCCGCATCCGTGAGTCAAGCACCTCGTAGCTCGGGCGGCGCTGCCGGTGGATGTGATCTAGCCGAGCGATCAAGTCTCGCTTGGCTTCGGTCACCGCGACGGGCTCGCTAAAGTCGGGCCTCAAGTTCAACAGCGGCGACGTGCCGGGGCGCATCCGAGTGCCCTGAAATAGCGGCGGCAGGTATCCCGAAGACCAGTTGTCGACACCGTTGGTCGGCAAACGCTCCACGGGATCGGCGAGCACGACATAGGCCGGCAGGCTCTGATTCTCCGATCCCAGCGCATAGGTGATCCAAGAGCCGAAGGAAGGATGACCGGGAAATGTCTGTCCCGTCTGCAGCTTGAAAATAGCGGGCTCGTGATTGGGATGCACGTTGTACATCGAGCGGACGATGCACAAGCTGTCCGCTTCACGGGCAAGATGTGGCAGCAGCTCCGACATCCACGCACCCGATTGCCCATGCTGGCGGAATTTCCAGGGACTTTGCATTAGCTTGCCACGACGGTCGTTCTCAAACACCGCGTTGGCCGTCAGCTCGCGGGGCGGAGTCGACTCGTGATACTTTTGCAGCGCGGGCTTGGGGTCGAACAAGTCGACCTGCGACGGCCCGCCTTGCATGCATAAGTGAATCACCGACCGAGCGCGAGGCGCGAAGTGCGGCTGTTGAGGCGACAGATCGAGCGGCTTGCCATCGGCGCCTCGCAAGTCGTCGGCAAGCATGCCGGCCAGCGCGGCGCCCATCAGCCCGCTAGCGGCGCGATCAAAAAACCCGCGACGAGATAATTCCGACATGACGACCGTGATCCGTGTTTTCGTACGTGGGTCCGAGAGTCCGATTCGGTGACAACATCCTGTCAATCGACGAACAGGAAGTTCGCCGAGTTGATCAGACCGTGGCAAAGGCCGTGCATTGCCTTCAAGTCAATGTCGCCAGCGGCGTTGACTTGCCTTGGCCCTGCCTCCTTCACGGCTTCGCGAAACTGCTCGAGCGCCCGCAGGCACGTGTCGAGTTCCACTTGCGTGGGCTGGCGGCGATAGGCCATTCGCCACGCCAGTTCCGCCTGACAGGCCGACTCACCAGGCGCCTCGGCCATGACGCGACGGGCAAAATCGCCCGCCAGCGTATGCACCAGTTTGTTATTCAGCAGATGCAGGGGCTGCGAGACGACGGTCGAGGCCCGACGTTCGGAGCAGTTGGGGCTCATTTGTGGCAGGTCGAAGGTTTCGAAGATGGTTGGCATCTCCTTGCGGCGTTGGCGCAGATAAACGCTGCGGCGCCAGCCGCCGTTGACCGGCTGCGCCACGACCAGCCCGTCAGGCCGCACGTCGACGGGATCCGGCTCGCCAAACTGCCTCAGGTCGAGCCTGCCCGACACCCATAGCAGCGAGTCGCGGACCTCCTCGGCCGTCAGCCGGCGCATTGGGACTCGCGACAACCACCGATTCTCCGGATCGCGCTCCAGCCGCGACGCCCAGTCCGATTCGCCCTGTGCCGGCTGGCCGCCGGTCGGCGTCTCTGAAGGCAAGGCCGCCGGGTCCTCACTCGGTTGGCGCCACGTCGCCGAAAGCACCAATTGGCGATTGAGCCATTTCAGGCTCCAGCCATGCTGCATCAGCTCCAAGGCTAAATGGTCGAGCAGCTCCGGATGGGAGGGCCGCGAGCCGAGCTTTCCGAAATTGTCGAGGCTGTCGACGAGACCTCGGCCAAAGTGTTGGTGCCAGACCCGATTGACGATCACCCGTGCCGTCAGCGGATGACGTGTTGATGTCAGCCAGCGAGCGAGCGCCAGCCGGCGGCCGGTCTTGGCGGTCGAATGGTCCAGTGCCACCGGCTCGAACGCCGCGTTCCCGGCCAACACCGATGGCACGCCAGGACCAACCAACTGGGCAGGCTGGTTCTCGTCGCCGCGACGGTAGACAAACGTGGGCGATGGCCGCCCGCGATCCCACAACGCTCGCACCATCGGCTCGGGCGCGCGCTTGACCTGCAAATCGGCGATTTGTTTGTTGAGCGACTTGATCGACTTTTGCTGCTCGGCGTCCGGCTTGCCCGCGGGCGGAGTCAGCTCCGTCACACGCTGCCGCAGCTCGGCAATCTCTCGATCCAGCGGCGCGTGAACGCGGTCGATGCGTTCGCGTTCCGATGCGGTGGAGACTTCCAGATGCCTCTGTTTGGCGCGTTTCCATTGGTTGCCGAACGGCTGTGGCGTCAGCCAGTCGTATTCGTCGTAGGCGCCCTTGAACACGGCCACCATCCGGTAATAGTCTCGCTGCGGAATCGGATCGTATTTGTGCGTGTGACAGCGGGCGCAATTCAGTGTCAGACCCATGACACCTCGCCCCAATACGTCCAGCGCATCGCTCACCACCTCCAGCCGGTCCGAATAGCGATTGACCGGGTCGGCCGCCGTGCCGTCGGGCGCCATCCGCAAGAATCCGGTGGCCACCAACGACTCGTACACCTCTTCGCTCACCACGCCGCCCTCGCCCGCCGCGCCCCAATCGACCATCTCATCGCCAGCAAGCTGCCGGCGAAGAAACTCGTCGTACGGGAGGTCCCGATTGAAAGCCCGAATCACCCAGTCGCGATATCGCCAAGCGTGCGGACGGATCGTGTCCGCGTTGCGTTTCCCCTCCGAGTCCGAATAGCCCGCCAAATCCAGCCAGAATCTCCCCCAGCGTTCCCCATAGCGTGGCGACGCCAACAGGCCGTCAACGTAACGCTCGAACGCCGCCGGCCGTTGGTCCTCGAGAAACGCCTGCAGCGTCTGCTCCTCCGGCGGCAACCCCGTCAACACGTACGCGGCTCGCCGCGCCAACGTGACACGGTCCGTTGCGGCATGCAGCGACAAGGAATGCTCGGCGAGTCGACTTTGAACAAAGGCGTCAACCGGCGCCCGCAGTGGTTCGCTCTGCTCGAGATCCGGCAATGCCACGGGCTCCACGGGCCGAAACGACCAAAACTCGCGGTCACTCTCCGACACCAACGCGTCGGGCTTGGGGCCGGCGACATCCGGCTCCAGGGGCGAGTCGGCGGCGCCCGAGTCGATCCACTGGCGAAACACTTCCAGCTCCGCCGGGGTCATCGGCTCGATGCCCGCTTCGCCAATCTCATCGGCAGGTGGGCACTTTGACTCCACGATGCGCTGCACCGCGGGACTGTTCTCCGCGTCGCCCGGTTGCACCACCTTGGCCAGCCCGGCGTAAGTTCTCACATCCACGCCGCCAAGCTGATACTCCGGACCGTGGCACATGACGCAGCGGCGCAGCATGAGCGGCACGACGTCGATGTAGCGGGTGACTGCATCGGCAGGCGTTTCGGTGTGCTTGGAGCTCGCCCCGGACTCAATCCAGCGCCGCACGAGCAACGTCTCGGCAGCCGACAACGCGGGCTGATCCTCCGGAGGCATCAGCTTCTCGTCCAGCATCTCCCAGAGCAAACTCTCACTCAGTTTGCCGGGAACGATTACTGCCCCAGACTCGCCTCCCTGCATTGCTTCGGCAAAACGATCGAGCCGTAGGTCGGCCTTCCGGGAGGACTCGCCATGGCACTTTCCGCACTTGAGCGCAAACAATTGCTGCACTCCGTCCTCGAACTGAATTGCTTCGACGGCGACGGCAGGCGCCAGCTGAAGATTCCCGTAGAGGCAGATCAGGCCCAACAGTCCGATCACACGATGGTAGGCGCCAAGACGCGCGCGTGCAGGCGGGGAGGTGGCGGGGGCAGGGCAGGGCATGCTTAACTCCTATTCTCGCAAGGCTTTTCATCTTCATCGTCCTGCGCGGTCAAGTCAACCTTGAGTCCCGCTGTCGCGGTTTCGTATGATGCGGATGGGGCTTCACCGTTGGGCGAATCAGTCATTCGCCAACCCAGCGCGAACAATCAGGCCGTCGCATACTGTCGGCCTGTTGGTTCCTTCTCCCGTCGGCGGAGACTTTATGACAAGACTCACCTGCCTATCCTTCACCAGCGCCCTGATGTTGGCCATCGCCATCGCGACGGGATGCGGATCACCGCAGTTGCCGACTCGCGAGTTCTCCATCTCGCCATCCCCCATCTCGCCATCCCCCGTTGCAACGCCATCGGTCAAGGCGGCCGAGACTCCAAACCACCCGGAGTTTACTGAGGAGCTTGAAAATGAAGCGACTCAGTTCGTGCAAGCTCCCAAGCCCCGTCGCACTCTGGATGATCGACTGCTGTTCTTTCCGTCCAAACACCCTGACGGCAATTGGGAGCCGGAGCGGCTGCAATATCAAGACGTGTGGATGACCGCCGCTGACAAGACGCGCATTCACGGATGGTACTGTCCTGTCGACAAGCCGCTCGCACACGTGTTGTTTGCCCATGGCAACGCCGGGAACATTACCCATCGGGCGAGCCTGCTTGCGATGCTTCAGGCGATGGGAATCAGCGCGTTGGCATTTGACTATCGCGGATACGGCAAAAGCGAGGGCTTGCCTTCCAAGGATGGCGTTGTTCAGGACGGCGCCGCAGCCCGCACCAAGCTCGCTTCGCTCGGCGGCGTGCGCGAGCGCGATGTCGTGCTGATGGGGCGATCCCTAGGCGGCGCCGTGGTGATCCAACTCGCCGCAGATGCGCCGGCCCGAGGACTCATCGTCGAAAGCTCCTTCTCCTCCTTGTCCGATGTCGCCAAGCATCACTATCCACGCCTAGCCTGGATCGTGAATCCGGACAGCCTCAATTCGACTGCAGCATTGGCGAAGTACCGCGGTCCGTTTTTGCAGAGCCATGGTGACGCGGACCGCACAATTCCCTTCGCACTGGGCAAAAAGCTCTTCGAATCAGCGAACGAGCCAAAGCGGTTTGTCACCATTGCCCGCGGCGACCACAATTCTCCGCAGTCGGCGGAGTACTACCGGGCGCTCGCCGAATTCATCACCTCGTTGTGACGCCGGCTGCTTGGATCGGCAGCCTCGCGACAAAGCTCCACGGCCTCGCATGCTCCCACTTCGATTCAGCCTGCGAACGCTGCTCGTGATGGTCACCTTGTTGGCGCTCGCCATCGTCTGTTGGCGAACCATGACCCACGCCACGATCGCGAGGGCCTTGCGGCAGGACCTAGCGCTGCCGCGCACCACCTCCCTGAAACTGCTTGAATTCCGCAAGGAGCTGGCAACTGAACGCGACGTGGCGTTATTTGTCACTCATGACGGACAACAATACGAGTTGTCGCAGGCATCGCGGCATGTCATCTCTCCGCTCGCCAACTCAAAGTGGACAGTAGATCAGGTCTCCATTTTCTACACGGACGGTTTCGAGCAGTGGGAGTTGTTCGCCCGCACCTATGATCACTTCCCAACCCGAGCGGAGATCCAGGAGTTCCGCCAGTGGCTTGCTCAGTGGTAGCGAGCATGTCGCTCAAGGCCGTTCAAGGCCGTTCAAGGCCGCTTGGCCCAATCCGGCGCGGGCGCCTCAAATCGCACCACTTGCTGGGTGGTGGGATGCGCGAACTCCAGTCGCCAAGCGTGCAGGCACATCGGCGCGGAATCGATGTCGCGAGTCTGCGTGGCGCTCATCTCGCCGTGGGGCAGATAGCTGGGGTCTCCAACGATCGGCAGATCCAGCTTCCAAGCGTGGATGCGAATCTGGTTGGTCCTGCCGGTGATCGGGCGAACTTCCAACAGGCTCTCCCATAGCTCCCCACAGTCCCATCGCCGCAGGACCTTGAAGTGCGTCTCCGCCGGCAGTCCGTCTTCCGACCAACCTCGCAGCCCAGCCGGGCCAACCTCCTGAGCAATGCCCACGTCGCACCGAAATTCATCCGCCTCGGGCACGCCGAGCACACGGGCGAGATAGGTTTTGCGAACCTCGCCTCGCTCGAACTTCGGCTGCAACACGGAGGCGGCCGAGCGGCGCCGCGTCAGCACCACGAGGCCGGACGTGTTGGCATCCAGGCGATGGGCGCAGCGCACCTTTTCGGGCGCGTACACTTGGTCCAGCATCCAAACGAGGGTGTTGCGATTAAAACGTCCGCACGGATGCATCGGCAGCGGCGCCGGCTTGTTCACGACGATCAAATCGTCGTCCTCGTACAGCACTTCAATATTCGGATTGACGGGCGGCTCGACCACATTGGGCTCGACATGCTGCAGTTGCTGTCCGGCGCGGACGACTTCGTCCGCCGCCAGGGCGCGGCCTGCCTCGGTGATTCTCCCCTCGTCGCAGCTCTTTTGCCAACGGCCGCGTCCGACATACGGGAATAGCGTGTCGACCGCGTCCAGCAAGGTCATCCTGTCGACGCGATCCGGCACACGAATCGGCCGCGCGCTGTCGTATGGGCCAGCGCCCGGCAACGGCGAGGCGAACTTTTCGATGCTGGCGCGGCGGTGCTCGAGCCGCTCTTGTGCCAGCTCCGCGTCACTCTGATAGCAGAATGGGCAGCAGACGCCGGGCACGTACATGGGAGAGAGCTGCTCCTCTTTGGTGAGCACGGCTTGGCAGGTGAAGCACATGGCGTGCTCCGTCTCCGACAAGTCGGGAGCGAGCGCCACGCGATGGTCGAACACGAAGCAATCTCCCCGGTAATGGGCGCCGCCGCAGAGTTCGAAGTAATTCAAAATGCCGCCGTCCAACTGGTAGACTTCCTCGAAGCCCTGTTGTTCCATGAAAGGGCCTGCCTTCTCGCAGCGAATGCCGCCCGTGCAGAACATCACCACCGGCTTCTGCTTCCAGCTTTCCGGCAGCTGGGCAGTGGCGGCGGGAAAGTCGCGAAAGTGACCCAGGCCAATCGCGGTCGCGCCGACAAACGTGCCGACCTCGATCTCGTAGTCATTGCGGACGTCGAGCAGCTCGATATCACGGCCCTCATCAAGCCATTGCTTGAGCGTCTCCGGGCTGAGCTTCGGGGAGGAGGCCTTGTGCGGATCCACTTCCGGCACGCCGAAGGCGATAATCTCCTTTTTCAGTCGGACCAGCAACCGGCGAAACGGCTGGCGACGGCTATAGCTGCGTTTAACGACGAGTTCGGTGAACTCCGGCTGGCGTTTCAATGTCGCCAGAAACTCCTCCACCCCGGCGACCGTGCCGGCGAGAAACAGATTGATCCCCTCGGGGGCCAACAAGATTGTGCCGCGCAGATCGAGATGCCGGCAAAGTTCAAGCAGTGCGGCGCGGCGCTCGGCCAATTCGTCCAGCGGGACGAAGTGATAGGCGGCGATATTCAGTATCTCAACGTCGATTTGCGAACTGGGAGGCATATTGGTTGAGCTTGGTTGAGCTTTCACTTTGTCAGTCATCTCACCAGGCAGTCCACCCGCCGTCGACGAGCAGGTTTTGTCCGGTGATATAGCTGCCCGCGTCGGAGGCGAGCAGGACCAGTGCGCCTTTGAGTTCATGGGGGCTGCCCATGCGGCGGAGCGGGCATTTGGTCTTCAACCGCTCGACCATCTCGCCCGGCGCGCGAGCATTGGGGAATGGGCCGGGGCTCAGGCAATTCACGCGCACCTGATCGGCGGCCCAGTAGGCGGCCAAATGCCGAGTCATGTGGATGATCCCGCCCTTGAGCGCATGATACTGCACAGGGCTGGCGGTGCAGACCCCTTCATACGCGTCCGGATACGAGCCAACGACTCCGTACATCGAGCCGATCATCACAATCGAGCCAGGCGCCTGGCGGGCCACAACATGGTCTCGGAGCCGCCGAGAGAGCAGGAAGTAACCGGTGGCGTTTCGCAGGTCGGCGCTAAACGCCTCACCGGTCACATTGGTCCAATCCAACGCGTGGCCCTGCTGTCCGTTGTTGATCAGAATGTCCACGTGTCCGGCAAGCTCGACGGCCCGTTCGAAACCGGCATCCAGCGATGACTCGTCCAGTTGATCGAGCTCGACCGCATAGTGCGGACCGCGCGGCAGCGTTTCGACCGCCGACTCAGCCCGCGCCAGCTCGCGGCTGGCAAGGATCACGCTCGCCCCGCACTCGGCCAGCGCAGCGGCAAAGGCGGAGCCCAGGTGTCCGGTCCCGCCCGTGATCAAGGCAGCCTTGCCCGACAAGTCAAACAGTTGTTGTACGCTTGGGTCGCTCATGGTTCACTCCACGGTCACCCAGCGACGCTCGCGCGCCGACTGGAGGGCGGCCAGATTCACTTTCAGTGTCTGGATGCCGTCCGCCAATCCACAGGCGGGCTCGTCACCGTCCAGCACATCCAGAAACGCCTTGGCCTGTGCCACGAACAAGTCATCTCGCTCCAGCGCAAACGACTGCTCCTCGCGCCACTCGCCGCCGATCTGCTCGCACGACAGCCACCTTGCGGCGTGGCCTTCGTACCGAACCACGCCTCGCTGACAACAAACCGTCAGCAACGTCTCGTTGACATACTGATGTTGGTTGAGCGTGAAGGAGGCGAGGACTCCCTGTCCGGCCCCGCCCGATTCGTCACCGCCACCCAGCCGGGCCAGGAGGTGCACGGTGTCCTCGACGTCGACACCCTCGAGCACACAGTGTGCGGCGTCGACGGCCACCGAACGGATCGGGCCGCCGATCCACTCCGCGGCGTTCAACATATGAGTCAAAGCGTCTTGAATGGCTCCGCCGCCGGTCTCGTGCCGGGTGTAGTAGATCTCGCGATAGGCCGGTCGATAGAACGGGAAATGCTGCCCCGACAGCACCGTCAGCTGTACCGGCTCGCCAAATCGTCCCGAGTGAATCGCGTCTCGCATCGCCATCAACGCAGGATGGTGCCGCGTCACATAGGCCAGGGCCACGGGAACCTTTCCCCGCTCGGCCTCGCGACGCAGCTCATCCACGCCATCGGTTGCCACGCTGAGCGGCTTCTCAATCAGAACGGGACGTCCCTCCGCCACCGCCTGTCGCGCCATGGCGACGTGCAAGTGCGCGGGTGTGCAGATGACCACGGCGTCCGGCCCGTCCGCCAGCGCCGCCGAGTAGTCGTCGAATGCGCCCCTCAGCCCGTAGGTCTCCGCAATCCGGTTGCGCACGGCGGGCGAGACATCGCAAATCGTTGGCTCCACTTCGCCCGCGCGCTGGAAGCAACGCACATGGCGTTCGCCGATCGAGCCGCCGCCAACCACCAATATTCGCCGCATGTTCTGCTCGCTTCCTGTGTACTTCCTGCTTGGAGAGCCCCGGCGCTTCGCTATGAGGCCGCTGAACAACACCTATTCCGGCAAACCGACCGGCATTCGGTTGGGTCTTTTCACCTGGGCCGCGACTTGGCGATTCCCACCGCGGCATCACAGCTTACAAATGCGTCTCGAGTCGATCGACCAGCGGCGCCTGATCGGGATGCAGTCGCTGACGCGCCTCGGTCAGCGTCACCAGCTCCGCGCGATCGATCTCCCATGAGGCGCAGCGGGGCTCCGCATCTTCGGGAAGCGGACCTGCAAAGCAATGAATGCGTTTGCGGCTCTTTTTCAGATCCACAAATCCGAGGCTGATCAATTCGCCCGCCGTTACGCCTGTCTCCTCCAAGGTTTCGCGCCGAGCCGTGGCCTCGGTTGTCTCTCCTTGATCGACCAGCCCCTTGGGAATGCTCCACGGCGCCCGGATGTTGTAGTTCCCCGACGGATGGACAATCAGCACGCGCGGCCCTTCCGGGGTCTCTCGATAGAGCAGGCATCCGGCCGATTGTTTCATGCCGTCCTCCTCAGTCCTGAAACGTCCGGCGTGGATTGATCGCCTTCAGCGCCCGTTTTGCCTCGCCACGCAGCATTTCGTCGGCCGCAGGGTCGTTCAAGATCTCCAACAACTTCGGCGCGCACGATTCCGCTTTCGTGCCGATGATCGCGAGCGATTGAATCGCCGCGCGGCGGACATTGGGCGCCGGGTGGTCGATCCAATGCGTCAGCTGCTCCAGTAGTCCGGGCGCGACGGGCCGCAAGGCAGTCAGCGACTTGACCGAGTTGGCCGCCACCGTCTCAACATCTGCGTCGGCGCCCTCGATCAACGCGGGCGCCGCCGCGGGACCCAGGCTGCGCAAGGCCATGCAAGCGGCGATCCGCGCCGTCGGATCGGCGCCGGAGTCCAGCAACAAATCTCGGCACGGAGCAATCGCCGCTTCGCCGTGATGCGTCTGCAGCCACTGGGCAATGCCCAACACCTTCGCGTTGTCGCGCTCGCCGGCGGCCGCTCGCAACGCGGCGATGCCCGCCGACAGATCGGGAAATGCATCGGCAGCCAGTTGCTCGGGGCGTTGTTGCGAGGGAAGACTGGCCTTGGCGGCTGCGGAGTCGGCGCCGGGTGCGCCGGACGCATCGCCGGACTTCCCCGGAGCACTCCCCGGCTGCGGTGACGCACCGGTGCTCGCTCCCCCGCCACAACCCGCGGCGGTGACGGCCATCAAAACCAGCGCCCACAACTCTCTTCTCATTGCACGTTCCTTGCCGGGAAGCCAGTTGCTGCTGCGCAGTGCCGGCCGATGAAAATCCCTTACGGCGAATGCGCCGAATTCCCTCGGCTTTTACCCAAGCCGCTTCAATCGTGAGATGCGGCCCGTGGCGACCCACTCGGCCACGTAGATGTCACCCTCCGCTCCGAAACAGGCGTCGTGTGGGTGCACAAAGCGGCCATCTTCCCAGTCTTGTGGGCGAGTCCGCAGGCCTTTGTTCGCATTTACCTTGTCGACGTCCATGCCAAGCTGAGCGACCACCTGATTGTCTTTGCCCAACAAGGTGATCCGCGCCTTCAATTCGGGCACTAACAACAGCTCCCCGCGGCTGTCGACATTGGCGGGCAATCCAAAGCCCTCTTGAGTCGCCAGATGCTTTCCGTCCAGAGTCAGATGCTGCAGGGTGTTGTGGGCTCGGTCGCAGATGACGACTCGTGGCTCATCGTCACGACGATCGATCCAAATACCATGCGGCGTCTTGAACTTGCCATTGCCTTCTCCTGGCCCGCCGAAGCACGACTGCCACTTGCCCTCCTTGTCAAAGCGATGGATATAGTACGAGCCATAGCCATCGGCCAGCAAAAATCCGCCATCGTCGAGAAACGCAAAATTCGTCGGCAGGAAGCGATCGGGCCCCCACTTGCGTTCCGGCTTCGTATCCTCACCCTCGGCGTAAACCCCGGACTCCATCGGCGCATGCTGCAGCCAGACCACTTCTCCTTCCAGCGTCAGCTTGGCGAATGCCTTGACCTGTTGGTAGGCACAGACGTAGAGAAACTCTTGGCTTCCCTCCCGGCGAACTTCGATGCCATGGCCCCCGCCCTGAAACTGGCTTCCGAACGAGCGGATCAGCTTGCCTTGCTGGTCGAAGACAAAAATGCTGGGGTGGTCTTTTAGCTCCTCGCGGCCCTCATGAATGACGTACAGCCGTTGTTCGGCGTCAACGGCAACATTGTGAGTCGTTTGCCAGGTGAACGGCTTGGGCAACTTGGCCCAATCATGATGCACTTCGTACCGATGCTCGCCCTCGCCAAGAATGACTTGCGAGCCGCTTTTGTTCGACCACACGGCGTTGGGCGTCGCGGCCGCCGCCGCAGTTGCGGCGCTGACAGCTAAAAAACGGCGCCGAGAAATGCTCCTCGCCATTGGCGGCTCCGCTGGGGTGCCGTGGAGTATGTTGCTTGGCCGGGACTTGCGGGGAGAATTCGACATGGTGGCTACCTGGCGAGGGAAGAGAGTTCAGGGGACAAGAGCGTCAACCGGGCCTTACCGGCCGGCGATGGAGCCGTGGGTAGTGAGGACGGTGCAATCCGCCATTCTAACCAATGTGGGAAAAAGTGTGTTGTGCGGCGCCCAACAGGCAAGCAGGCCAATCATTCGCGGGGGATGATGGACGGACTGGAAGTCCGTCGTACGTGGATTGACGGACTAGAAGTCCGTCTTACGTGGATTGACGGACTGGAAGTCCGTCGTACGACCGATTCGCACCGGGCGTTGCCAGCCTCGGGACGCCCGCGGATAATCCAAACATGGATTCCCACGCACATCAGCTAGATTCGACGATTCAGATCGTCACCCCCGAGAACATCGCGTTCGAGTACCGCGTGGCGGGCCCCTTCCGCCGTCTGCCGGCTTTCTTAATCGACCTCGCGATTCGCTTCGGGGTTTGGATGGTGGGCATGGGACTGTTTCGCATGCTGACGCCGTGGGCCGATGGCGGACTCGCCGCGGCGATGGGAGTGATCCTGCTGTTTGCGCTGGAGTGGTTCTACGGCGGGGTTTTTGAGGCGTTGATGAACGGCCAGACGCCCGGCAAGTGGACGATGGGACTGCGAGTCCTCTCGTGCGAAGGCCAGCCGATCACCGGCCTCCAGGCGATCATGCGGAATATCCTGCGGACCGTCGACACCATGCCCTGGATCGCGCCGCAAGCGTTGGGCATTCAAGAGCCACTGCCGGCCATGCTGCCGCTGTTCACGCTCGGCCTGCTCACGATGGTGATGAATTCGCGTTTCCAGCGTCTGGGCGACTTGGTTGCGGGCACCATGGTTGTGGTGGAGGAACGGACCTGGTTGCGGGGGTTGTCCAAGATTGAGGACCCGCGCGCGGCGCAGGTGGCGGCGATGCTGCCCGCCGGGATTCACCTGAGTCGCTCGCTGACTCGCGCGCTGGCTCTCTACGTCGACCGGCGCGACCGGCTAACCATTCCCCGTCGCCGCGAGCTGGCTCGCCATCTTGCGGAGCCATTGCTTCGGCAGCTGGGGATGCCCGATGACACGAGCTATGACTTGTTCCTCTGCGCACTGTACCAACGCGTGTTCATGCCCGTGCGCGCGGCAATGAGTTCAACGACAACGGCGGCGACGGCCGGCGCGGGAAGCTCAGAAGCGGCGCCGCAATCGGCCACCGCCGCCACGGATGGCGACGACACCGCATCCACTCCGGCAACCTACGTCGTCCCGCCTCCGACAGCGGAGGCGCCATGAACACGAGGCGCCCCATTCCCTACTGTCAAAAGCCTTGCGAGGCGCAATGATGAGAGCGGCAGAGCTGCTGGCGCGGCGCCAGATGCAATGGCAGGAGCTTGACGGACTATGCGAGGAGCTACAGTCCTCGCGTATCTCGAAGGCTGCGCCGGCCACGATCTCGCGATTCGCCTCTCTCTATCGCGCCGCATGTGCGGACCTGGCGTTGGCCGACGCGTACCAACTGCCCCCCGACACCGTGCTCTATCTGCACCGGCTCGTCGGCCGCGCCCACAATCAGCTCTATCGCAGCCAGCGGTTCGACTATGGCGCCTGGGGCCGCATGTTGATTCACGAGGCGCCGAAACGGATCTTTCAAGATCGCTGCGTGCAGCTGGCGTTCATGCTGTTTTGGTCGGTGTTTCTGGCATCGTCGCTGCTGGCCAACGCCAAGCACGTCTGGCCCGAATACGTCGAGCAGATGCTGGGAGAGGCGACGATCCATCGACTGGAGTCGGACTTCGGCAACCCCATTCTGGGCCGCGACTCGGAGACCAACTTCTACACAGCGGCGATGTACATCCGACACAACACCGGAATCGGCCTCAAGTGCTTCGCCGGAGGGCTGCTGTTCATCCCCGGATTGTTCATCACCACCTTCAACGCCGCGAGCCTCGGCGCCGCGTTTGGCTACATGGCGCGCGCCGATGTCGCCGCGGGCGAGACGTTTTTCGAATTCGTTCGCGCGCATGGGCCGTTTGAGTTGACCGCAATCGTATTGTCTGCGGGCGCCGGACTGCGGCTCGGACTGGCCTGGCTCAGCACCGGCGGGATGACTCGCAGCGCATCGTTGCGCAAGTCAGCCCGCGAGGCGATGCCGGTGATGGGCGCCGCCATGGTGCTGTTCTTCCTGGCCGCTTTGATCGAGGGCTTCCTTTCTCCCTCGGCCGCGCCGTTGTGGATCAAGACCGGCATGGCAGTGCTGTCGACGATGATCCTGACCTTCTACTTTGTGGTGCTGGGCATGCCGGTGGAGCAACGCGATGCAACTTGACCGCACATCAATCGCGATTCGCGAACGAGGCATGCTCGAGTCGTTCGATCTCGCCCTGCATGTGGCGCGCATCCACTTTGTGCCGTTGCTGGTGCTGGCAACGATCGGGATATTGCCGTTCCTGCTCATCGACCGGCTGGCACTGGGCTGGCTCGTGCTCGAAGACCCTCGAGACTATTCGCCTTCCGAGTACGCCGTGATTCAGATGAGGTACATCGCCTCGCTGGTGCTGCTGATCTTCGTGCAGGCGCCGTTGGCGACAGCCATGATGACCACGTGGCTTGGACACGCGGTGTTCGCGGAGCGTCCACCGATCGCGTACGGCCTCAAGAAAACGTACGGGTCGCTCGCCAAATTGCTCTGGTGCCAGGGACTCTTGCGACTAACGCTGCCGATCACCTTGTCGTTCTGCTGGCTCTCGATCAACGATGACGGCGTCGAGTTGTTTGTCTTGTTCTTGCTGTCCACTTACCTTGCCTTGGTGCGTTCGCTTCGTCCCTTTCTCAATGAGATCGTCCTCCTGGAGGGAAACCCGCTGGGAGCGAGTGCCGACTCACACGTCGTCACCGTTGCCAAACGCAACGCTTCACTGCACGAAGCCGCCGGGGGGGCGTTGTTTTTTGAGTTTATCGGATCGGGCATGTTGGCCACCTGCCTGACGATCGCGCTGTTCTACACCTTCGTGTTCCTCCAAGGAATCATGTTGAACCGGTGGCGCATCGGCCCGACGCTGCTGTTGTACGGGCTGCCCGCGTCCCTGTGGGCCAGTGCCATGCTGCTGACGGTGTTTCGGTTTCTGTGTTACCTTGACCTGCGGATTCGGCAGGAGGGCTGGGCCGTCGAATTGGGAATGCGCGCCGAGGCGGCGCGGTTGAAGTCCGACCTGATGGCCGGCGCTTGACGAGTCGAGCGAGGATATTCCATGTTGACCGACAGTTTGCCGTGCCGACCAGAGGCGAGTCCCGCGATTGCCTTGCGCGGTCAGCGGAACGCTGGCCGAGCTCGTGCATCAAGTGCGTTGGCCGTGTTGACGGCAGTTCTATTGATCCTCGCCGGCAGCTCGGCAGGGGCGCGCGGCATCTCCGAGCAGCTGGGCGAACAGCTGGGCGAACAGCTGGGCCGCGAGGCGTTGCGGCGGCAGGCGCCGGTATGGTACGACGCGGAAAACGACGCCGTGAGACATGTCGCCGCGCCCGCGCCCGCCGACTTCCCGGGCCGTCACTCCCAGTGGCGTCGTACGACCCCCAAAAATAAGCCGAACTCCAACAACTCCTCTCCGGGCGGCAACGGCACATTGGCCAAGACACTGGAGATTCTGATTTGGGTGCTGGCGATATTCGCGCTGATTTCGCTGCTCGCCGTTTTGATTTGGGCCTTCGCCAATCGCCTCGGTTTGCGCAGCGGCCGCGACGCTTCAACTTTTGACGCCGAAGAAGATCGAGCGCTCCTGGAGCTCGATCGTGTCGAGCAGTTGCCCGTGGTCGTGCAAGCCACCAAGGGCGACTTTCTCGACCAAGCCCGCGAATACTACCGCCAAGGCAATCTTCGCGACGCGATTATTTTCTTGTTCAGCCATCAGTTGATTCAGCTGGACAACCGGCACCTCATCGAACTCGAGCGTGGCAAGACCAATAGGCAGTACCTGCGCGAGTTGCGAGGTCTGCCTCAGCTTCGCGATCTTGTCGAGGTCACGATGGTCGCCTTTGAAGATGTGTTCTTCGGGCATCACCAGCTCACTCGCGAGCGATTTGAGCAATGCCTTTCCGGCATGGACAACTTTCGCCAACTACTCGCGGGGGATTCCAGGTGATGCCCCAGTCGACTCGCTCGGAGATCGACATGCGTTGGCGAGCTGGCAGTGTCCTGTTCGTCGCGGCGCTGCTTGCCGCGCTGGGCTGCGCGCCGACAGGCGAGCCGAGCGATGCCTACGGCCGCCGTCACGGTGAAGGGTCGGTCAGCCTCGCCGGGACCTCGGTGCTGGCGCGCATGATCGAGGGGATGGGCGGCAGCGTCGCCACTTGGTCCCGAATCTCTCCCAAGTTGGACGAATACGACGTCATTGTTTGGTTCCCCGACGACTTTGACGCACCGGGATTGCGACAGCGAACTGCGTTGGAGGACTGGTTGGCAAACGGCGCCAATCGGCGTTTGGTTTACGTCGGCCGCGACTACGACGCCACGTCTCAGTATTGGCGCGACGCGTCGAAGATCCGCTCGCCCAACCAATGGGAGGCCGCCAACCGTCTGGCCCGCGCGCGGACCACTCACGATTGGCGGCGCAATCGCGAGTCGCCGGAGGAACAATACGCGCGATGGTTTCTGCTTAAGGGCAGCGGCGTCCCGCGACCGGCTCGACGTCTCACCTCCAACCAAGGCTGGCTTGAAGATGTGGACACATCCAGGACTGAGCTGGTTGTCGGAGCCCAGTTGGATCGACCGACTCGGCAGGATGTGCCCGCACCGACAGCGGCGGTGGGCGGCGGCCTTGAGCTGCCAATGGAGCGCAGGGAGTGGCAGCGCCAGCGTTACTTTGAAAAGAACGACGCGCAACTGCCTATTGCGCAGGTGCTGTTGAATTCGGAGCACGGGCCACTCGTCCAGCGAGTCACCGACAATCGTTGGGGCAATAGCGAGCTGTTGGTAGTGACCAACGGAGGCTTTCTGCTGAATCTGCCCTTGGTCAACTCCGAGCACCGCAAGCTCGCAGCTCGGTTGTTGGAGACATGTGATGTGGCTGACCGCCGCGTTGTGTTCCTCGAAAGCACGGCTGGCGGACCGCCCGTTTACGAACAGGAGCTCGAGGACACGCCGCCCAACGGCTTGGAGCTCTTCACGGTCTGGCCCATCGGCTTTGTCATGGTTCATCTGCTCGGCCTTGGACTGCTGTCCTGCTTCGTGTTGTATCCGACCTTCGGCCGGCCGCGCGAACTGCCGGAGGAGAATACCTCGGACTTCGGCCGGCACATCGACGCTGTCGGCGACCTGCTCGCCCAAACCAAATCCGAGATGCATGTCACGGAAGTGCTGCGCCAATACCACACGGCGATCAAACGCGAGTCCGGGGCCACGCACGCCTCGAAGGACGACGGCCGCGCGGCGACGAAAACATCGACTTCTGCCGAGAGCAAGCAACCACCATCGAGTCCTTCATGAATATGCCCGACAGTCCCCAAATCACCTTCTCCTGCTCTCAGTGCCAGCAGCTACTACGGGTGCCGGCCGAAAAAATCGGCAGCCTCGCCCAGTGCCCCAACTGTGGAAACCTGCAGCCGGTCGACCGGGCCTCACAAGGGTCGCCTGCGATGGAGGCCCGACCTACAACCAGCGATTCACCTGCGCAGCTCGATCAGCACAGCCCTCCGGAAGCACTGACGCCCACAGGTCAAATACACGAGGCCGGCGCCGAATCGGCCGACCCCGCAGCCACGCTCCCGCCGCCCCGTGAAACGCCCACCCGCCTGCTGTTCGAGCGCATCATGCGGGAAGTGGAGAAGATCTACGTAGGACAGGACGAGCTGGTGCTTGGCGCGCTGACTGCGTTGTTCTCCAGCGGCCACGTGCTCATCGAGTCGGTCCCCGGACTGGGCAAGACCTTGCTGGTCCGAACCCTGGGCAAGGTGTTGGGTTGCGACTTCGGGCGGATTCAGTTCACGGCCGACTTGATGCCGTCGGACATCACCGGCGCACCGATCTTCAACATGAAAACCCAGGAGTTTCAGTTCCGCGCCGGCCCCGTGTTCACCCAATTGCTGCTCGCCGACGAAATCAACCGAGCTCCGGCCAAGACCCACGCGGCGCTGCTTGAGATCATGCAGGAGTACCACGTGACGGTCGACGGAGTCAGCCACGAGTTGCGGCGTCCCTTTCTGGTGCTCGCGACGCAGAATCCGATCGAGTCGGAGGGCACGTACAATCTGCCCGAGGCCCAGTTGGACCGGTTCATGTTCAAGCTGCGTGCCGACTATCCGACGGAGCAAGAGGAGGCAGAGATCCTCCGCATGCATAGCCGGCAGATTGACCTGGATGCGCAGCTCGAGGCCGTCCATCGGGTGACCTCGCCCGAAGAGATACTCTCCATCACTCAGGCCAGCGCCGAGGTGGCGGTGGATGAGAAGCTGATTGACTACATCAATAAAATGGTGCGACTCACGCGACAGTTTCCACAGTTTTACATGGGCGCCTCTCCGCGAGCGGGACTCGCGTTGATGCAAGCTTGCCGCACACTGGCCGCGTTCGCCGGACGCGACTACGCCGTGCCGGATGATGTGGTGCAGGTCGCGCTGCCCGCGCTGCGTCACCGCGTCGTGTTGTCGGCGGAGGCGGAGGTGGAGGGGCATCATGTCGACCAGCTGCTGACCGAGCTCATTCGCTCCGTGGAGGTGCCGAGACTTTGAGCCCCATCGTCCCCTGCGGCGTCATTGACTGGATGGAGCTGCAGCAGCATGTTTGGATCTTTGCTGTCCTCATGACGCTGCCTCTGTTGCTGTTGGCGAGCTGGCAGAAAATCTACCCGACGAAGCGGATGCTTTCGCTCGCCCTCGTGCCCACGGCTATGACGCTGGCCGCGTTTGTGGGCCATTGGGCGCTGCCGATCGTGCTCGGAGCGGACATCGTGGCCCTGGCGATTGTGCTGGCCGACCTGTTTCTGGTGCCTCCTCGCACGGCGTTCTCCGCGACCCGGGAGACGGGCCGAATCGCCTCCATCACCAAACGCCACGCCGTCACGCTGCGGCTCACCAATCATCTTGCTCAGCCGCTGCTGGTCGACATCAAGGACGACCTGCCCGAGGCGTTTGGACGCCCCGAGGAATTCCGGCTGCGGCTCGACGCGCGCAGCCGCGCAACCGTCCGGTACAGCGTCAAGCCACGGCGCCGCGGCGCATTCACCATGCGCTCGATCTATTTGCGCACGACCAGCAGGCTCGGCTTTTGGATCCGCTTGATTGAGGCGCCTGCCGAGTCAGTCGTCCACGTCTACCCCGACATGCAGCAGCTCGCGGAGTACGCAGTGCTGGCGCGCACCAACCGACTCTCGCTGCTGGGGGTCCGCCGCACCCGTCATGTTGGACAGGACAACGAGTTCGAGCGGCTGCGCGACTACACCCTCGATGACAACTACAAGCACATCGACTGGCGATCGACCGCGCGGCGAAACAAGCTCACCGTCAAGGACTTTCAGACGAACCAGTCTCAGCAGGTTGTGTTCATGATCGACTGCGGACGCATGATGACCAACGAGTCCGATGGCATCAGCCTGCTCGACCATGCCCTGAACTCCATGTTGATGCTGAGCTATGTGGCGCTGCAAAAGGGCGACGCCGTGGGGTTGATCTGTTTTTCCGATCAAGTGCACACCTTCGTGCCGCCCAAGTCCGGCATGAGCCAGATGAATCGGCTGCTACACGCGTCCTTCGATCGCTTTCCCCAGCTCGTCGAGTCCCGGTACGACGAGGCGTTTCTTTACCTGGCGACGCGGTGCAAGCGGCGCGCCTTGGTTATGCTGATGACCAACGTCATCGACGATGTCAATTCGAACCAGATTCAAAGCCACCTCACGACCCTCGTTGGCCGGCATCTGCCAGCTGTCGCGATGTTGCGCGACGAGCGACTGTTTGACGCCGCCGACGCGCCTCATGTCGAGGGCGCCGATTTTTATCGGGCGGGCGCGGCCGCGGAGGTAATCACCTGGCGCCACCAAGTACTCCGCGACCTCGAACGCAGTGGTGTGCTGGCGCTCGACGCTCGGCCCAGTGACATGACTGCGGAGATGGTCAACCGCTATCTACAGGTCAAGGCCCGACACTTGCTGTAACTACCGTCGACGGCGTGCGAACGGCGAAGCAGCAGCTCCCGTTCCGCGTTGGGCTTGATAGACGCGCGATCCATGGCGCGTCTGCATCGGCGGAATGTTCTGCGGCAAAGGGTCGGCCGAAGGCGCCGGCTCGGGCAGCGGATCCAGCATCGGCAAGTCCGACCCTTCCGCTCCTTCCGATGGTTGCTCGCCGGCCTCCGGCGCCGGAGTGGGAACTGGATGAGCCGGAGGAGCCGGACTAGGCGACACCGACCGCGTCGGCGGCACCGCCAGCGTGGGCGCCGGGTAGCTCGACTCGCCGTCGTGCCAATGGGCGTCGTGGCCATGGTGCTCGACCACATGGTCGTGGTGAGCACAACTGCTGCAGCCGGTTTCACATCCCCCGCAGCCACCCTCGTAACGAATGCCCCACAGTTCGCGGAAGGATGGTCCACAGTACCCCTGATGCCCCACGAAGTTGCCACACATGTCACAGGAGTCGCAGCAGCCGGGCGGATCGGCATGCCACTCGCCAAGATAGATCTCGCCACATCCCGACGCACAGCGCGTGCGCTCCACCAGATGAGGAAGCAAGGTATTGGGACCGCACGTTGGTCCGCAGGCATTGCCACACGGCGCACAACAACAGCCAAGCGAATTCAGCATTGCTGCCAAGGCAAGTAGACAAACGCATCTCATGGACGGTCCCCCCGGTCGATGAATCCTTCACAGGGGTTATCGGCCGGCAAAGTCCGCGCAATCGAGAAAATTCCCGGATTCGGCAAACTCGCTCCACACTTCCCTGGCTGACATCTGTCGTAGTGCAGGCTGCCAGCCTGCAACTCGCGACCAAGACCAGCGCCCGTCCTGCGGACGTTTTCGCCGCATTAAGCCGCATCAATTGACGGTATCGTCTTTTCGTCAGTCCGCCAGGGAATCCGCCCTAATCGAAGAGCAGAGGAAATCTAAACGCCCTTAACCGAAACGACCGCTGGCCGCCAGACCACCAATTCGGCCCCGTTTTTACTGGGCTTCTTGTATTTCCCTGAGTCATCGGGTCACAATGCGCAATAGGGGTTCCCCGCCCCTTGACCAAACGTACGACTGGCCAGCACCTCACCCCAACCCGTTGAACGGAATGATCCACGACTTTGCTACGCAGTTGGGCTTTCACACCAACGAGCCACGGACGGAACGCGAAAACTTGGTGCGTTACGTGAGGATGAAGCTGATCGCCAACGGTCTTGCCGCGCCATCGGCCACCGACGCGACGGTCTTGGATGTCGAGCGTCTGCTGGCGACGTACCATCAACGACTCAAGTTGTTGGACGGCGTGCCCAGCCCGGTCGACGAACGCATCGAACGGTTTCTCTGTCGCCATATGCAGGGAGTGGGCGCCGAGGATCACCCGTGGAAGCTTCCGCATCGGACGATCATTCTCGATCGCCACGGCTTGGCTCGTGAAATGTCGTTGCCGGAGCACCGCGATAGTTACCGCAACGACCATGTGGCCTCGTACCGCGTCCGCAACGGTGTGCTCCACAACCCGGTTCACGATCGCCGCACGACGCAAGGCACGTTTCACGTCGTGGCGGGCGGCTTGCCAGTTCCGCGGGACAAGAAGTCGGTGCCCAAATTGGCGTTTGCCAATTTGTTTCACCAAGCCATGTCGCCACCCGCGGAGTTGCTTGAGCTGCCGTTCTGCGCCGGCGATTCGGAACCGGCGGAGGCGTTCGTCTCCTTGCTGATTCGGCCGCTGGTCTGCCCGGAGGTGCCGGGGGTCTGTCCCGAGCGGTCCATGGAGATTCGCTTTTTCGCGCCGGGATCGCTCGTCAGCAATCTGGATTTCGTCGAGTCGATCTTCGGCAACGCGGGCGACCCCTACCTTGCCGACAATGACGCGGCGCTCGATGTGGAGCACTGGACGGGGCATACCGGTTGCGTGATTCTCGCGCCTCATCTGACCCGAGTGACCAAGCGGGACGCGGGTTTGCCACACTTCGAGGACGCCACACCTCGCCAGCGCGAAGACGGAATGTGCTGGAACTCGGACAGCGAGCTATACAACGACGGCGTGCCGTTCAAGTTGACCTGCCGCACCGATGACGGCGTGATTGTGACATTGATCGCCGACAACTACTTCGGCTACTGCAAGAAGGAGGTCAAGACGCAGATCAGCTACGCCGCCAATCTGATGGGCAACTGCGAGGAGGAGCATGCGGGCGGCGCGATCGCCTTCGCCAGCTTCAATCTCGGCGACGAGTTCAGCGTTGTCAGCCAGCGATTCAATGGCCGCACGTTCGCCGACGTGGCGCGGGACTACGAGAGTCTCATCGAAATCAAGGAGGAAGGGTACGGCATCGACCGCGCGTACGACACGGTGCTGTATATCCCCGAGCATGCTCATGCGAGCGTTCACGAGCAAGAGATCAGCTGGGATCAGAACGGCCAGCGGCAGTCGATACCGCTGCTGCCCGACCAAATCTACATCACTCCCTCCGGCTACAAGCTGCGAATTGAGAAACACCGGGAGGCTCCCACGTGGCGTCTGGTGGGCACGCTGGCCGAGGGCGTCTTCTGTCATAAGCCGTGCACCGTCAGCGGCGGCGGCAAGAGCGAGATCAGCAAATCGATCACCGACTATGTGCTGCACGGCTCCATCTATGTCAATGATGTGGAGCAGGACCTGGACGAGGTCGCCCGGATCTTCGACCGCGACTACTCCGACCGCTGGCTGCCCGAGGCGTCTCCCGACTACTCGAAGTCGCCCTCGCGATCCGTGCTCGACCCCGGTCGCTCGCTGGGCAGCGTGATCAAGCTGCTCACGCCGTCGGTGGACTACACGGACGAGTACAACCAGTGGCTGGGTTCGATTCCGTCGCACATCTATGCGTTGGTGTTCATCATCAAGCGGATGCATCGGATGAGCGAGGACCACGATTGGCGACGCCATTTCACCGTCGACATCACCAACGGCACGCCCGCTCACGAGCTGAAGTACAACGGCCGCAAGTTAATTGGTGCCTACCTGCGCGTCGGCCTGCAGGACGAGCAGGCTTGGCGGACGTTCAAACTGCGGCAGGACTTTCTGCCCGCTCAGAAGGTGCAGATGGAGGACGACATCAGCGCATCGGTGGTCGTGCCACAACGGCTGCTCGATCATCTCGGCAATTACGTCGAGCGTCAGGAGTCGTGCAAATTCACGGAGAACTGCGAGTACCGCCTGTTCCAGCGTCCCGACGACGCGATTCATCGCGGCCTGGACAAGCAGACCGAGGCTGACTTGGCGCGGGATGACAATTTCATCGTCAACTTCGAGCCGCTGACGAGGCGGCAAGTGCGGAGCATCTGCAATCGGCCGGTCGACCTCAGCCAGTTCACCAAGCCGATGCAACAACTGATGCTGGCCACACGCGAGGAGGGCGGCTCGTTCGTCGTCT
The DNA here is from genome assembly GCA_020426845.1 of Planctomycetales bacterium. GTDB lineage: Bacteria > Planctomycetota > Planctomycetia > Pirellulales > Pirellulaceae > JAGQPF01. The sequence continues at coordinate 30,169 of JAGQPF010000029.1, forward strand.
GCTCCGCGACGCCTCGGATGATCGACGGAGAGCCGAGCAAGAATCCTCGGTACCTGCAGACGCGGCCCGACTTGATCGACCCCCGCAATCAGCACGTCGCCCGCATGGGCACTCGCCTGCACCGCGCGACGCCGGTCGACTCGCCGGTGCGAATTCCGGTCCATTCGGTGCTGGTGGGGCGACGCAATAATCCGCCGGACTACGAGCGGGGCTTTCGGCCGCTGGCCGTCTACGGACCGCTGCACTTCCAGGAGCTGCCCGAACTGTTCATGGACTTTATCTCGTCGTTGACCGGCAAGAGTCCGTCCACGACAGGCGCGGGCAGCGAGGGCGCGTTGACCAAGGGTCCGTTCAACGCTTTGCTGCCGATCACCGACCTCAACAACGCCCTGGTCAGCTTTCTGCTCACGGGCATGGCCGGATTTTCGACGCCGGCGGGACATATCGGTCCTCGGCTGCGAATCGACCACGACATTAGCCTGCTGATTCCCGAGATCTGGTGCCGCCTCTCGCCCGAGGAGCGCGCGCCGAAGACGCTGATCGCCGAAAAACTGATGGAAAAGGTGGAGGACCTCGAGCACCAGGGAGAGCGGATCCCGGCCAGCATCCTGGGCTACCGCATTACCTCGCGATTCATCCGGCGCTATGTCGGCCGAGTCTTTGACAATCCCAACAAGGTGTTCGGGCTTTCGGTGCTGCGACCGGAGTTGCAAGACCTCGACGCCTTTTGTGACGGGGTGAAGTACATCGCCGAGGCGCATCAGCGCGTCGCCACGCTGTATTTCGAGGACGGCTCTTACGAACGAGCTTGCCCGCCCTTGAAAGCGCTGCTGTCGATCATGGCCAAGGGCGACTACGAGGGCAAGACAATCCACGACGCCGAGGTGCGACAGCTGTTCACGCTGGAGTCGATGCTGGACAGCGACTGGTACCAGCAACGGCTTCAGACCAAACAGCAGCGCGACATCTCATTGCGGCGCCGTCAGGTGGAGTACCTCGAGGCCTATCTTCAGCGGAGCGAGACTCAGGGCGACGCGGAGCGACTGGAGCTCGCCTCGCGCATGACATTGGCGCGTCAGTTGCTCGCCGAGGCGTCGGCCCCCGAGTACCTCTCGCAGCTGCACGGGTTCCTCGGCGCCGACGCCCTGTAGCGCAATCACGTCACCATCGCCCCACGACTCTAAGGGCCCCAAGCCCGCCGCGGCCGGTCTGCGCCGAACGTCGTTGGGGAAGCTCCTTCCGACGAAGGCCCACGCGACGAGCAGACTTCCTCATCCGGCAGTTCGAAACCGCGTCGGCAAAGTCGGCCAGTGCCACACTGCCGTCCCACCTGTGCGCAATTCCGCGCGGCCATGCGGCAACTGGCAGCTAAGCTGCAGGTTTTGAACCGTAGCCAACTCAAGGAGGGCTGCGCCATGCCGGATAAGGCGCGCTGCGAGAAGATGGATCCGACGCAGATCCAGACGCACCATGTCTGGAGCCGCTGCGTCCAGAGCGTCTGGCTGTTTGGAGTCGACCG
>JAGQPF010000256.1 GCA_020426845.1 Planctomycetales bacterium
GCACGCTTTAAGCCCAGTGATTCCGAATAACGTTCGTACGGTTCGTCTTACCGCGGCTGCTGGCACGAACTTAGCCCGTACTTCCTCTGAAGATCGGTCAAACCATGGAGAGTGCCCCATGGCATTTCCTCCCAACTGACAGTGGTTTACAACCCGAGGGCCTTCGTCCCACACGCGGCGTCGCTCGGTCAGGCTTGCGCCCATTGCCGAAGATTCTCGACTGCAGCCACCCGTAGGTGTCTGGGCAGTGTCTCAGTCCCAGTGAGCCGGGCCATGCTCTCACACCCGGTACCCATCGCAGCCTTGGTAGGCCATTACCCCACCAACAAGCTAATAGGACGCGGACTCATCCTCAGACGGAATTACACCTTTAGTCCGTAGACATTATCCGGTATTACCGCCAGTTTCCCGACGCTATCCCGGATCTGAGGGCAGATATCCACGCGTTACTCTCCCTTTCGCCGCTTTCAGTTTCTTTGCAAGCAAAAAAACTTCGCGCACGACTTGCATGCCTAATCCACGCCGCCAACGTTCATTCTGAGCCAGGATCAAACCCTTCAATTTAGTATTGGCTTTCCGAACTGCTGTCGCTTTCGCAACCGCAACTCGGTTGTTAACCAAGGAAATTGATGGTCCGAAACCATCGGCTGGCGTCCCTCGGAAAAGAGACGCCAAGTTTTGGCCTGATCGCATAGCCTCATTCACAATGGCAAAGAACAATTCAAAAGAATTGTCGAAGAAGTCCAACCGAATTGTCAAAGATCATTGTTCTCTCCACTTCTCAGTGGCGAGGAAGCCAATCATACAGGAGCCTCGGGGGACGTCAACGGCTGTTGAGGCAAATTTCAAAAGTTTTTTCCATCGCCTCTTTGTCGGCCTCTTCGTCCACCTCTTCGTCGCCTATTCGTCGGCCTTCCGGTTCGCCTCAAACCGCTGCAATTGCCTGCGGAAATGCGGCTCTTTCGGATCCAACTCCAGGCACTTTCGCATCAACCTCAGCGCCTCGTCGCGTGAGCCCAGCCGATATTCAATCTCCGCCAGCGTATCCAAATACGTGGCGCTGTCCGGCTCCAACGACACCGCGCGCTGCGAATGCCCCTTGGCCGCCTCCAAATCGCGGTGACAACGAGCCGCCATCCACGCGAAGTTGTTCAGCAACAACGCACAATGCGGATACTTATCGACCGCTTGCTGCATTTGCTCGCGATAAACTTCGTACAACCAATCGGACAACTCCGCGTGCCCCGCTCGCCGCAATTCCGGCACCAACTCTTCCGGCACCGTGATCCGATGCGGCATCAGCGCCGCACAACGAGCCAAACAACGTTTCGCTTGCTCCAGATCCCCTCGAGCCACCGCCACGCGAGCGTCCTGGCGGAGGATCATGCACGGCAGCCGCAAGTAACTCACCGTGCTGGTAAAGGTCACGCCGCCCTTCATGATGTTCAAGAGCTGCCGGCGCCACATCCGGGCCGATGTCGCCGCATCCTGCTCGGCCAACGCGTCTCCCAACTGCAATGCCGCATTGAAGTGATCGGTGTCCCGAGGCGCCAACGTCCGCAAATCCCGCCGCCAGGCCTCCAGAGCCCCTTCCGTCTCCTCGCGATCGGAAAGCTCCGCGCCCATCTCCCGATGCCCCTCGCCCAACGGCAGCAGCAGCCCAAGCTCGCACAGCTCCTCGCCGCGTTTGACTTCGCCGGCTCGCTTCCAGCACGCGCCGGCCAGATACGTGTCGGCGGCCGACAGCTTGTTCTTGGCACTGCGAGCATACGCCTCGGCCGCCGCCGCGCACTGTTTCTGCTCACGGAGAAAGTCGCCGTAATCCCGCCACGCCGCCAAGTAGTTCTTGTCGGTGGCGCCGCGAAAGTAACGGTCCGCCCGAGCGGTGTCAGCCCGAGCCGCCGCGGCCAAGGCCATGGTCCACCACAAATCGCCCGCCGGCCGGCCCCGCGCTGTCCGCTCAAGCGACTCCCAATCGAGCCACTCGGGCGCCTCGCCGCGCCCCTCCAGCGCGTCGTCAATCCGCTGCCAAATCTGCTCCAGCGGCGCCTCGGGATCCAGCCCTCGCAACACCTCCATCCAGATCGTCGCCTCGGTGCTGCGGTCGCCAAAAAGCGTTGTGCGAAAACGCGTCGACTCGGCATGGCGGAACGCCATTGCCCGTCGCCCCGAGCGAACCATGCCCGACAACACCGTGTAGCGCAGCGAGGCGTCCTTGGCCACTTCCCCGAGCGAATCGAACGTCTCGTCGGACAACTTCTTCCACCCCAGCGAATCGGCGAGCAACGCCAACTCGATCGCCATCGCCAAATCCGTGCGGTCCTTGCCACCCTCGCGAATCGCCTCGACCGTCCGCCGCAGTCGCGCCGCACAAGCCTGCTCGGTCGGCTCGGCAACTTCAGCCAACTCCAACGCCTCGGCGTACTGCGAGCGGTTCGAGTAGAGGAAAAACGCCTTGAGCGCCGAGTTGGCCTTCAATAGCGCAAGCCCCTCCTGCTGCCGCTCGTTCACCAACACCACCTCGATCGCGGCAAACTGCTCGTTGCCGTTAGTCCCCTTGGCCATCGCCAACGCCTTTTCGACCACCTCGCGCTGTCGCTCCGGCCGCCCGGCCCATTGGTGAATCAACGACATAAAGCCGAATTGTTCGGTCGTCGACAACGCGCTCGGCGCAACCGTGATTTCGCCGCGATCGCTCAGCTCCTCCCACCGCTCGAGCTCAATCAGCAAACTGTCGACCAGGAAGGGGTCGTTCGCCAATTTCGCCCACTTCAACGACTCCTCGAGGTTGCCGTTGGCCCGCTGCAGCAGCGAGAGCGTCACCGCTCGACCGGGCGTGTCGGCGGGCTTAGCCAACCACGTTTGCAACTGAGCGGGCAGTGTGCCGCGAGCCAAGTGAAACGCCAGCCAGTGCCGGCGCCCGCGTTCGGTCCGCGACACGGTCTCCAACAACGATTCGGCGCGGCCCCAATTCCCCTGGAACATCTCCCGGCGAACCGCCCCCACCAACAGCGGCTCGGCCGCCTGCAACACGGCGTCCTGCTCCGCCTCGGGCTGCACCGAGCCGATCAACCGGACCATCAGCTCCAAATCGCCCCGATCGTGGACCTCCTGAAGCACCTGCTGCCGCACGGCGCGATTGCCCTTGCGAAACTGTTCGACCTGCTGCCGCAGCTCCGGAGGCGTGTCCGGTGTCACCCCGTATCGCAGCAGTTCCAGCAGCTCCTCCGCACGAGCCACCGCCTCGCGATCGCCCCCGCGACGAACCAGCAGCTGCAGTGGCTCGATGGCCGCCTGCCCCGCCGACCACAGCGCATGAGCCGCTCGCTCTCGATCCAGGAAGCGGTCGGAGGAAAGCTGAGTCACCAGCGCCCGGATCTCGGCAGCCGTGGTCTCACCCCGCGGAGCGAGATCAGTTTGGCCGACCAACGGCGCCAGAATCAAAAACAGCACGCACATGAGCCCATCCAATGCGTTATTAGGGCCAGCGGTTCGTCCCGCGCCCGGCTGGGCTGCGACGCCCTCCCTGCCATGCATGCCGAGTGCGCATGAAAAAGGGGGGCGATACGGGAGAGTTTGATGCTCCCAATATCGGCCCCCGTTACGGCAGCTGCAAGTCTTCGGCACACGGCTCCACGAGTTCCACCTACGCGGCCGATGTCGGCGCGTGACGCAGGTGGAATCGGGGTCGCCTCCGTTAGATGCTCATCGCGGCGCGTTCGACGACGCCCTGGATGAATTCGTCAAAGATCCGCTGGTCCAGCGCCGACGCGGAATCGGCCTCCGGATGGAACTGCGTGCCGAGCGCGAGCCAATCATCCAGCTGGCTCTCGATCGCCTCGACCACGCCGTCGGGGCAGCGAGCCGTGACGCGGAAGCCGGGCGCCACCTCGTCGACCGCCATATGGTGCATGCTGTTGACGCGGATCTCGCCATCCCCATAGACCCGCTCCATCAGCGAGTCGGGCGCAATCTCCAGGCCATGGCGATGCCCTTTGTCATGAGCGTCCCAATGGGGCAGCGCCCCGGGAATGTCCTCGGGGATGTGCAGCGAAAGGTTCCCGCCTTGGCAGACGTTCAGCAACTGCATGCCGGCGC
>JAGQPF010000257.1 GCA_020426845.1 Planctomycetales bacterium
AGGTCGGGCGTCGCGCCATGGAGGTGATGCTGGAACAGACTCCCGACCTGCTGCTGCTCGACATCAAGGCGACCGATCTGCGAGGGCTCGAACTGTTGCTGCTGAAGCGATCGGTGGAGGCGCTGGAGCATATCCCGACGCTTGTCATGGCCGACGCCGGCAGGACTCCGATCAAGCAACAAGCGCTACGATTGGGCGCGGCGGACATCCTGTCCAAGCCGCTCGACATGGTGGAGCTCGTGCCACGTGTGCGCAATGTCGTCGTCGCCGCTCAGCGAGAGGACCAATTGGCACAAGAGCGTGCTCAGTTGGAAGAGTTGGTGCATCGCCGCACTTATGAGCTCGAGCATTCTCGGCAGCAGTTGATCCTCAGTCTGGCCCGAGCCGCGGAGCACCGCGACAACGAGACCGGCAACCACGTGATTCGCGGCGGCCGGTTTGCCGGCATTATCGCGCGTGAGCTTGGGTGGAGCCAAGAGCGAGCCGTGATGCTCGAGCAAGCTGCCCAGCTGCACGATGTCGGGAAAATCGGCGTTCCGGATGACATCCTCTTCAAGCCCGGCAAGCTCGATCCGGACGAGTACGATCTGATCAAGCGACACTGCGCATGGGGAAAGGACATTATCGAACCTTACTCCAGCCGCGAATTCCAAATGCTCAAGTCGCATGCGCGGCTTGGCGAGGCGATTCTGCACGTGCGCACGTCGCCGATGCTGATGATGGCCTCGCGAATTGCCCAGACGCATCACGAGAATTGGGATGGGACCGGCTACCCGCTCGGATTGGCAGGCGAGGACATTCCGATTGAAGGCCGCATCACGGCGGTTGCCGACGTTTTTGACGCCCTCTCCAGCAAACGCCCCTACAAGGATCCGTTCCCTCGCGAAAAGTGTTTCGCGATTCTCCGCGAGCAGCGAGGCACCAAGTTCGACCCCGACGTGCTGGATGCTTTCTTCCGCCGGGCGGACGAGGTTGTCGCGATTCAGCTCGATCTAATGGAAGATGATCTCTAGGCGAACATGCGCGCATCGCCGGAAAATGGCCGATCGGTGGCGCGAGAGCTGAAAGGGGGGAGCCAGTCGGTTGCGGTTTTGGTACCGTTGGGCATGGTTTCTTACATGGTTCTCGCATTCGTATCGCTGCGATTTCAGTGAGCCGCTCCTATGTCCGAGATCGGACCCACGGCGAAGTTTGTCGACACCGGCGGCCATCTGCCGCCTTTGTGGGATCGGCAAGTGGCCTTCTTTGCCAATCTGTTGGCCCTGTTTTTTGGGAACGACGAGCAGACGGCCTCACTGACGGCGGAAGTCGGCGAGATTGATTCCTATGGGGGCCGGCTCATCCCCATCCTGAATCTGCTGTTCCGCAATGAAAACAATTTGCTGGTGCTGGAGCGGGAGCCCGACGAGATCCTCTGTCGCTATTTGAGTGATGACTTGGGATTGTCACTCCCCGGCATGCAGGTGTTGCGGCATGCGGAGTATGTTGAACTGGGACACGCGTTGCGGCAGTCAATGCTCCCGCCGGGAGGAGTGTTGCACGGCGTGCGCTCGGCGGCGCCGCCCTGGATCGATGGCTATGTGACCGACGACACGCTGACTCGAATTGCCGGCTATCTGGGTTCGAGAACGATCACGACAGCCGAGGCCAGTCGGGCGGGCAACAACAAGCTGCTGCTTCACCAGTTTCTGACGGAGGCAGGGTTGCCGACGTTCGACACGGTGCTGGCCTCGTCGATGGCGGATTTGCCGCAATGCGCGGAGAGACTCATCCATTTGGGCTACCGGTCCGCCGTGCTGCGTGCGCAAATTGGGGCGTCGGGGATCGGCATGCTGCGCTTGCATGACCTGTCGCGGCCAGACACCTTTCCCGAGGTCCCCGGTTATTTCTTCTTCGAGGGGCCTTGCCTATGCCAAGGCTGGCTCGAGCCGGGCGTGCGAGGTGTGCGGCGAGTTCACAGCCCAAGCACGCAGCTGTTTCTCGATGAGTCCTCTGTGTATGCGTTCGACATGACTGAGCAGATTCTCAGTCATGACAGCGTCCATCAGGGAAATGAATCACCACCGCCCTACTTCGACCAATTCCCCGGACTGCGCGAAGAGACGATGCGCCAGGCGCGCGAGGCGGGAGGCTGGCTGCATCGCACCGGCTATCGCGGCACGGCGAGCATCGACTGGCTGGTCGTCGAACGAGAAGGCCGCCAACTGCCCGAAGTCTACGTGTGCGAGATCAATGCCCGCGTCACCGGCGCAACCTATCCCTCACTGCTCGCGAGGCATTTTCAGCCGCAGGGAGCTTGGTTGTTGCGCAATCTGCGATTGAAGACCGGAGTGCCCACGGCAGAACTGCTGCAAATGTTTCAGCGCCCCGGCCATTTGCTCTTCCCGGATCGCCCGGCGGGAATCCTGCCGCTGAATTTGAATTTCGGCCGCGATGGACTGGTTCACAAGGGGCAGTTCCTGTGCATTGGACCAACGACTCGGGAGTGCCACGATCTGCTGTCGCTTGCCGAAGTAGACTTGCCTGTCGAATGGGGCTCCGATCGCGATTAGGATGAACATCCTTCCTCGCGTGGAATGCCTATCTGGATTGTCCTTTCAGGCACCTGCGGCGACCTCTGATTTTCACTCAGCCTTCCTTAACCTCCTCACTTTCATGCTCGACAACGAGGAACTCGGTGCGCGTCTGACCTCCCTGACACGCGACCTGATCCTGATTCCCAGCACGGAAAGCCGCCCTGCTGAGCGGCGACGATGTTTCGAATTCGTGCGAAACCATCTGGAGTCGTTGCCCGAGCTGAGCATCGACTACATGGAGACGGGGGGACACGGATCGATGTTGGCGCGACCGATTGGCGTGCAGCGGCCCGAGATTCTGCTCTGCGGCCACCTGGATGTGATCGAGCACTCGCAGCCCGATTGCTATCGCTCGCACCTCGCCGACGGCCGCATCTATGGCCCCGGCAGCGGTGATATGAAGGGGCAGATCGCGATCTTGATCGAATTGATGCGAGCGAGTCATGCTCGCTGGCCCGGGATTTCGCTGGGGCTGGCCCTGACATCCGATGAGGAGCGAGGCGGATCCGATGGCGTTCGCCACCTCTGCGAGGATATGAATCTCCGTTGCGGTGTGGCGATTGTGCCCGATGGTGGCTCGTTGAACGATGTGACGATCGAAGAAAAAGGCGTGCTGCACCTGCGCGTGGCGCAGGATGGACACGAAGCCCACGGCGCTCGCCCCTGGCTCGGGGAGAACGCCGTCGAGCAGTTGCTGGCTCGGCTCATGCGACTGAGACGGCATTTCGATCGCTATTGGCCCGAGCAGCCGGTGGAGGAGCAGGTCAACCATTGGTTCCCAACATGCTGCATCAATATCGTCTCCACCGACAACACGACGACGAATCGCATTCCCGATCAGGCTTCCGCGACACTTGACATTCGTTTCCCGCCCACGCACACGGTCGACAGCATGTTGGCCGAGGTGACCAATGCGCTGGGCGCCGGTTGCCGCATCGAGCCGCTGATGTCCGCCGAGCCGACGCACCTGGACGCCGATCCCTTGTTCGTTCAGCTGACGGAGCAGTTTACGGAACAGCCAGTGCGGCTCGTTCGCGCCTCGGGCGCCAGTGACAGCCGCTTCTTTCGCAAGTTCGAAATTCCCGTGATTCTGTCACGGCCGCTGGTGGGCAATCTTCACGCGACGGACGAGTGGATCGACATCGACTCGATGGCCACTTACTACCGGATCTGTGAAGCGTACATTCGAATGAAACTGAAGAGGTGAACGACCCATGCAATGCTACTCGAGAGCGATCGGGCGGATGACGACTCGGCTGCTCGTGTTGTCGGCTTTGACGACTGGCCTATTCACCGCTCTGCCGGCGCACGCGGCGGATCGTCCGCCGAACATCGTCGTGATCCTCGCTGACGACTTTGGTGTGGGAGACATTCAAGCCCACTATCCGAATAACAAGATCGCGACGCCCAATCTCGATCGGCTCGTCCGTGAGGGCATGACCTTCACGGATGCGCATAGCCCGTCGGCCGTGTGTTCGCCAACTCGGTATGGAATCCTAACGGGCCGCTACGCGTGGCGGACGCGCCTGCAGGAGTGGGTCGTCGCGGCTTACGAGCCGCCGTTGATTGCCGAGGGGCGCCCCACGCTGCCGCAGCTGCTGCAAACGCGAGGATATCACACCGCCTGCGTCGGCAAGTGGCACTTGGGCTGGGATTGGCCGGGGCCGCAGCGACCGCTGATGACGGCTCGCCGCAACGGCCAGAAAGATTTACCGTGGGACTTTGCCCAGCCGATTCCCGGCGGCCCGATTGACCGTGGCTTTTCGCAGTACTTTGGCGTCGACTTGCCCAACCTGCCGCCGTTCACGTTCATTGAACAAAACCGTGTGCTCGAACTTCCCACTGCGAAGCTCAAGGTGGACACCAGCGAAGGCATCGTATTGCCGGTTGCCTTTAACGGACTGCCCGCCG
>JAGQPF010000258.1 GCA_020426845.1 Planctomycetales bacterium
AGACGTTAGCCACGGGCGCGAGCCCGTGGAATGGCGCGTGGCAAACCCCAACCACGCAAGCCAAGCGCACAAGCCCCGCAGGGGCGATAGACGGCTGTTGCGCAAGAGAAAACGTCCGAGCCGCTGCTCGCGATGCGTCGGAGCGCGAAGTAGGACTCGAGTTCGCGACACCCGTATTATCGCGCCGCGGCCTCGGCATCCGAAAGCGCGTCGAGCTCCTCGGGTGTGAGATACTTGCGAGCCTGAATGTTCGCGAGATAGAGCAACGTGTCGGGGCTGTTGCCCATCTTCAAGCGGCTTTCCACATCCTCGATGTGTCCCGACAACTGCACCTGGTCGCCACGGCGCAGTGTCTTTGCCAACGCCAAGGGGATCTCCAGGCCAATTTCCAGCGTGGATTCCCCGGCGTGCCGTGCATAACGGTACGTGGTCGGCGGCACGGCATAGCGCGGCGGCGAATACTCCAAGGTTCCATAAGCAGGATTGCCCTGCTCCGTGTAGTGCACCAACACAATTCGCGTGCGACCGAACTGGGCATGGTAGAGATGCACCGACGTTGGTGTCACCTTGGCGACACTGGCTACCCATTCCAACTTGGCGCCCGGCAGTTGATTGACGGCCTGCATGTACTTCGTGGTTCGCTCTTGGAGCTGAAACGCATTGTCCTCGAAGTCGGTCAATTGCACGCGGTAGGCGTCGAGCGACTCGAGGTGCAGGTGCGTCAAGCCTTCGGCGGGAAGGTCCGCGGACGGCGTCGTCGTTTGAGCCGTGGCGGCCGACGTCGATGCTAGGACGATGGTGAGGGCGAAGGCCGCGAACACGTGGACACGCATGGTACTGCCTGGGAGATCCAGTTCAGAGCTGACAAGCCGGGCAACCAACAAGGGCCACTCAGCACCACTGGCTAGATCGACTCGCCAAACGGTCAGAATTGATTCATTGATTCGAACCCCGCGCCGGCGTCAGAACCGCTGCACTTCCACACATCAAGCTGCTGAGCGGACCGTATGCACAACGCAGCTTGCCTAACCCGCAGCCGGCATGCCCACTGTCCCTCGTTCGAACGCTGGGCTGGTCCGAGGGCCTCACAAGGGTCGCCTGCGATGGAGGCCCGGCCGGTCGAATGTGGCCCAAGAAACTGGTAAGGTACTCGGGAAACCCCCGAAACTGTGCCGCGAGAGCGGCAATAATCCGCACGGGCTGGCCTGCTGCGGAGTTTACCCAAGAAATTCGCAAAATTCCGACACTGAAGGTGATGTCCATGGCGGTTGCTCCCGGAGAAACAAAAGTTGGTTGGATTGGACTGGGCGTGATGGGCTCCAGCATGTGCGGGCACCTGATCGACGCGGGCTTTTCCGCCACGGTCTACACGCGTTCCAAGGCGAAGGCGGACGGAGTTCTGGCCAAGGGCGCGCAGTGGGCTGACAGCCCCAAGGCAGTCGCGGAACAGAGCGACGTGATTTTCTCGATCGTCGGATTCCCTGCCGACGTGCGCGAGGTGATGCTGGGCGCCGACGGCGCCTTGGCGGGCAGCAAGGCTGGGAACATCTTGGTGGACATGACCACCAGCCAGCCCTCGCTCGCCATCCAGATTGCCGCTGCCGCCACGGCAAAAGGTGTGCAGAGCGTTGACGCTCCCGTCTCCGGTGGCGATGTCGGCGCCAAGGAAGCTCGCCTGTCGATCATGATCGGCGGTGATCGAGCGACGGTCGAGTCGCTCCAGCCTTGCTGGGAAGCCATGGGCAAGACAATTGTCTACCAAGGGACGGCCGGCAGCGGGCAACACACCAAGATGGTCAACCAGACGTTGATTGCGACGGGCATGATCGGCGTGTGTGAAGCGCTGCTGTACGCCCATCGCGCGGGCCTGGATCTGGAGACCGTGATGCAGTCGGTGGCCTCCGGCGCGGCCGGCAGCTGGTCGCTCTCCAATTTGGGACCTCGGATTATTAACAACAACTTCGATCCGGGATTCTTTGTGGAGCACTTTATCAAGGACATGGGGATTGCGCTCGACGAAGGCAATCGCATGGGTCTGTCACTGCCCGGACTGGCGCTGGCAAAGCAGCTGTATCTGGCGCTGCAGGCCCAAGGGCATGGTCGCGACGGCACACACGCCCTGCAGCTGGCTTTGGCCAGCCTGTCCAACATCGACTGGCGAGCTCGATAGTTTTTTAGTAGCCCGTAAACAACACTTCTACAGAGATGGTCCGATGGCGACGTCACGGCTGCTCCCCCAACTACTTGTGTGCCTCGTGCTGTCGGCCTCGTGCGTCCACGTGTCCGCTGCCGACGCGGTGCGCGTGACCAACATCCGTCGAGTGTTCCACAACGGCGAGCACAATGCCTTCACCGATCTCGTGCGATTTGACGGGCGGTACTATTTGACGTTTCGCAGCTGTCCCGATGGCCACATGGTTCATCCCACGGCGTCCGTGATCGTCATGACGAGCGACGATCTGCGGGAGTGGCGCCAAGTGCATCGCTTTCAGGTGCCGAAGCGCGACACTCGCGATCCGCACTTCCTGGTGTTCAAGGGCAAGCTGTTCGTGCTGACCGGCACTTGGTACAGCGGCGAGAAGACGATTCCCGTCGCCGAGTACGACTTGAACCTGCATCTTGGCTACGCCGTCTGGAGCGAGGATGGCGCGACGTGGCACGGCCCCGTGATGTTGGAGGGCACGTTTGGCCACTACATCTGGCGCGCCGCGGTTCACGGCGACAAGGCGTACCTTTGCGGACGTCGCAAGCAGGAGTTCGCCGTGGGGCCGCGAGGCGAGGGCAACGAAGTGCAGTCAGCCATGCTGGAGAGCGACGACGGATTGGTGTGGCGTCATCGCGCGGTGATGCAGGAGCGGTCGGGCGACGAGACGGCGATGTGGTTCGAGCCCGACGGCAGCTTTGTCGGCATCGGGCGTCGTGGCCGCAATCCCGCGGAACTGTTGCGCAGTGCTCCGCCGTATCGGGAGTGGGAGCGGCGCGAGTTGGATCGCTACATCGGAGGCCCGCTGTTGACTCAGTGGGATGGCGCCTTCGTCGTTGGCGGCCGGCATCTCGTCTCCGGCAAGCCGCCCCAAACGAAGCTCTATTGGCTGACGGCGCCGCCGGTTGGCCAAAAGGGCGACGTGCAACTCGCCGAGTTTGCCTCCTTGCCGTCCGCCGGCGACACCTCCTATCCCGGCTTCTTGGATTTGGGCGGCGGAAAAGCCGTGGTCTCTTGGTACTCGTCTCACGAGCAGGACGCGGACGGCAATTCGATCACGGCCATCTATATGGCCGACCTGAGCAAGTAGCAGGTCGGGGCGCCACAGCCCACGAGCGGATTGCCCCGTTCGCCTATTTTGCGATGTTGCAAACCTCAAGAACCTCAGGGGAGCCAACCAACTACAACGCATTTCAAAATCTTCCCGATCGGCAATTGGGTTGATAAAACCAGGCTGCCTTCGATTGCGAAAAGGAAGGTTTTTGAAATGCCCTCTAGTAAGCCCCGAAAAGTTCGGACGAAACCGGGCTTCCCGCGATCCGGCACGCTCACTACAATCCGCCGCCCAAAACTCTTGGAACCCATTTCGAGCAAGGATGCTGGCTATGGCACGGAGTCGTCGCGGACGCCGCACGGATCACGATGCGCCTTACGAGTTGGTGGATGAGGACAATCAGCCACGCTCGCGGCGGTCTCGCCGTTCGAAAAAGAAGCGGTCGTGGCTGTCGAAAATCGTCGTGCTGTTGCTGCTGGCGGCCGCATTTGTCGCCGCGCTGCCGACGATTGTCACTCGCACTCCCTTGCGAAACACGGTGCTCGCCTGGGCCAGCAGCGCAACCGGACTGCAGATTGAAGCAACCGGTCTGCGCGGCGGTTGGCTGAACCCGACCGGCGCCGACGGGCTCGTCGTGCGCGACAGCGATGGTCAGCCACTGCTCGAGGCGGAGAAGGTGGACATCAACCGGACGCTGATCGCGCTGATCCAGAACCAGCAGGATCTCGGCACGATTCAGTTGCAAAAGCCGGTCGCTCACGTGGCCTTGCGTCCCGACGGCAATAACTGGCTCGACGCGTTGCAGCCGCTGATGCAAGGCAGTTCCAGCTCTGCCATGCCGCGCGTGGAAGTGGTTGTCAACGATGGCGCCGTGCAACTGCAGGATGCTCGCCAGCTGCAGCGCCTGGAGCTCAGCCAGTTGCAGCTCAAGGCGAAAGTCGACGATTCCGCGGAGACGGCGTTGCAGGGCGAGGCAGCGACGCTGTTGACCAACAGCCAGGGTCAGGCGGGCGAGCTGCGAGTGCGCTTTGATGCGACGAACATGAGTTTGTCGGATGGCCAAGCGTCGCTGGAGTCCGCAGGGTTGCCGCTGACGACGTTGCAGCCGCTGCTGTCGGCGTACGCGCCGCATTTGCAGGCGGTCGGCGATGCCAATGGCCGCGCCCAATTGAAATGGAGCCGCCAGCCGGATCTGCGCGCCCAGCTCGCGCTGGACGGACTGGACATTCGCAACCTGGAGCTGCTCTCCACCCATCTGCCGCCAACCGACGCGGTGCGGCTCGCACAACTGACAGGACAAGGTCAGCTGCAATGGGAGAACGGCAAACTGTCGGCGCAGGATCTCGAGCTGAAGTCGGACGTGGCCAGCTTGTCCGCCTCGGGCCGCGTCGAACTCAGCCATCTGACGGGTGACACCGTCTCGCTCAGCCAAGACGACGAGTTGCGGCTCGCGTCCCAAGTGGACGTCGCCCGTCTCGCCGGCATGTTGCCCGCCACGCTGCGGATTCGCAGCGACACGCACATCGACTCGGGCATCGTGCAAGCCACGCTCGATAGCCGCATCGAGCAAGGGCAACGAGTTTGGCACGGACAGCTGAACAGCTCGCAACTGGCGGCCACCACCGCCGGACACACCGTTCGCTGGGAGCAGCCGGTGTCGGTGGAGTTTGATGCGCTGCAGCAACCACACGGCTGGTCCATCCGCAAGCTGGACTGCCTGTCGAGCTTCTTGAAGCTCAGTGGCAGCGGAAACATCGGCGCAGGCAGGGTTGATCTGGAAGGCAATCTCGATCGATTGAAGAACGAGCTGTCGCAGTTCGTCGATCTCGGCGACATCCAGTTGGCTGGTGTCTCGAAGGGATTTGTGCACTGGCAGCAGGGAGCCCAGGGCGTTGTCGCCAACGGCCAAATCGATCTCACTCAGTTTCAGGTTGTTCTGCCGAACAGAGCGCCGTTGGTCGAGCCGCAGTTGACGCTGCTGCTGGCGGCGCAAGGCAAGCCCGGGCCGGATGGCAGTTTGGCCAGCCTGGATCAAGCGAAGTTGACCGTTCAAGCGGGCGACGACCGTTTGAGCGCCGAGTTGCTTCAGCCCGTCTCTCGCCTGCCGCTAGACGGCCCGCTGCAGATCGGCCTGCCGAGCCAGGCGGCGTACCCCATTCGACTGCAGGTCAGTGGCGATCTTGGTCGTTGGACCATGCGAACGGCGGTCCTTGCCGCTCAGCCGAATCTCCGCGGCGACGGCGCCATCGAGTTCGACGGCGAGCTCGTGGTGTCGCGTGGGCAATTCGTGGTGAGCAAATCGACGCTCGACGCAACTCCGTGCCGGATTAGCGGCCTGGGAGTGCCGATCGATGAGCCGCAACTCAAGGCGAACATTATCGGCACCTACGACCTGACGACGGGGCGCTGGGTTGGCGGCGAGTCGACCTTGGTCAGCGCCACCTTCGCCGCACGTTGCAACAACTTGCTCTTTGTTCCTTCGGGGGCTGGTGCGTCCGGGAGCATCTCGGGCGACATCGCTTATCGCGGCAGCCTGCCACGCATCTTGCGGCTACTGAACGCGTCTCAACCGGACCGGAGATATGACGGAGAACTCGAGGGACGCGCCAATCTCGTGCAGCAGAACGGCACCACTCAGTTCACCGTGCAGCAGCGCCTCAAGGACTTTGCGATTCATCAGCGCGACACGTCTCAGCTGCGGACGACGTCTGCCCAGGCTGGCTGGCACGAATCTTGGGCAGAGCCTCAGCTGGATCTCAACACCAAGGGCGTTTACTCGCCGGCCCAGGACACGATTCAGTTCGAGCAGTTGCAGATCGGCCTCGACTCGGCTCAGCTGGCGGTCTCGGGCCAGATCTCGGACCTGTCGAACCGACTGCAGGCAAATCTGCAGGGAGAGCTGGCCTACAACCTCCAGCGTCTCACGAACAAGCTGCACCCGTTGACCGGCAATTCGATCGCTTTGGAAGGCGAGAGCCACAAGCCGATCACCATTCGGGGACCGCTGCGCAGCGCCGTCGGCGCCGCGGGAGAGGTTGCGGCGGGCGACAATTCGTTGCTGCCCATGGATCTGTTGGCGACGGCCGGCTTTCAATGGGACTCGGCGGTGATCGAAGGCTTTCGGATCGGGCCGGGCGAGATCAACACTTCGCTCGAGCAGGCCACGATCCGCTTTGACAGCATGCAGATTCCTGTCAGTCAAGGCAAGCTGCTGCTGGCGCCGCAAATCAGTTTTCGCACCGCGTCACCGATTCTCACCGTGCCGCCGGGGCCCGTCGTGGAGAATCTGTTGATCTCGGAGGAGATGACAAGCACCTGGATGAAGTATGTGGCGCCGGCGCTGGCCGACGCGACGCGGGTGCAGGGTTCGTTCTCGGCGTCGGTGTCGCGGATGAGCGTGCCGATGACCAACCCGCGCGCGGGCGAGCTCCAAGGCACGTTGACCATCCATCGGGCGCAGGCCGGACCTGGCCCGCTGGCGCAGCAATTGTTGGGCTTCGTGACTCAGGTTGGCAACATCGTCAAAGGCGCCGGCGAAGGCGCCAACAACGTCAATCTCGACCGCGCCCTGCAACTGTTGGGCAACGGCAACTTTACGAATGAACAAGGGCGATTCGACCTGAACTCACTGAGCGGCTTGCTGCCAGGCAACGCCGGCAGTGCGCAGCCCGCAGGCGCCAACGCCGTTTGGCTGCAAATTCCGGAGCACGAAGTCAAATACCACGTCGCTCAGGAACGCGTCTTCCATGAAGGCATGCGATTCCAGGTCGACAATGTCGAGGTCCGCACAACGGGCTCGGTGGGATTGGATGAGTCGTTAGACTTGGTCGCGGAGCTGCCGATTCCCGAGAAGTGGATTGGAGATGCTCCCGCGCTCGCGTCGCTGCGTGGCCAGTCGCTGCGCGTGCCGGTTCGCGGCACGGTGCGTCAACCGCGACTCGACCAGACGGCGGTCCGACAGCTGACGCAGCAGTTGGTGCGAGACGCCGCACGCGGCGCGCTGAACAACGTGGGCGGCAGCCTGAACCAAGGAATCAACGGAGCTTTCAACCAAGTGTTCGGCCCCGGCCCGGCGTCTCAAGGTGGCGTTCCCATCATGACACCGACGGGCACTCCGGCGCTGAATCCGAATGCTCCGGCACAACCCGGCGCGGCTCCTGCACAGCCCGGCGCGGCGCCTGCACAGCCCGGCGCGGCACAGCCCGCCAATCCGCTCCAGGACCAATTGAATCGAGCGATTAACAACGGATTTAACCGACTGTTCCCGATCAACGGTCAGTAGTTGTTAAATGCGTCCACGCCGGTAGTACTTCAAGCCGGGGAAGAAGAACGTGGCCGCCGAGACGATTCCGAACAGCAAGTGGCTGTAGTCTTTCCAGATCACCATCGCGGCCGACGTGAGCAGCAGCGCGGCGGCGTGAAAGTAGAAGGTGCCGGATAGCATCCCGGCCTTCACGATAAACACTGTGCTGGTCACCAACGGCAGCGCGGGCGACAGCGTGAGCGTCTGCAGGCCCAACGCGTATTCCAGCGGAAACAGCCCTGCGATGGCGATCATGCTGGCCGCCCAAACGTGGGCAATCTGACGCTCGATGAACAGCACCGGCCCCATCTTCTTTCGCAACGTCCAGAAGATGCCGGCCCATCCCCACAGCGCGATAATCCACAGCCACACGTAGTGCCAGCGGTTGAAGTCTCCGGTCCAGACGAGCACCTGAGTACAGAGGCAGACGGAGAACAGCACCAGGCTGTGCCACATCCAAAGCAGCCCCCAATTTTCCAGCACGGGGGCGTGATGCGTCTCGCGAAACAGCCGCGAGACAACTTGTGCAAGGCGCCCGCTCCGCGCCGAGATCGACTCGTCCTTGAGATAGGCCTCCAGGTCGGCGGCCAGGTCCGCGGCGGTCGCGTAGCGCAAGTCGGGCGGCTTCTGCAGGCAGCGCAGCGTGATCATCTCCAAGTCTCGCTCGACTCCCGGCGCCACACTACGAGGCGTCGGGGGGTCTTGCTCGCGGACCATCATCACCATCTCCACCGGCGAATCTGCCTGGAAGGGAGGTCGTCCGGTGATCATGTGGTAGAGGATTGTGCCGAGACTGTAGACGTCGACACCGGGACCCACCTGCCGGCGATTGCCGGCGGCTTGCTCGGGCGCGAGATAGGCGGGAGTGCCGAGCACCGCTCCCGTGTGGGTCAGTGACGCAATATCCGATGTGTGTTGCTTGGCCAGGCCGAAATCCATCACGTGCGGCTCACCCTGCTCGTCGATCAAGATGTTGGAGGGCTTGAGATCGCGATGCAGAACGCCCTGCTGGTGAGCCGAGTGAATGGCCCGAGCGATGGTGGCGACGATGCGAGCGGCCTCTCGTTGTGAGACCTTCC
>JAGQPF010000259.1 GCA_020426845.1 Planctomycetales bacterium
CAATGCGCGAGCTCGTTCGAGCGATTTCATAAAGGCGCCGCTGCCCCACTTCACGTCGAGCACCAGCGCATCGAGCCCCTCGGCCAGCTTCTTCGACATGATGCTGGCCGTGATCAGCGGGATACACGGCACGGTTCCGGTGACGTCGCGCAAGCCGTACAGTCGCTTGTCGGCCGGAGCGATCTGCTCGCTCGCGCCGGCGATGACGCAGCCGCACTCGTTGGCGATCCGCTGGATGGTGTCGCTGGACAATTGCGATTGAAAGCCGGGAATCGCCTCGAGCTTGTCCAGAGTGCCGCCGGTTGGCCCCAAGCCGCGCCCGGAGATCATGGGGACTCGCAATCCGCAGCAGGCCAGCAGCGGAGCGAGGATCAGCGAGACCTTGTCGCCAATGCCTCCCGTGGAATGCTTGTCGACCACAGGCGGTCCATCGCCCCACTCCATCACCATGCCGCTATGCAGCATGCTGTGCGTCAGCGCCGAAGTCTCGGCCGCCGTCATGCCTCGCCAAAACACCGCCATCGCCCAAGCGGCCATCTGATAGTCCGGCAGCTGATCTCGAGCGTACCGGTCGATCCAAGCGGCAATCTCCTCGGGCGCGTGCTCCCCGCCATCACGCTTGGCGGCGATAAACTCCGGCGGTGACAACATAACGCGACTCAGCGGCGGTTAATTGGCGGTTCGATTGCGTGTGATCGACACATTCTACCAGCGCTGCGAGCGTTCGATTATCCCCGGGCTACCCGGCTCACTCACGTGCATCCACACAACAGGTGGGCAACAGTCCCGGGAATTTCGGAAAAATTGCAAACGGCTGTAACCATCGGTCGGATAATCCCCACTAGTCTCCTTGAGCAGTCCGTTCGGGTGCACGTTACGTGCAGGCGGCTGCTGACGATCCTCTTATTGGAGAATTGAACATGCTGAACAGAATGTGGCTCATGATTGCGGCTGCAGCCATGATCCTTGCGACCTGTGCCGAGGTGCCCGCGCAGGGGCCGGCTGGAGAACGCGGAGGCCGGCCGAGCTTCGACCGTCTCCTGCAGGCGTTTGACGCGGATGCCAGCGAGTCGCTGTCGGAAGACGAAGTCCCTGAACGCGTATGGGCGCGACTCTCTCAGGCGGATGCCAACGGCGATGGTGCCGTAACTCGTGAAGAGTTTGACGGCTACAGGCCAGGCAATCGGCCATAGACATTGGCATTGCGAAACCTCGATCGCCGTTGCCGATCCCCTGAGCTTGTTCTCGGGGGATTGGTGCGTTCTGTGTTTCTCAATGAGCGAGGGCGAACACATTGGCGGCAGCATGGACACTGACGATACGCAAGACGTCGCCGCGGCATTGGCTGGCGACGAATTGGCATATCGGCGACTGGTGGAACGATACCAGGATGCAATTGGCGCACAGATGCACCGATTCAGCCGGGACATTTCTGTACGGAATGAATTGACGCACGACGTCTTTGTCGAGGCGTATTTCAGCCTTCGGACCTATAGGCAATCGGCCCCGTTCCTTCACTGGTTGCGAAAGATCGCAGTCCGTATAGGGTATCGTTTCTGGACGCAGAACAAGGCGAACGACAAAGAAACAGCGTTGTCGGAGCATGACTGGCAGCAACTTCAAGGGGCACAGCCAACTCCAGGTGACACATCAGATGCCGCCGAACTTGTGCATGCGCTGCTAGCCAGGCTCCCTCCAGCCGACCGCTTGGTGCTCACATTGATTTATCTGGACGGATGCACAATGGCCGAAGCTGCCGATCGTGCGGGATGGACCGTTGCCAACACGAAGGTGCAGGCTTTTCGGGCACGAAACCGGCTGCGAAAACTGTTAGAAGGAGATTCGCCATGAAATCCGATCCTATCGAGCATTTTGACCGGATTGCTGCATGCGCTTCAGGTGAGACGGCGCCGTCCGTGGCAGTTGCCGACCGTGTCTTGGATACGCTGCGCCACTCACGGCTTGGTCCCGTCTCCGAACGGGAGTATGCCTTGTTCGGGTACGGTTCCGTCGCAGTTGCATGTGCGGCGCTCATTCTGTTTGCGATGTGCACGGGCGATGATTCGCTCGTGTTGCTCGCGAACCCATTTCTGATGGAGTTGCCATGACGGAAAACGCAAACAACGCTTTGCCGCTGCCGCCAACAGGCAAACTCAAGGCACACCTGTGCTGGTTACTCCTGGTCTTTGTGTGTGGCGGAGTTGTCGGTGGCGTGGGCGGCAGCACTCTGACGCGTTATCGGATGCTGGCCATGTTGCGAAATCCGGGCCAGGTGCCTGATCGCATCATGCCGCTTATCCAATCCAAATTGGCTCTCGACGACAAACAGGCAGTGCAGATCCGCGAAATTGTCCGGCAAAGGTACGCCTACATGGAATTGCTGCGGGCAGAGGTCTATCCCAGCCAACGAGAGGAATTCACCGCGATGCATGACGATGTTGCACCTCTCCTGAATGAACAGCAACAAATTGCCTGGACCGCGCTTTGCCGAACGGTCGAGCAGCGTTACTTGCCCCAACAGCCCCTCGGTCCACCGATCGACTTGATCTTCTTTCGCTTTGATGTGAATGAGGACAACGTGCTCTCGGAGGGCGAAATACCGCCTCGTATGTGGTTGAGACTGAGCATGGCAGACGGAGACGGGGATGGAAACGTGACTCGTGATGAGTTCGCAAACGCTGCGGCAAAGAACCCCGAAAGGTGAGTCCAACGCACCGGCATCATCGTTTCTCACCTGACCTTTCTGCCACGTGAAGGTCGCCGCCTCCACAGGGGTGTGGCACGGGCTCAATTTGCCAAAGCAGCCTGTCCGCGATGCAGGAACCATTTGTCGAGCAGCACGTGCCGGCAAAAGGACCGATTGGTCAGCAGCCGTGGTCCGAGGAAGTTCATCCAGGCACCGGGCAGCATCGCTTCGATACCCGGTTGTCGCGGCATTCCTAGCCGACGAGTAAGCAGCCGGTGGTATTCGGCCAGCGATTCGCCTCGATAGTCGGCCGCCTGTTGGATCACCGCTGCGGCGAGCAGCCCGGATTCGACCGCGGGTCGAATGCCTTCGCCGCTGACGGGATAGGCCAGTCCGGCGGCGTCGCCGACCAGCAGAACGCGATCGCCATATAGCCGCGGCGCGGCGTGCTCATAAAGTCGATAGGCGTGTCCCATCCAGGTCGGCAGCTCGCACTGCAGCTGGTTGCGGCGGCGCAGGAAGTCGACGAACTGCTCGACGTGGTGGGGCAGGCTGCGATGATCCGTGCGGCCCAGGCCGATGTTCAGGTACGCACCCTTGCGCACGCACCATCCGTATCCCAGCAGGTCTTCGCAGAAGTAGAGGTGCGGCATGGTGGGATCGATGCGTTCGCAATCATTCGGCGCCGGGAACTCCACCTCCCGAGCGACGACGACCGGGGCGGAGCGATCGGGCTTGGCCGAGTTGGAGGAGTCGGAGGAGTTGGACGATCCGGAAGTTTCCTCGCCCAACATGCGCGCGACGGGGCAGCGATGGCCACCGGCGCCGACCAGCATCGGCGCCCGGTAGCGGGCGTTGACGGTCCAGCCGTCCGGATCGCGCTGGAGCTGCTCGACGGGCTCCCCCAATCGCAAACTGGCGCCACAGCGATGCAGCAGGTAGGTGTCGAACTCGCAGCGGCGGATGCCGAAGCTGATCGCGTGGTCGTAGCGGACGTCGACGCTGCGGCCCCCGATCACACCGCAGCGAAAGCCGTGGATCGGCTGCCACGTGCGTCGCGAGTCCGGCTCGTCCGTCGGGTTCCCTCGGTTCTCCGACCGGTAGCTATCCACGTCCAACTGCAGTGTCTCCACCACTTGGGGCGTGATCCACCCGGCGCAAGGTTTGACGCGCGGAAATGCTTTGGCGTCCAGCACCAGCGTTGTCAGCCCCGCTTGTGACAGCTTCCAGGCACAGCTGGATCCGGCGGGGCCGCCTCCCACAATGATCACGTCGTATCGGTCCATGACAAGCTCCTGTCTTCAGATGGAGTAGCCAGGGTCGAGCTCGGCGTGGACGGGCGAGTACTGGTGCGCCCGGGTCCAGGGAATCTCGTTCGATTCGGCCTTGGCGAACGCAACTTGGAACAGTTGCATGCAGCCGCTGTCGAAAGCCGCGATGGAGCCGGCGAGATACAGGCGCCAAGTTCGCACGAATCGATCGTCGAACGTGTCTCGGACCGTGTCCTGCACCTCGTCGAAGCGTCGCAGCCAATGCTCGAGCGTCTTTCGGTAGTGCAGCCGCAGATTCTCGATGTCGAGCACCGACAGATCATTCGGCTCGAACGCGTCCATCATCTGGCTGATGGAGGGAATCTGGGCGCCAGGGAAGATGCGGCGCTCAATCCAGGCGTTCATCGGCTGCGGAAAGTTCTGGCCGATGGTGTGAATCAGTCCTCGTCCCTGTGGCGTCAGCAATCCGCTGGCCAGCTCGCCGAGCTGCGTGTAGTTGTCGAAGCCGACGTGCTCGAGCATACCAACCGACGCGAAGACATCGTACTCACCGCGGAGGTTTCGCCAATCGTCTTCGATGAACTCGACGCGATCCCTCAGGCCGGCGCGGCGAGCTTGCTCGCGCGCCCAGGCAATCTGCTCGCGGGAGATGTTGCAGGCTCGCACGCGGACGCCGTAGTGTTGTGCCATATGAATCGCCAGGGCGCCCCAGCCACAGCCCGCCTCCACCACCGTCTCGCCGGGCCGCAGCCACAGCTTGCGGCAGACATGGTCGAGCTTTGCGACCTGGGCCTGCTCGAGCGTCATCTCGGGTCGTTCGAAATACGCGCAAGTGTAGACCATGCGGTCGTCGAGCCAGAGTTGATAGAAGTCGTTGCCGAGGTCGTAGTGGTGATGGACGTTCTCCAGCGCGGCTTGCTGGTCCGAGCCGCGACGTGGCGTGAAGATGCGAGCGACTCGGCCGGACAGCGTGGGCGACTTGCGGATGCGGTTCATGATCCGAAAGATCACCGACAGCACTTGCGGCAGATCGCCTTCGACCTTGATCCGTCCGTCGGCATACGCTTCGCCGAATTGAAGAAGCGGGTCGAATGCCAGCTTCCAGAGCGTGGCGCGGTCCGCGAGGACAATGCAACCAATGGGCTTGTCGCGAGTCGTGGAGACGAGCGAATCGTCCCACAGTCGCACCTCAATCGGCGGGTTGCCGATGGCCCTCAAGAAGCGGCGAAACATTGCTCGCTCGAGGCGGGTTGCGCGGCTCGGAAAGTGAGAACGCCAACGAACCACGTCAGCGTTAGGATCTCGCGTTGAGGAAATGGTCTTGGGCATCTCGGTCTCACCTCCTGCAGGGCGCCGCTGCTCCGAGGAGTTGGGCGCGGTGAAGAGCGATCAGCGATCCATCAAATTCGTTTCCAGAGTCGCGTTGAGGTGTTGCAGCCCGTCGGCCACAGCTCCCCACGCATGCATTAGGGCAAACCTCGTGCCAAATTGCGATTCCGCGTAGCATCGGTGTCCTCGCGCGTCCCCGTGCAGCACTGCGCAGCTCCACTGCGCCGGCCGAGTCCGTGGCACAGGCTGCCAGCCTGTGAATGTTGTCGTCTTGAACGCTGCACTACGAAAATTTCGCGCGTAGCATGGGCGTCCTCGCGCGTCCTCGCCTCGCCGTCCCCTCGGACTACTAATTCCCAGCGAGACTGGAAGCGTCCTCGCCCGTGCAGCACTGCGCAACCCCACTGCGCCGGCCGATTCTCTATCACCAGCCAAATGCTCGGGCGGTGGTACGCGGCTGCTCGCCGCGCACGGGCGAGGA
>JAGQPF010000260.1 GCA_020426845.1 Planctomycetales bacterium
AACTCGGAGGCCTCGACCATCGCGATCACTTGCTTGGTGATGGTGCGATAGTTGACGGTGTCCTCCATCGCGTCGCTCTCGCCGGCCGACGTCAAATCCGCCTCGAGCACGATGTTGATCAACACGTCTTGCTTGTTGACACGCTCTTCGGCGTTCGTGCCGATGATAGTGCGCAGCAGCAGGTCCTTGATGAGAATCCGATCTCGCATAAAGTCGACTACCCCAAATTCATCGTGACGGTCTTGGGCTCGGTATAGGCCTGCAGCCCGGCTTCGCCCAGTTCCCTGCCCATGCCGCTGAACTTGAAACCGCCAAAGGGCGCCGCGGCGTCAAACACATCGTAGCAGTTGATCCAGACCGTGCCGGCTCGGACGGCGCCCGCAATGCGGTGCGCCTTGGTGACATCGCTCGTCCAAACCGCGGCGGCAAGGCCAAAGATGGTGCGGTTGGAACGCTCGATGACCTCATCCAAGTCGCGGAAGCGGAGGATGTTCATCACGGGGCCAAAGATCTCGTGCAAGGCGATATCCATCTCGTCGGTCACCGAATCGAACACGGTTGGCTCGACAAAGTACCCCTGGTCGCCGGCCCGAGTGCCGCCGGTGAGGCAGCGGGCGCCCTGCGCCTTGCCCTTCTCGATAAAGCCGAGAATCTTGTCCAGCTGCGCCTGGTCGACCTGGGGCCCCTGCGTGGTGTTGCTATCCAGCGGATTGCCGACCACGCGGCTCTTGGCTCGCTCCACCACGCGTTCGACAAACTCATCGTGCACCGAGTCTTCGACAAACAGCCGGCTGCCGGCACAGCAGCACTGCCCTTGATTGAAGAACAAACCGAACTCCGCACCCGCCACGGCGGCATCCAAGTCCGCGTCGGCGAACACGATGTTGGGGCTCTTGCCGCCCAACTCGAATGTCAGGCGTTTCAGCGTCTCCGCGGCATTCCGCATGATGATCTTGCCCGTGTGGTGCTCGCCGGTGAAGGCGATCTTGTCCACGTCGGGATGAGCGACCAGCGCGGCGCCCGCGGTGGGGCCATAGCCGGGAACGACATTGATCACACCGGGAGGAATGCCGGCCTCCAACGCCAGCTCGGCCATTCTTAAGCAGGTGAGCGGCGTTTGCTCCGCGGGCTTCATGACAATCGTGTTGCCTGTCGCCAAGGCTGGCCCCCATTTCCAGGCGGCCATCAACATCGGAAAGTTCCAGGGGATGATCTGCCCGCAAACACCCACCGGCTCGCGCCGTGTGTAACAAAAATAGTTGCCGCGAATCGGAATCGTCTGGCCGTGAATCTTGTCGGCCCAGCCAGCGTAATAACGAAGGCAGTCGACAACCAACGGCAGATCGGCCGCCCTGGAATCGCGGATCGGCTTGCCATTGTCCAGCGACTCCAGCGCCGCCAGCTCCTCGAGGTTGGCCTCGATCAAGTCGGCGAGTTTCATCAGCAGGGCGCCGCGGTCGCGGGCGTCCATCTTGGCCCAGGGCCCCGAGGTGAACGCCTCGCGGGCGGCTTTGACAGCCAGGTCGATGTCAGCCGCGTCTCCTTCGGCCACGTCGGCGATCACTTCCTCCGTCGCCGGATTGACGGTGGGGAACGTCTTGCCGCTGACCGCGTCTCGCCATTGGTCGCCGATCAGAATCTTGGTCTGGTAGGTGGTGGGAGCTGCGATGGTGGCCATGTGGGAGACTCCGCGAGATGGACAGGAAGCAGGTGTTTTGGAACGGCCTCCTAGCATACCAAATTGCCGTCCGACGCCTGGCGGGCCGAGAAGTCGATTTGTGCCACACCGCGACGTGCGGACAACAGACTTTCAACGACGGCCAACCGTGGCAACCATCGCGTCATTAACCGGCGAGAGGGTGGCCAGCCTCTGCACCCCTTACAGCCAGCTCAATCGCTAAATTCCGCTTCGCATCCTTTTCCAAATCCCGGTTGCCCCGGGGCCGGCGCCACAGCCGAATACGCATGGCCAATATTTCCCTGTTGGAGAGCGTGGAGAAACCCGAGCCGTCGTGCAGCAGGCGAGATCGGCGTTGCGTTCTCTCGAACTGGCCAATGGGCCTCTTTCATGCGCAGGAGCTTCCTGGTGCGGACGGCAGACGGGGAAATCGAACGACTTGACGCTCTCTGGGATTTGTTCCAGGCAGAGGCGGCGGTCGATCCGGATATGGCCGTCGAAGCCTTCGCCGACCAACACCCCAGCGCGGCCGAGGACATTCGTCGGGTCTTTCCTCTGATTCGCGAATTGCGAGAGTTGGACGCTGTGGCGACCTCGACCGACCATCGTCGAATCGGCGCGAGCAGCAGTTCGCAAAGGCTCGTTGGCGTCACTGGCAACCGGGCCTCGCGCCTCGTCACACGAAACGATCACGAGGGCGACTCGGCGGATGACGAGCAGCCGACGGGCGATTGGTCGGCTCCAGTGGAAATTCGTGCCGACGATGTCACCCCCGGCGCCAAGGCTCACGAAGACGAAGAGGCGTGCTCGGACGGCGAGTTGCACAGCGAGTTGGATGAGGACGACCGCCGCATTGGCAAGTACCTGCTGCACCACCCGATTGGCGTCGGCGGGATGGGCGTCGTGTTTGAGGCCAGTCGTGAAAACATGGCCGAGAACGTTGCGCTGAAGATCCTCTCTCCAACCTATGCCTCGTCGATCTCCCTGGAGCGATTTGAACGCGAAGTGCGCGCCGCGACGATGCTGCACCACTCGAATATCGTGCCGATCTACGACTTCGACAGCGACGACGGCACCCACTTTTTCACGATGAGGTTGATCTCCGGCCCCAACTTGGCCGACGTCATCCACCCGGCCGCCGACGCGGATTCGCCACTGCCATTGACCGCGTCCGAGCAGCAGGCGCTGCGAATTCGCAATTGTCTCTGTGGACACTGGGCGGAAATCGCCAGCGTGATTTTGCAGGCTGCCCGCGCGTTGGCTCACGCCCATGCCCATGGCGTGTTGCATCGCGACATCAAACCCGCCAACCTGCTGATTGAAGAGAATCTCCGCATCTGGATCACCGACTTCGGCGTCGCCAAGTTAAGCGGCGGCGACATGACGCTCACCCGCTGCGCCGCCGTCGGCACGCCTCGCTACATGCCTCCCGAGCAGCTGCGTGGCATCGTCGACCATCGCAGCGACTTGTTTGCGCTCGCGTTGACACTTTACGAGTTGGCCGTGATGCGATCGCTCCGGTCAGCCGTGCCTCGTGAAGACACCCGCGAACTGGGCGGGCTGGGCGGCCTGACGCGCCCCAGCAAGATCCGCGCCGACATTCCCGCGGAACTGGAGCGAATCATTTGCAAAGGCGTGGCGTTGTATCCCGAGTTGCGGTACCAGACCGCTGGCGAGTTCGCCGAGGACTTGAAGCAGTTCATCCAGCGCCAACGGCGGGTGGAGTCGAGGGCTGCGAATCGGTTTCGCCGGTGGCTGCAGGCGGGGGTCGTGGCCACGGCCGGCCTGCTGTCCGCCTCGGCATTCATCGCTCCGGCGCCCCCGCTGCCCGACAGCCTGCGGCTGCATTCGGGCGAGGCCGGCGAAAGTGCGGTGATTGAGAACGAAGTGATCGTCGGCAGCTTGCCGACAATTGCCGGACAATACTGGCAAATCGATGCCGGCGACGATGCGCGCGCCTTCCGCATTGCCGACGACCAACTGCGATTCCGAGAGCCTCCCGACTTCGAGGAGCCGACGGACCGGGATGGCGACAATGTTTACCGCGTTGAGCTGCGCGCGTCCGACGGCGCCGGCGCCTCGCGCCGGTATCCGTTCGCCGTCCATGTGCTGGACCGCCAAGAGGCGCCCGTCATTCTGAATATGGACGGCTTCATCGTCCTGCAGGATCCGCACGAATTGACGCGGGAATTCATCCGCGTCGCGGACGACCATCACTGGACGCGCAGCGGCATCTGCTTTCGAGTGGCCGATGGCGCCGACGCTCGCTTGTTCGCGATGGATCCCATCATGGGTGTCCCGTTCTTTCGGACACCGGGCCGCATCGAACGTGACGCCAATGACGACGGAATCCACGAGGTGAACTTCGAGGTGCGGGACAACACGTTTGCCTACGTGGCCACCGCGAAAGACCAGCGCCTGTGCATCGAGCGAATTGTTCCCGAGCCATCCTTCACTCGCACGACCTCGATAGCTCACGTGGATCGCGCCGATCGAACCTTGGGACTGGCGTCGGCGGACGGCCAGGTGTTCCTTGAGCTCCGAGATGATGGCGAAGGCACCGCCGCGCTCTGGCGGATGGAGCGAAAGTCGAGCGGGCCGGAAGCCACGATCGACCACACCCGCAACCACGGCGAAAGCAGCCTTCAGGCTTGCTTGCTGCACCCCGACTGCGGCGTGCCACGGTCGACCATCGGCTTGGCGACCGCGGATGGCTCCACCTTTTTTGTGCTGGTCGACGGCGGCGGCGAATACGCTCTGTTCGCGCCGCTCGAGCTGCAATCGGACGGCCAGTTCCGGCAGATCAAGCCTCTGAACCCGACGGCAATTCCTGCGACCGCGCGCCATTTCAGCACGGTCGACGGAGTCGTCTTCTACTACCGCGAGCCGGAGCAGGTCGCGGGTCGGATGGGCAGCTCGCTGTGGTACAGCGTGCTGTCGCCAGACGGCAGCTTTCATTGCCTGCCGCACACCTTGGGAACGCGCGACGAAGCGGTGGAAGGGGAAGCCTTCTGGCTCGAGCCGCGCGCCGGCGCCAAGACGTCGGTGAAGCGAATGCAGATCCAACTCCAAGGACCTTCGCGCCGAGTGCTTGGCCCGCATCGCGGCGCTACGTAGTGCAATCGTTGACCGTCCGCTTGCGCTCCGTGAAAACACTCGCCGAATTTGGCGCGAATTGTTTCGATTCATATTGACGAATCCGACATCAAGTTGGTTCAATACGCGAACTAGGCAAGGGAGAGGATCTGTTTGAGCCGTGGTCATTGAGAGAGTCTGGCTTCAAACCGATTCGCCTTGCCAATCCGTCAGCGTTGGTTGTTGGGTTGTTCTCGCCTCGGCGCAGTTTGTCGCGACGTGGCGTGCAGTCCCAACACCAAACAACGACGGAGTTCAAGTCGTTTGCTTCGGCAACGATTCAACGGACAAACAGTCCGCCTCACGGGCGTTCGGGGCGGTCTGACGGACGGAGTTGACGCCCGCACACAACCACCGCGTGCAACCTCAACGGCCAACTCAATGCCCACCTGAGGGACACGCACTTTAGGAGCCACGGAAATGGCAACCAAAAAGACGGCCGCGAAGAAGGCCACCTCCACGAAGACGGCCGCCAAGAAAACGGCCACGCGGTCCGCCAAAAAGAAGACCGCGACGACCAAGGCAGCGAAGAAAGCGGCTCCCAAGGCCGCCAAGAAAACCGCCACGCGGTCCGCCAAGAAGAAGACGGCGACCAAGGCGGCCGCTCCCAAGGCGGCGAAGAAGACCACCGCCAAAAAGGCGGCTCGGTCGACCAAGAAGAAGGCTGCGACGCCGAAGGCCGCCAAGAAAACGGCGACGAAGAAGACCGGCAAGTAGTCCATTCGCGAACTTCGAGCCTCGGCACGAAGTTGAAACCGAAGGTTGGGTCGTCATCCGATCACGGTCCGCGACACACCATCAATTCGGCCGTGTGACAGTCGTCATGCGGCCGTTTTTGTGCGCGGCGCGAATTGCGCTCCCCAATTCCCGTCCCCCAACCGAGACTCGACGGCCTCTTCCCACTGGGCGAGCTAGGCTTTTCAAGGACACCTTGGGAGGCCGTTTATGAACATTGCCGTGCTTGGATCGGGTTACATCGGACTGGTCACCGGCACCAGTTTTGCCGAAGTGGGGCACAACGTCGTCTGCGTCGATGTCGACCAGCGCAGAATCGCTCAGCTGCAACAAGGGCGGCTGCCCGTATTCGAGCCTGGACTCACGGACCTGCTGCGCGCCAACCTAGGCAGCGGCAGGCTGACCTTCACCACCGACCTGGAGCAGGCCCTGTCACTGTGCTCCGTCGTGTTCATCGTCGTGGGCACTCCCCAGCGCGACGATGGCTCGGCCAATCTCGACTTCGTTTGGACCGTGGTCGATCAGATTCGCGAAATGGCTCGCGACGAGAAGCTGGTGGTCATCAAAAGCACTGTGCCCGTCGGCACCAATCGCGAGGCGCAGGAACGATTGAACACGGGCTGCGACATGCAGCACCGGGTCGCCAGCAACCCCGAGTTCCTGCGTGAGGGGCTGGCGGTCGACGACGCGCTGGGGCCCGATCGAATTGTGATCGGCGTGGGCGACCCCAAGTCGCAACAAACGCTCGAGGAGCTATACGCTCCGTTCACGCAACGCGGAGCCCCCTTGCTGTCGATGGAATGGGAGAGCGCTGAGGTGACCAAGTATGTCGCCGATTGCCTGTTGGCGACGAAGATCAGCTACGTCAACGAGATGGCCAACTTCTGCGAAGCCGTCGGCGCGGACATCAACTCGGTGCGCCGCGGCATCGGACACGATCCGAGAATCGGCTTCCACTGCTTCGCGCCCGGCGCCGGCTACGGTGGGCCCTGCTTTCCCAAGGATATCCGTGCGATGCGGGCCATGGGGCGAAGCGTCGGCGCCTCCATGCGCATTCTGCAGGCGGTTGACGAGGTGAATGAGGCCCAAAAATCGCGCGTCCTGGAGAAGCTCGCCGATCAACTCGGTTCGCTTGCCGGAGTTCGAATCGCCGTTTGGGGCCTCGCGTTCAAGCCCGACACCGACGACATTCGCGAATCGCCGGGCCTGGACCTGCTCCAGCAACTGCTCGAGGCCGGCGCGATCGTCCAAGTCCACGATCCTCAAGCGATGGACAACGTGCGGCACTTTTTCGGCGACGACATTTGCTATGGCGCCGATCCGTATGAGGCCGCCGAGGCCACTGAGGCCGTGGCGATCATGACGGAATGGCCCGCCTTCCAAGCCGTGGATTTGGGCCGGCTGCGCGACACGATGGCGGGCAACGTGATTGTGGACGGTCGCAACCTCTTCGACCCGGCCCAAATGGCCGCCTCGGGCTTCCGCTATTGCAGCATTGGCCGCCGCTCGGTGGCGCGCTCGCTCGTCGATGTCGACGCGATCGAGGCGATGCCGACGACAGTGCCCACTGTGCCGACTACTCCCACTGCGCCCACCGCGTAAAGCGCGCCTGCCCTCGCAGCGAATCGAACCGACCGCGATCACCGCAGGACCATTTTCGATTGGTCAGAGCCGCCAAGCTGCCAAGCCGAGCAGTGCCAGCACGACCCAGTCCCGCCGGCTCCAGCGGTGCGATCGCCCATCGTGCCGGAGATAGGCCAGCAGTTTGCCGGTCGGGCAACCGTAGCGGCAGTAGGCCATGGGCATGACTGCGGAACACGCCAGTCCGAGCAATGCGATCGACAGCGCCGCCCCGCCGGCGACTTGGGGAGACCAGGCGTCAAACGGCTCGAGGTCCGCAAGACTGACGGGAAGTTGCAGGATGGCGGCGGTCGCGCACGCCAACAACACCACCCAGGGAAGCCGGGAGAGCCATCCCGCTCGGGCCGCAAGCCGTGATCGCCGAGGGCTCACTCGCCGCAACAATTGCTGCGCAGCCCCGTGAGCGCACAGATGATGGCAATACACGTTCGCGCCGCCCGTCAACGGCAGCAGCAGCGCGGCCAGCGTCAACAACGCCAGTGTCGGCGCCGTTTGCCACGGAATGCCATGCCGAGACCAGCCGAACAACATCGCTTGCGAGAGCATCGCGCCTTGAACGAAGCCGAGATACAAAATGACAACCCAGCGAAACGCGGCGATCGCGATTCGCCGTCCGCGGAAGCGCAACAAGGCGAGCGCGACACCTGCCACAATCACGCCCCAAGCCAGGCCGTGCTCACGCAAGCTCCGCCACCAGCGGGCTGTGGATGTCTCCATTTCACGACGTGAGCCAAGCCAGGCCCGGCGTTGTTGCGCCGCCGCCACGAGCGATTCCGCCACTGCCAGACTGGTCATGGTGGCGCCCGACACGCCTTCAATGCGAGCCTGCTCCAGGTTCAGACTGGCGAGTTCGTCGATGGTCAGCCCGGCAAATCGTTCGCGAAAATATGCGTCGCTGCGCACATAGCCCACATACGGTTCATTGTCGAAGCTGGCGCCGACGCCCCAGCGACGAATCCTGCCGTCGGTGTCGAGCAGCACCCACGCCTCGGTCGGCCCCTGGTAGCCCAACACCCGATCACCCGCCGGCGAAGTTCTCCACAGCCGTCCAATCCGTTGGCCCTGTTCGTTGAACAACGCGGGCGCGGAGGGGTCCTCCGTCGTGCTCCAGTCGACGCGGGACAGCTCCGGCAACTCCAACGCTGCTTGCAATTCGGCCACGGTAGGCGGCAGCGGGAAACGAATCGATGGCTGCTGGCCGCCAAAACGCCGCGCAACTGACTCGGATGCGGCGAGACTGGTCAAGGTCGCGCCCGAAACCGCATCGACCTTGGCGGTGGCAATCTGATCCCGAGTGAGACCATTCCACGTGCGCAGAAAGTTGGGCGAGCGGCGCAGCATTTCAACATGCTCGGGCGTGTCGGCGCTGTCGATCACGCGGGCGCCGACGACCTTATCGCTGCTGTTGAATCCCAACAGCAACTCGGTGGGACCGGAAAAACCGACCGGAGGCCGTTGAAGCGAGCCGCTAGACGGCTCCGCATCCGGCACCGTCTGCATCACATATCCGACCACCTGCCCGTCGGCGTCGAGCACTTCGCGCCCGCCCGCTGACAGCGCAGCGCCCAGTCGCTTGGCGCTGGGAAACAGCGACTGCAGCATCGCGACAGGGATTTTCTGCAAACCTGCCGACCGCCGCTCGGCATCGAGTTTCAACTGCTGGCGATGAAGCAAGGCGACAATCGCCGCCAACATCGCCCATCGCGCCGCATGCAGCAGCCAGCCGCGAAGCCGCGCCGAGTTGGGAGGCCGTTGAAAAACACCTGATCCGGCAATCGACACCACAGATTCCCGCAGAGTGAAGGTGGTTCCGATTGCCAGTGGGGTGTTTTTCAACAGGCGTTGGGAGGCCGTTGAAAAACACCTGATCCGGCAATCGACACCAAAGATTCCCGCAGAGTGAAGGTGGTTCCGATTGCCAGTGGGGTGTTTTTCAACAGGCGTTGGGAGGCCGTTGAAAAACACCTGCTCCGACAATCGACACCGCAGATTCCCGCAAAGTTGTTACCAGTGCCCGGCTCATGGGGCAGGCACCAGTTGGATCGCATCGGCGTGCAGCACGCCCTGTGCTCCAGCCGCCCGAGCGATCACGCTGCCTTGCTCTCCCTTAGTGAGCTCAAAGGTGCCTAGCGAGCAAAAGTCCTGAGGCAGCGGCGCCGCCTGTTTCATGTTCACGACCGTGGACTGCGGGCGACGTCCCTCAATCGAAACGTCGATCTTGGCCGCGCCGGCGCGATTCTCGTGAGGCAGGTACGCGTAGCGAATTTCGAATTTGCCTGTCGCCGGCGCCGTGAAGTCGAAGCGGATCTCGGCGTCGGCGCCGCTGGCGTAGAGATACCCCCACGCGATGTAGCCCTTGAGGCCCGTGCCCTCGGTCCATTTCCCTTGCTTGATCGCGTCTCGATCGTCAATCACCAAGCCGGGCAGCTTCTTGGGGTCCAAGCCCGGCAACGGCCCGTTTGGTCCGGCGAGCTCGAGTGCGTCGGCGGGAATTTCAATTTCGTCGTCGACCGTCGCGCGGCGCGCCTTGCCGGGCAGTTGCAGCAACGCGTCCAGGTCGGACCAGTATTTGTCGTACACCTCTCGAGGTGTGCACTGATGAAGCGTGCAGACGCTCGCGGCGCGGCCGACGACTTCGCCCATCATGCCGCACGTCTTCATCACTCGGACCGTGCCCAAAGCCTCGTGAGTCACGCTGATGCAACGACCGGCCATGAACAAGTTTTCGATGTTCTTCGAATACAAACAGCGATAG
>JAGQPF010000261.1 GCA_020426845.1 Planctomycetales bacterium
CCGCCGCCGCCGCCGCCGACATCCCAACTGGCCCGCGCGGTGGATCATCGGCACGCTGTTGGCGGGGGCCGTCGCGTATCTCACGATTCCCGCGTCATTGGAGCACCAGCGGCTCGAAGCCATTGGGCTGAAACCTTCCTACGGTCAACTCGTTGTCCAGCAGTCGGCCCGCCTGCTAGGAACCGCCTGGTTTTTCTTCGTAGGGGCCAGCATCGGCAGCTTCCTGAACGTCGTCGTGTGGCGGGTGCCCCGAGGCCGTTCGCTCTTCGGGCGATCGCACTGTCCGTGGTGTGCGGTTCAGATTCCCGGTCGCGACAATCTCCCCGTGCTCGGATGGGTGCTGCTGCGAGGCCGCTGCCGCACTTGCCGTTTGCCGATCTCCCCGCGTTACCCGTTGGTCGAGTTGGGGATGGGACTGCTGTTCCTGTTGGTGTTGGGCGTGGAGCTGCTCAGCGGAGGGAGTTCCCTGCCCGTGCGAGAGGTCGCCAGCCGGCAGGGATTCTTCGAAGTCGTCTACACGCCCCAGACCGAGTTGCTGGGGCTCTATGCGTTTCACATGTGGATGTTGGCTCACCTAGTCGCCTGGACCCTGATCCAGCGCGACGGCCTCAAAGTGCCTCTCCGCTATGTGGCTTTCGTTCTGGTTTCGGCTTTGGTGGCCGGCATCTCGTTCCCCTGGCTCCATCCCGTCCCGGCGCTGTTCGGGCCGCTGGCCGGATTCGCCAGGTTGATGCCTTGGTTCAACCGAGCGTTGACGGGCGTGGCAGGCTTTGTTTTCGGAGCGTTGCTGGGCAACGAATTCGACATGGCCCGTTCCGCGCGCCGACCGCAGGCCACGTGGTTCCTCGGCCTTGCCGGCGCCCAGTTGGGCTGGCAAGCCGCCTTCGGGATCGCGCTGATCGCCACGTTTCTGCAACTTGGCTCGATGATCTGGCGTCGACTGACACAGCCCCGTCATGAGTGGCCGCTCGGCGCGGCCATCTTCATCGCCACGCTTTCACAGCTGATCTTCTGGCGATCCACGGCCGAGATCCCCTGGTGGCCGGGCCCCGACGCCTCACTTCGAGCGATCGCCATCGCCGGCATTGTGATTGTCGCGATCCAGTTCTTGATCCGCTACTCGCATCGCCGCGAGCCTCGCGTTTCCGCAGCGACGGAGTAGACAGGGAAGCTAAACCAACGAGAGGGGAACTGTTAGCGCTAACGCGTGGGCGGAGAGGCCTCCAGCACCTTGGCGCCGGCTTCATCGCTCAAGATCAGCAAGGCAAAGCGCTCCACCTGCTCCAATTGACTGGTGCTCAGCGAGGCGTAGTCGAACTGCCCCCGCAGGTCGGTGTAGCCGTCCTTGTAGAACTTGACCTCCCCGTTGTGGTGGCGAGCGTAGACCTTCACGTACACCTTCGGCAGCGGCTTGCCCTCCAGATTCGCGACCCGCAGGCTTCCGTACCGCTCGACCATCTGCACGTTCATGCTGTTGCTGAGGTGCGCGAGGGTCTTCAGCACGCCGCCCGCGCGGAACTCGACGAGCACGTTGCGATTCCGCAGCGACTCGGGCAGCTGGAACGTGAGCACCGACTTGTTGGCGGGCAGTTTGAATCGCCGCGAGTCATTCGGCTGGATGTAAGAGAACTGGTTGCCGTCTTGACGCTGAACGAACGGCTGTCGGCTATACAGCAGCTCCACGTCCATCAGGTAGTAGCGAACATCCAGCTCCTCCACGTTCTGATAGTCGACGCGCACCTCCCGGCCTTCAATCCGAACATCCAAGGCAGGACTGTTGGCCGCCAGTTGTCCCTGGCGTTGGTCGCGGCTGAGATCATCGATGACCGACGCCTTGGCGCCGTTGATCTCGTCGATCTGCGACTTCACCACCGCAAACGCATTCCGCCAGCGATCGACCGGGTGGTTCGCATGCCGCTCGGCCATCTCCAGCGCCGTGGCGAGATCTTCGCGGTAAAAGGCGGTGTAGGCGGTGAAGTAGTCGTGCTGGATCTTCGTCGCTAGGTTCTCTCGATTCACGGCGGCAAAGTGCTGCAGCGCCAGCTCCACTCGGTCCTGCACCAGCATGTAGTAGGTGACCGCCATCCGCTCGGCGTCCGACAGCTCGCTGCGGCAGGCCAGGATCTTCAACAATTCGTGGTACTGCGCGTGCAGTCGATTGTTGAGAATCTGCCGGGTTGCGCTGAGCTGATGCGAGCGAGCGTTGATCAAGGGGCGATAATCGAGGTGCTGATAGGTCCGGCGCTCAATCGGGTCGAGGTGCAGCAGCGGCGAGTCGAGATAGGGGCCGCACTGGGCGACAAACCCATCCTCGTGCCGCAGCAGTTCATCGATCCGCTCGGGCTGATCGTGATGCACGGCGTAGCTCCAAAGCGTCCGATCGTAGGCTCGGTTGTCCGCCAGCAGCTGGATCACACGCTCAAAGAACGCCTTGTCCCGCATGCGAAATGCGATGCGGTGCAATGGAGTGCGTTGCAGATTGTGATCCTGCAGGTATTGCAGCACATCCTCATTCGTGCCGTTCTGTGAGACGTAGTCCCACGAAGTGCGATCAATGCGAGTCAGCGACTCGACCACGTTGAATTCAAACGGCTCGGCCGCGGCGAGCAACTCGCCCTGCTGCGAAACGTGCACCGGGAAATGCGAGTACTTGCCGGTTTGCGGAAAGTAGAACAACCGCTCGAGCGTCGTCGTCTGATAGGGGCCGAGCTGCACGGGGGTCGACTCGGTGCGTTTGCCGCTCTGGACTGCGATCGCGCCAACCGGCAGCTGGAACAGGACCTCCAACTGTCGAGGCGTGGATGTCGGGTTGGTGATCACCAGCTGACAGCCGTACACCGTATGTGTCAGGAACTCGTCCGTCACGTACTTGTCGAGTTGCACGCCGTTTTCGTGGCGGTAGCGGTCACCCTGTTGGTAGAAGTTCTGGCTAACCAGCAACACCGAGGGCCCCTCGGGGAGCTCGCCGGGGAGCAACTCCTCGTGAAGCACGATCATGCGGCTGCCCGCGGTGATGCTCAATTCCTCGTCCTCGAACTCCCGCTGGTGCTCCTTCGCCGCGAAAGGCAGATCGAGCACCGCCAGAGCCATCAGCGACTCGGTGGCGTTCGTCGCGGCCTCGGCAAAGTGCCGCGACAGGAACGGTTGCTGCGGATCTCGCTTGGCGTAGTCCAGCCAAAATGCGTTCACCTTCACCAGCTCGCTGTTTTGTGATTCGATGGGGCGGCGGTAGTAGTTGTTCTCGGCCCACTCCATCGTTTTGTCGACCGGCTGATAGAGCTGCTCGGCCAGTTTGCCCGCCAGGGCGCGTTTGCGATAAAACCGGTCCTGCTGCCCTTGTTGATTGCTTTCCGCCAGCTCCTTCAACGACTGAAGGGCTTGTTGTCCGTTGGCGGCCTGCATTCGGATCACTTTGTCATTAGACTTCTTCAGCATTCGCTCCAGCTCGACAACCTGCTCGCTCTTATCCTTGTTTTGTTGCAGGTCAGACTCGGCGATTTTAAGGAGATTAGCGGGCGCCGGGTAGGCGTAGCCCGGCGCAAAGCCTGGGGCATTGCCGTTAAAATCCCCCGCATATTCGTCGGCCGGAGCCGCCCCGTCGATCGCGTCCATGACCTGATTGGCGAGCGAGAATGAAAACAGCTGCACGCTCCGCGCGGGATCCGGAGGCAGCAGTTCGAACAACTCGCGAATGTGCCGTTGCACAAGCGCCGATTGGTTCGGAAGTCGATGACCGATCAGAATGCGTTCGACGGCGTTCAGCTGCGAGTGGCGCCAAGCATCGAGGAACGCGGCCGGATCCTCATCCAGCAAGTAGCGATCGAGAAATGTGCGGTGGTGCTTATTGGCCAGATAGGGCGCCACAACCTCCTCGAAGAACTGCGGATCCTTCTGAGCGAGAAAGAAGTTCAACTCGTGGCAGGCGAACTCCGAGTACTTGGCTCGCTTCTCCTCTGCCTTCAGCGTTGGCCAGTCGAGCAGGAAGCGAAAGTCGGCCATTCGCTCGTCACTATTCAGCGTCGACATCAGTTGGTACATCGACCGCAACGAATCGTAGGTGCGAACCCGAGTCGCGCCGGCGGAAAGCCGCAAGGTCTTGCCATCTTCCAAAGTCGAGATCGCCTGGCGTTGGATGAAGTGCGAGTCTGGCTTGAGGCCATTGGCCATTCTCAAGTCGAGCATGCCCCAATTGCGCGGCTCGAGCGACACCTGTCGCTGAATCACGCTGCCGCCGTCGGCCGCGATGATCCGCACGTGCTGTGCATCGCCGAGTGCGTCCAGATCAATCTGCACCTGCCCCTTGTCGTCGGGAGCAAAGTTCAGCACCACGGCGCCGGGCGCCGCGAAGAAGTCCAGGTTGGCGGCAAACCGCGCGGCAGCGCCGCCCATCGAAGTCGCTGGCTTCCGCCCTACCCCAGGCTCGTCTTCGGTGGCGCTCGGCTTGAACTCGGCGCCTCCCTGGGGGTCCTGAATATCGACACTGGTTGTGCGCAACGCCCAGGGGTTCAACAACAGGCTCGGGCGTTCCAACATATTGCCGGGAAACTTGGTCGCTAGTTGCCGCTCCAGGATGTAGCGGTACTCTTCGCCAATCTTACGTCCCTCGGCATACAGCGAGGAACGCCTCGCAATGCTGACAAGAGACGGATTCAAATCCCGAATCGCGCCCAAAGCGGAGAACGCGGAGAACTCGGGAACGATCCGCGAGGCGAGCAGATGAACTCGCGTCATCTTGGTGGCGTTTTGCAGCGACACCGTCAACTTGCCATCCTTCGCCACGACTCCGCTGACGGCCAGAGGCCGCTGGCCGCGGAGCTCGAGATATCGCGTTTGGCCCAGCGCATGACCAGCGTGGCGAGGACCGTTCGTCACGCGCACGTGAACTCGCCGTCGCACGGGCTGCTTGAACAGCAGATCGTAATCGCCAGCCGGAAGATCGCGGACCACCAACAGTCCACCGCGCACTTGAAGCCGCTCAAACTGGTCCGCAACAAACTGACCACTGCGAGTCTCCAGTAGCGACACTCCGTCGGCCGTCAGTTTCAGTGGAGCCGGCAGCGGAAGCTGAATCTCCTGCCCAGCGAAACCGTGGACGGAGTCCGGGATGGTCGCGTTGTCGCCCGACAACGGCCAGCTTCTCGCCGCGCCAAGCCCCTCGGCGTCAATCCGATCGATCTCGGGCAAAGCGCCAAGCTCGATGGCGCCGGCGCCGTCGGTCTTCAAATTGGCGTCGACCAAGGCGGTAAAATCGCGATGCTTCAGCCGCACACGGACCGCGCGATCGGGCAACGGCTCACCCGTGCGTCCCAACAGCAGCAGCGCATAGCGGCTGTCTCGCCAGGTCAAATGGAGATCGGCGACCAACTCGGTCGCGTCAAAGCTGTTCACAATCACTTCCTGGCTCGCCTCCAGCTTCACCGGCTCGCCGGTGCGGCTAATCGGCTTGACCTCGCCGCGGAGCGTGACGGTCAATTTCGCGGTGCGCGGCGGAACCAGAAACTCATGCTCCGCTTCACGGTGGTCGTGCAGCACGATGCCGGGCACGTGTTGCGTGGAGGCAATGCCGTCCAGGTCAACCGACTGAAGCTCGAGAGACGTGTCCTTCAGCTCCTCGATGCTGATCGGCGTGCCGTCGAGCGACAGCCGCGGACGCAACACGACTCGCCCGCGCCGGCGAGCCAGCAACGATTCCTTGTCGATATAGATGCCTGCGGACAACGAATACTGCTCGCCGCGATGCTGCAATTGGTCGAGGTAAGCCTCCTCGCCTCGCAGAATTACGATCGGCTTCGTGCCGGGCTGCGTGGCGAACGGCACCAACACGGCGCCCTGCTTGTCGGGAGCATAGACCTTGCCGCCCAACAAAACCGACGCGTTCTTCACGGGCTGGTGATCGGCGTCCACGATATTCAGCAGTTGGCCGTCCGGCGCAGTCTCGGCAATGGCCCGCAACTGGCCCTTCTGCACCACCGCGCGGCTGTTCTTGCCGTTGCCGACAAAGTCAATCACATAGACGCCGGGCTGACTCAGTTCGGGGAAATCGAAGTGACGACGTTTGCGGTGCAGCGGCGGGTCGGTGTATTTGATTTGCCGCTGCCAGTTGGGAACGAGCCCGTCGAGGGCGATGTCCGTGTTCACCACACTGGCGTTCGCGCGATAGAACGTCTCGGTGTTGATCCGAAAAATGTTTACCAGCAACGTGTCGACGTGCTTGATGTCCAAGTCGAGCGAGACGTTGGCCTCCGCTCCAAACAACCGACGGTTTCCGGGAGCAAAATCCAGGTCGACCCGGTCCTTGAGTGCCTGAAACGCCGAGGGCGGCAGCAGCGACGCCCACTGTTCGGGATTGCCGACGCCCGCCGTCACCTTGGACTCGGCGAACGCCTGCTTGAGGTACTCGGTGCGAATCAACGGCAAGTAGCGGTCGTAATTGTCATCCTTCACGAAAAAGTGCAGCAAGTACTGCCGCACCAACGACTCGTCGTTGCCGACCGGCGGCAGACCGGACTCGGGATACTGCTCGCCCAGATTGCACATGTAGCGACGACGCTCATCGACCTTGAGGTAATCCGGGTTGACGTAGGGCACGCTGCGAGGCAGGCGGAGGTACTCGTCGAATCGATCTCGGTTGAACTCCCCACGGATCCGATCCAGGGCAAGTCGCCGGTAGAGCACATGGGCCTTCAGCGAGTTGTGGACGGGCCCCAGCTTGGCTACGAAGCCCCAGAGCCGATCGAGATGTGACAACTTGACGTCATCGTCGTACTGCCAGTCCTCGTCGTCCGTCGGCGCCAACCTCGTCAGATAGGTGCGCACAAAGGCGCTTTGGCTGAGCAGTTGCGGCTGGCGACGAGCGAGCTCGTCCAACTGCGAGCGCAGCATGAGGCGATGAATGTTCAGGCTGCCAAAACCTCCGCTGCGCGGGTGCTTCAGATCCGCGTCCACCAGATCGACCAAATTCGGCAGATCCGGGCGATCGAGTTGCTGCAAGAGCAGCCGCCGCTTGTCCGGGTTGAGGTCGGTGGAGGCCAGCCACGGCAATGCCGTCGACTCGAATCCTCGCAGGTCGTTGTGCTGATGGGCCAGTTGGGAGAGTCGCTCGCGTTGAATCAACGCCGGATCGAGACGCGTCGGCAGATTCGGCTTTTCGCCAGCCACCTCCCGTTGGTGGCCAAAGTGCAAATTGAGCTCGGAACGCACGAACTCCAGCGAAGCTGCCCGGTCCCGGGGATAGGTCAACAGCGACTGGCGAGTGGCGATCTCGCGCAAGCGAGCCGTGCGACCATGCCGCTCTCCCCAAAGTTTCAGCATCTCGGCCGACTGCTCAAACCGCTCGGTGTTCTGGTAGTGGAGCGCATGGAAGTAGTAGTAGTCCTCCGTGCCGGGAATCAACTGCCGCAGCGCCGCCTCACGATCCTCCGCCAAGGCAAACTCTTCCCAAAAACCGATTTCCTGGGCCCCGATCGCGGCGGGAGCAAGCAACAAAACCAAACCGGCCAGGAGGATTCGCGAGCAGGCTGGAAACGTAGGCATGGGTCAATCGCCGAAAGGTGGAGGAATTCGAAAGGTGGAAGTGTTGAAGAGTTGAAGAGTTATTGGGCGGGGACGTTCCCCCCAAGCCCTGTTCAAGGGTAGTCCCCGTTTCCATGATCGCAGGGCCTACTGCCCATTATGACGAGATTCGCCCGCATGCAGTTTGCCGAAAACACACTCCCCCGCCAGCAAGGGGGGCGATCTGGGATGCTTGTTGTGGCACAGGCTGTAGGGCGGCCCTTCCGGGCCGCCTGAAGCGCATGGCACCAGGCTGCCAGCCTGTGCTGGCATTCGCGCACAGGCTGTTGTGGCACAGGCTGCCAGCCTGTGCTGGC
>JAGQPF010000262.1 GCA_020426845.1 Planctomycetales bacterium
CTATTTCGGAGAGAACGAGCTATCTCTGCGTTTGATTAGACTTTCACTCCTCCCCACAAGTCATCCCCTCGGTTTTCAACCCAAGTGGGTTCGGTCCTCCACGCAGTATAACCCGCGCTTCAACCTGCTCATGGGTAGTTCACTCAGTTTCGCGTCTACCGCCCATGACAATTGTCGCCCTATTAAGACTCGGTTTCCCTGAGGCTTCGGCCCGGAAGGCCTTAACCACGCCATGAACGGTAACTCGCCGGATCATTATGCAAAAGGCACGCTGTCACACATTACGAGCAAGCTCGTCATAGTGCTCCAACCGCTTGTAGGCACATGGTTTCAGGTTCAGTACCTCCCCTAGCAGGGGTTCTTCCCATCTTTCA
Organism: Planctomycetales bacterium; assembly: GCA_020426845.1. GTDB lineage: Bacteria > Planctomycetota > Planctomycetia > Pirellulales > Pirellulaceae > JAGQPF01. Next base: position 375 of record JAGQPF010000262.1, read on the forward strand.
GTCGCCCTACTGAGTTCGCTATCGGTCGTTGGAGAGTATTTAGCCTTACGGGATGGTCCCCGTAGATTCAGTCAGGATTCCACGTGGCCCGACCTACTCAGGTACCCCTCGAGAGGCAGCGCGATTTTCGCTTACGGGACTGTCACCCTCTATGGTCTGCCTTTCCAGGCAAGTTCTGCTAACCGGCTGCTTGGTAACTCTCATGTGAAGGGCCCTACAACCCCGCAGAGGAAGACCTCCGCGGTTTGGGCTAGTCCCCGTTCGCTCGCCGCTACTAAGGGAATCGATTTTTCTTTCTCTTCCTCTGGCTACTTAGATGTTTCAGTTCGCCAGGTTTGCTAAGGAACCCCGGGATCATCGCTCGTTTGACAGCTTCCCCAGGCTTATCGCAGTCTTCCACGCCTATCATCGCCTTCCAACGCCAAGACATCCCCCATGCGCCCTTAGTAGCTTGACCACATTGATTCAAGGCTCCAACGCCGCCGCTTTCGCAACCGACTCGCCTCGCATCAATCAGCCGCCACCATATCTCCGCCGCCATGATCGTGCTGACGGAGAATGTAACGATTCAATACGAGATTGCTCTCCCTTTAACAAAGCGACTGTCGTCGCCTCGCCTTCGGAAGATGCCTCTCGACGCTACCAGAACGTTGAGTCGAATCCGATCGTTGCGCGGGTTGCTCTCGCAATCCGCCGATCGATATCCGACTCAGTCGCCTGAACGTGAATGACCCAATGGGAACTCGATTTCTCGAACTCCCGTGAGACTCGCCAACACACGCCACGCGATCTCTCGCGAAGCCTGCATAGCGTTGTCGTTCAGGCGAAGATGCCATCTACCGCTACAAATCAACTTGTCAAAGATCGACGGCCACCGAACTCACTCCCCAAAAGGAGCTCGTCGTTCAGTTACTGGACTGCCCAGAAGGACAGGAGCGGTTTTCGTCGGAAAGGTTCGCGAGGAAAATCGGTCGTGTGCTTCTGGTCGCCAAGGCAAGCTCGTTTTGAGTTTGCTCTCGGCTGGCCCCGTTTCCCACTTGGGAAGAAGCCAATGTTAGGAGGTCTTCCAGGTGGTGTCAACCGGGTCGAGTAAAATTTTGAAAGGTTTCGGGAAGTCTTCGTGAAAGTGATGCGGAGAAGGTTTCTTTCGGCCGTGCCGGTGAAGTTCTTCAGCCGATCTTCCACGCGATGGATTGGGTGGCGTGTCGTGTCGTTTCCGACGACTCACCCTGCTCCAGTCGTTTGATCCCGAGCCGATCTTGCACAATTGTTTGGTTTCGCAAACAAGCAAACAAACAATTGTCCAATTGCTCGACCCCGCTGTGCCTCTCGGTTTCAGGTGAATCGTTTGATTCGTTTGAACCGGCCGAGGCGGGGCTCGTGAGTTGGGGCTGTCGAGTTTCTCGACAACTTTTCCACGCTCGCGAGGTGAGGAATTCTAGGGCAACCGTCGGCCGCGTCAATGGGGGCGTCGCAATAAATGGAAAGTTTTTTTGCGGGCCGCTTTTTCCGCGTTGGCCGACGCGGTGTGCTCGCGTGGGCCGAACGATTGTGACAGCAATGTGTCACTGCCGAGTTGCCTGTTGAGACCCCCGTCGAGTTGTTTGTCGGACCAGTCCAAGTCGTTTCGGACTGGCCTCCCAATGTCTTCGACATGGTGTCGGAGTGGAGCCGAAGGGATTCGAACCCTCGACTTCCGGCTTGCAAAGCCGGCGCTCTCCCAGCTGAGCTACGGCCCCGAACTTGTCGCTTGGTTGTCGCTTGGTTGTCGCTTGGCAAGGTGTGCTCGCCAAACGCAACGCATGGTTGAACGATACTCCACCGCGTGGATGCTGGCAATCCCGGCTCCAAGCCTGCACTGCCGGTCGCCTCACACTTGGTCTCGGTCGCGCGGCGGCGCCGTTTCTTCATCCGCCTCGTTCTCGTGGGAACGCGGCAAATCGGCCTGCGAAAGCATCCCCGGCACCTCGATCCACTCGCCGCACGCGCGGCATCTTCCTCGCTTCCCCGCGTGTTCCAGCGATAGCATCGTGCGCTCGCCGCAATACGGGCAAGCGAACTCGATTCGCTCGTCTGCCGGATCACCCATAAGGTCCGGCAAGGCGCCGATCGTCATGAGGCCCACGATATTCGAGAGAGCCAGGACCCCGAAGGCGGCTGTGTGCCCGCGGCTCATCGCGAACATGGCGAGCCCTATCCCCAGCACGATCGTGAACAACGCCGCGAAACACCAAGCTGCGACGAAGTCGACTTTCAGGGCCAACGCGTTGGGCCACATGATGGCGAGCAAGGAGAGCGTCTGGCCAGCCCAGCCCGTGATGGCAATTGCCGCCCCACCATGCTGCAAGGTCCGGTTGGGCATCCGGCTTGGGCTCCAGCGAACGACAGCGATTGCTCGAGAACCGGCAAGGAAGAAGAAAGTGGGCGCACGAAGATTCGAACTTCGGACCTCGTCGTTATCAGCGACGCGCTCTAACCAACTGAGCTATGCGCCCATCCTTGCTCGCGGGCGAGGGAGATTACTCCAACACCGCCACCACCCTGCTTGAAGAGTGTGCATTCTAAATTCAACCGTGTGGTTGTCAAAGGGCGGTGGAGTGAAAGTTGCCAATCCCGTTGCCAATCCCGTTCCCACTCCGCTTCCCTTTGTGGCCACTCCGAGAGAGATCGGATATCGCGGTCGGGTTCGCGAGTTGACGTTGGAATTCCCCGCGAGTTTTTCTAGATTCCAGGCAGCAGATTCGCAACCGGCCGGTGGCGCCGACGGTGGCGAATTCGTCGACTTTCCCGGCCAAGCGGGAAATGCCAAAGTTGACGGGACGGTGCGTCGAAAACGATTGCGGCGAATTCACCGAGTTTGAATACCAAATTACTGCCTCGAGGGACACGAGATGCGCCGAAGCACGAAATCCTCCGTTCAACGACGTTTACTCGACAATTTCCGCCGATTTCGTCGGTTGCTTTCGGCAGTGGCCCTGGGAGCGGCCTGCTCGGCCACCTCGGTTCAAGCCGCTTCTCCCACCGTCGAAGATGCCCTGAAACTCAAGCCCGTGCAGACGGACGTCAGCTACGACATCCCCGAGGCCCCGGCCGACTGCCGCCTCGAGAACTACGCGGCGGGAAAGGTCTCCGGCTGGCATGTCTACTCCTCGTCGCAACAGTTGCTGCGACGGTTTCTCGACACCAATGACGATCAACGTGTCGACCACTGGTGCTACTACAAAAATGGTGTCGAGGTGTATCGCGACGTCGACTCCGATTTCGACGGCAAGGCGGACCAGTTCCGATGGCTCGGGACGGGTGGGATTCGCTGGGGAGTCGACGCGGACGAGGACGGCGCGATCGACGCCTGGAAGGTGATTTCCCCCGAAGAAGTGACCTCGGAGACCGTCACTGCCATCCAGGAGGGAGACGCGGCGCGGTTCGGACGCCTGCTGATCTCCGAGGAGGAGCTGCAGCAGTTGGGCGTTTCCGACTCGCAGTTGGACGACATTCGCAAGCGGATTAAGGCCGCAAAATCCGAGTTTACCGGACTGGCGAGGGCTCAGCAGAAAATCGGCAAAGACGCGCGGTGGATTCACTTCGGCGGCAGCCAGCCGGGCGTCATTCCGGCCGCGACCAAGGACAACACCAAGGACATCTACGTCTACGACAATGTTTCGGCCGTGATCGCCCAAGGCGATGGCAAGCACGCGCAAGTGGCCGTCGGCACGCTCGTGCAGGTCGGTCAAGCCTGGCGACTCATCGACCTCCCCTCCGCACTCGATGAGTCCCAAGTCGCTCGTGGCGGCTACTTTTTCCAGGAAATGCTGACGAGCAACCTCGCACAGGCCCAAGCGCAGGCCGGCGCGATCAGCCCTCAGATGCAGAAGTTGATCACCGAATTGGCCGACCTCGACAAGGAGATTGAGGCGGCTCGGACCATCACCACCAAGGCAAAGCTGAACGAACAGCGAGCTCAGTTGTTGATGGACATCGTCAAAGCCGCGCCCAATAACGAGGTTCGCGACGTTTGGGTCCAGGCGTACGCCGACACGATCGGGGCCGCCATTCAGCAGGGGGCTTTCCCCAACGGCATCAAATACTTGCGACAACTCGTCGAAACCGTGCTCAAACCCGGCGACGAGCAGCTTGTGGCGCACGTGGAATTTGTCGCGATCTCGTCGGAATATGAACGGCAGATGGGCTCGCCCGACATCGATGAGGAGAAGATCGGCAAGCTTCACGAGCAGTGGCTGGGGGACCTCGAGAAGTTTATCGACAAGCATCCCAAGTCGGAGGACGCCCCCGAGGCGCTGCTGCAACTTGGCTTCAACCAAGAGTTTGCGGGCAAGCAGGAGGACGCGGTCAAGTACTACGACCGGATTGTCAGCGGCTTCCCCGCCGCTCGAGTCCATGCCAAAGCCGCGGGCGCCAAGCGTCGACTGGAGAGCGTCGGCAAGCCGTTGACGCTGACCGGAACCGACTCCACCGGCAAGTCGTTTCAGCTTTCCAGTCTGCGTGGCAAGGTGGTGCTAATTCACTACTGGGCCAGCTGGTGCGAGGTCTGCACTCAGGACATGGAAACGATTCGCAAGGCACAGGCGAAATTCGGCAACGACTTTGTCCCGGTGGGCATCAATTGCGACAACCAGGCCACCGAAATGGCCGCATTCCTCAAGAAAAACCGCCTCCCCTGGCCCCAACTGCACGAGCCAATGGGGATGGAGAACCGGCTCGTCAACGAATTGGGCGTGCTGTCGCTGCCCATGATGTTGCTGGTCGACAAGAATGGTCGCGTGGTGAACAATAACATAGACGCTTCGCAGCTCGAGGCGGAATTGGAGAAGCAGCTTCGCTAGGCTGTTGAGTGTGGTGAAGGGTTAGGCGATTCGATCCCTCGCTTACGCTTCGGGTTTCCCTAAGTCCAGTGTGGTGAAGGGGGAGGCGATTCGATCCCTCGCTTACGCTTCGGGTTTCCTTGAGTCCAGTGTGGTGAAGGGGCGGGCGATTCGATCCCTCGCTTGCGCTTCGGGTTTCCTTAAGTCCAGTGTGGTGAAGGGGCGGGCGATTCGATCCCTCGCTTACGCTTCGGGTTTCCTTGAGTGATAAACAACCGCCTCCTCCACAACGCCGCCCCGGGGCGCCAAAGTGAGTCGACGCCTGCCCGCAGAAGTTGCCGAATCCCCGCCGCCGCCGGTGCTGATCGTGGGGATGCATAATTCCGGAACCACGGTTCTTGCCGGCTGCCTCCACCAGGCCGGGCTGTTTCTCGCCTGCAACACTTCTCGCAACGAATCCCACTTCTTCTCCATCCACGTCAACGATGAGTTGATCATGGGTGGAGGGGATAACTGGGCGAAATTGCCGATCCTCTCGGTGGACGAGGTGCTTTCCCATCGAGAGCGGGTCGGTGGCTACATTTTGCGGCAATGGCGAGATGATTACATGCAGTGGGGGTACGACGGATGCTCCCGCTGGGGCATCAAAGACGCCCGGATTTGCGTGCTCTTGCCCCTCTACCTCGAGCTGTTTCCGGGGGCGAAGATCCTGTTCATCCGCCGCGACCCGGACGACATCGCCGCCTCGCTGTCCCATCGCGAAAAAAAAGGCGTGGGAATTCGCAACGACGAAGCGCACTGGCGCCAACTCACCGAAGCCCATTTTGCGCGAGTGCGTGAGTACGGCCAGGCTCGGGCCGATTTTTACGAGATCTCGTACGAAGAGCTTTGTCGTCAACCCGCGCAGGTGGCGCCGGGGATGTTCGAGTTCTTGGAGATGGAGTACACCGCGGCCATCGAAAGCAATTTCCAAAAACGTTTGCGAACCGACCGGATCGGAACCAAAGCCTGGTCGGCCGTGAAGTGGCGGTTGGGAGCCATCCGCAAAGGCCTGCGGGTGATGTTCGAGTAGCCGAACGGATGCGCTCACAGGCCGGCAGGCTGTGCCACGACCATGCCCCGCGGCGTCCTAGATGGCTTCCGAGCCTTCCACCCCCGAGGCGGGTTCGCAGGCGGCGACAACGATCATGACCCCAAGGCAGATGGCCGGGCAGATCCAGCAGGCCGATTGGTGGGCCAACGCGTAGAGCGTGGCGGAGCCGACAAGCGCCAGCCCCATATAGAACACCCACTGGCAGATTGTGCTCGCCAAGTCGCCCAGCGGGAGTCGAAATGCGATCAGGCTGGCCAGGGCCGCGAGCTGAATCCAAGCCAGCGACCAAAACATCGTTGTCGTATCCATCAATTTCTCGCTCTTGGTCACATCCTTGTGATCTCAACAGGCTTGTAGGCAACGCGCGTGCCGTCTCGGCCGAAAACTCGAGCTACTTGAGCAAAAAACTGCCGAATCGTCCGTTTTCGCGAATTTCTCGGGCCGTCACGGCGTTTTCACAAGCCGCGCGGGCGCTCTTGGCCCGGCGTCGTTCTCACTCGTGGTGGTCGGGGTCGGTAAAAGTTACCGGTTAGCGTGAAAGGGTTGGTTGGGGCTTTCGTAAGGGCGACGGGTGTCAATCTTTTCCGGTCAGCGAAACTCTCGGGGGTAAGGCTGGCCGTCATAACCGAATTTGCCCGCAAAATATGCAAAAACACTGCCCGAGGCGGCGGATCCTACCGAAAAATACTCTCGGACAAGACAGTTCAACGCGCCGGGTTATCGCGATTTTGCATACTCCGGCATTCGGGCGACCAGCCCGAGCTTCGCATTCATGAGGTGGTTGGAAATCGTCCGGCCAGGCAATCATCCGATTGCCGGCTGGATGTCGTTCGGCCCGGGGTGAGGCGAGGCACATTGTTGAAATTGGGAACGGTGCGCAGGGGGGAAACTCGCACCGAGAAACGGGAGTTGTCAGCTGCCGATTTCTTGCCCCCTCTGTATGCCCGTTCGAAGTTTGTTCGCCGGTCAGCGGTTGCACCCATTCAGCCAAGTTGTCCGGCTGCGGGCCAGTTGGTCCGCATAGGCCCGAACGGATACACGTATACGAACCCATCAGGAGGGGGACCCATGCGACGGAAACTGGTAACAATGGGGGTCTTGGCTCTAGCAGCCATCGCTCCCGCCGTGTCGCACGGCGATGACCAGAAGATCGCCGAAATGATTGTCGAGCGGCTGCAGGTGGAACGCACCGACGGCAAGCTCGCCGGCTTCAACATCAAACTCGAAGTGGACCAGGGCACCGTCTGGATCAAGGGGCACGTGTCCGAGAAACGCCAGCAAGACCTGGTGTTGGACATCGCCCGCCGCGTTCCCGGAGTGCGGCAGGTGGTGAATGACATCGAAGTCGCCTGCGAGGTGCCCACGGAAATCCCCGTGCCGAAGCTGCGGGAGACGCCCGCCTCGGACCCGGTTCCGCTGGACATCCCTGTCCCCGGCGAAGCGATCGGCTCGGGGGTCGAGGGGTTGGAACTGCCCGAATCGTCGGACATTCCCACCAGCCAAGACGCTCAAGCGGAGGGGTTGATCCCCACGTTCGCCAAGGAGGAGCCGATTCAACAAACGCAAGGCACCTCTCCGGCGGCTCCCTCGGACGAGTGGATTGGCCGCACGCTTGTCGGCAAACTTGAGGCGATGGAGCGTCAAGGAGTCTTGCACGGTTGCTCGCTCGACCTGCACGTCGAGGGGCGTTCCGTCTTCCTCGAAGGCACGACTTCGACCGCTCAACAACGTTCCGCAGTCCTGGACGTCGCTCGCCGCATCTACGGTGTGAAGCAGGTGGTCAACGGACTTCGGATTCAGTCGTCCGTCCGCCAGACCTCGGCCAATCAGCCGATGCCGGTCTCGAACATGCCGGTTGCGATGGGCCAACGCCCCGTGACCCCGGTGAACAACGTCGAGTACGGTGGCTATGGTGGAGGCCCGGTGCCGATGCACGATGCCTCGATGGGAGGCGGCGCCGGTGTGAGCTACGATCACCCCAACCTGCCCCCCTATGCTTGGGCGGCGACGGCGGCCAACTCCAACTACGCGGCTCTGCAGTATCCTCGCCAGTACTCGCCGTCCGCCTGGCCCTACATCGGCCCCTTCTACCCCTATCCCCAAGTCCCGCTGGGATGGCGGAAGGTGTCGCTGGAATGGGATGACGGTTGGTGGTTCCTGGACTTCCATTCGAAACGCTAGCTGAATTTAACGGGTTCTTTCCAGTTCGGCCCGACCCTGCCGTCTTCGGACGGCAGGGTTTTTTTCGTTCTTGCCTAGTTTGTCAGGGAATTGGCTGCCCGATCGGTTGCTTGTTTCAGCGGGCTCCGTGCCGATCGCAGGCAGGGCAAAATCGCTGCCGAATTCCTCGGAAAATTCGTCTCGATTGGAAAAACCCGCAAGTTTGCCCCAGCTTCACACGATACTTGTCCTAGCGAAGTTGCTACGTCGGCTGCGCCAGGTCGCCGACAGGGAAAAGCAGAGCATCACCGGTTCGAAACAAGGCAGGCTCGGCCGAGCTTTGAGAGAACGGCATTCAAGGAAGAAGTCATGATTCGCAAAACGCTCACCTTGGCGTTGCTGGTGGCCACCCTCGCGGGCGCGGTGGCCAGCACCGGGTGCATTGGCATCACCAACGGATTTAACCTGGGTGCCGCGGCGCTGCCGGTGCCCGTGTCGCCGCTGCAGCAGAAACGGCTTGAGGACCAGGCTTGGATCCACGAGCGATACCAGCGGGTGCCGATCCTGGGGCCGACCACTCATGGTGGTCCCGTCAAGGCGATGGACCCGCCGAGTGACGACGAAGTGATGCGGGCGTTCGAGCGAGCTCGACCGGTTCAGGGTGGCCTGCCGTTCCTGCACGAGGTGCAACGCAATCGCGTGCGAATTGCCAAGGACCTGATCGCCGATTACGTCGATCCGCCCCGCTTCGTGCCGCTCATCGGCCCTGCCCAGCTGCACCACGCTCACTACAAGTGCACGATCTACTACGAAGAAGTCACACGAGTGGGCTGGCCCTATCCCCACACGATTCGCGACGAGGACTCGGTGGAAGTCATCTACATCGACCACAATCACTACCACATGGTTGGCAACGTCGACGGCGGTCCTTCCTCGAACTATCCACACAACCCGCCTCTGGCCCAGTAGTCCGGCCGGCGGCAAGTCTGATGCTCGCAAGGCCCGCGATCGGGAAGCCCCGGTCGCGGGCCTTTCCCTTTGCGTCTCGGAACGCGGCGTGTGGTATGCTGGAACCCATGAGATTCCGCATTTCCACACTGATGGTGATGTTCGCTTCCTTGGGGATGCCGCTTGCGCTCACCGCCCCGCTGGGGCAGATTCCACAACTGCTGGCGATGCTTTGCGTGTTGCTGGTTTGGGCAGGTGGTTTGATCACGCTCTGGGCAAGTGATTGGTCGCCCGACCAGGCCGGTGTGGTGCGTCATATCATGGCGCTGACCGCGGGCCTGTTCAGCACCCTCCTGGGCGTTGTCGGCGTCTGCTACTGCGTGGGAATCGGGCTCTCGCGGTGGTTCACTTAGTGTCCCGCGATTCATCCCTCGCTTACGCTGCGGGTTTCCTTCCTGACATCTGACGAGCAACCGCGATGATGCGACTTCGTCTTGCACTGCTTTTCCTGGCTGCATCGGCTGGCTCTACCCTCACGGTGATCGCGGACGAGCCGCCGAGCTATCAGCAGCGGGTTGCTGCCACCCGGCCCGTCCTGTACTGGAACATGTCCCAATCGCCGGCCGATCAGGCGGTAGGTGAATGGGGTGGACCGCCAACGCTGGAGGCCGGCGCCAAGTGGCCCGTCACCGGCGCCTCACCGGATCGGCACCCCGTGTTTGCCGACCCGCAGCAAGCCCTGCAGCTGCCCGGCAATGGCGCTCGGTTGGTCGTGGACGATCCCGGCGCCGAGAGTCCGCTTGACTTCGATCTGGGCGACGCGATTACCATCGAAGCCTGGGTCAAGTTGGATGCGGCAGGCGACGGTCGCCACTCTTACGTGGTCGGCAAAGGGAGGACGAACCGAGCGGGGCAGCCCAAAGACAATCAGAACTACGCGCTGCGGCTGACCGGCAAGGGCGGACGCGCTTTCCCCAGTTTTCTCTTCCGCTCGCGCGGACCGCAGCCGCAGTACCACCGCTGGACGGCTGACCGAGGCATGCGGGTCGGAGAATGGCATCACGTCGCGGTGAGCTATCGATTTGGCGAGCCCGACAGTCTGCGTGGCTTTCTCGATGGCGGCGAGCTGAAGGGCGTTTGGGACATGGGAGGCAAAACGACCGCAGCTCCCGTTGTTGATGACGACCAGCTTTGGATCGGTTCGTCGATGGGCGGCAGCAGCGGCAGCAGCTTCGTTGGCGCGATCGACGAGCTGGCGATTCATCGCGCCTTGGTAGCGCCCGAGGAGCTTCAGGCACGCTTTGCCAAGACGCAAAAAATCGTCGACTGGGGGGCCAAATTCGCCGGGTTGCCGGCGGGCCAAGTTTTGGTCGAAGTCTATGCCAACGCTCCGGAGGAACTCGTCGAATTGGACGACGAGATCGGCGACGCTCCTCGAGCCGCATACGTCCAGCACGAATTTGCGGCGACTGCGATTCCCAACGAATACCTCGCGGGCGGCGTGCCAGCGGATTTGAGTACTCAGTTGGTGCGCATGTACGGCGTGCTGAAGCTCGACTCGGCTCGGCATTGGGAGCTGTTGCTGCGTTCCAAGAACGGCTCGCGGCTGTGGATCGACGGTGAGCTGGCCGTCGAGACGCCGTTGATGAGCCGGAATTCGAGCGGCCACGAGTCGGTGCCCGAATTGGCTCGAGTCGAAGGCCAATTGGCGGCTCTGTCGGCGGGCCATCAGGAACAACGCCAGACGGTGGAGCTCGCTGCCGGCGAGCATCGAGTGATTTGGGACTTGGTCGTCGGGGGCAAGGGGGTGCGCGTCGAGCTGGGCGAAGCCTATCTCGGGGCCCGCGCTGCCGGTAGCGACGATGTCTTTGCGTTGCTGGGACCTGCGGGCACCACGTCACCGTTGACGGAGGCGTTTCGCACCGAGTTGGTCGAGCGTTTGCGGGAAGCGACTGCGGCGTTGAACACCCGTTTGCGTCGCGAGGCGTCGGCCAAGGATGACCACTACTGGCGGGAACGCCATGCCCTGGCGGCCGAAATTGCCGCCGAATTGCGGCCCGACACTCCCGCTCCCGTCGCCGGGTATCCGGCCAACAACGCCATCGATCACTTTCTGAATGCACGTTTGGCCCAAGCGGGCATCCGGCCAGCCGAGTTGACTGACCCCGACGCATTCTTGAGGCGGGTGACCTTGGACGTCTCGGGCGTGATTCCGACGGCCGAGGAATGGGCTGCTTTTCACGCCGAGAGCGCCGATCAACGTCGATCGCGCACGATCTCGCGATTGCTGGCCACGGATCGTTGGGCCGACCATTGGGTCAGTTATTGGCAGGATGTGTTGGCGGAGAACCCCGGCATCCTCAAGCCGAAGCTGAACAACACCGGGCCATTCCGGTTTTGGATTCACGAGGCCATGGTGGACAACAAGCCGTTCGATCGGTTTGCCACCGAGCTGATTCGGATGCGCGGCAGCGTCTATGATGGCGGCCCCGGCGGCTTCTCGCTGGCGACCCAAAATGATGTCCCGATGGCGGCCAAGGCGCATGTGATCGCCAACGCCTTTCTCGGCGTGGAGATGAAGTGCGCCCGCTGCCACGACGCGCCCTATCACCCGTACCAACAAAAGGAGTTGATGGGGTTGGCCGCGTTCCTCGAACGCAAGGCGATCAAGTTGCCCGTGTCGAGCACCGTGCCGGAGAATCCCGGCGGCCGCAAGCCGCTGGTGAAGAGCTCGCTCGAGCCCGGCGCGGTGATCGATCCGCAGTGGCCGTTTGATCAGTGGGTCACGCTTGAGCAGGCGACGCAAACCTTGCCCGCGGACGCCGACCAACGCGAGCAGCTCGCGGGACTCGTCACCTCGCCCTACAACGTGCGATTTGCCGAGGTGGTTGTGAATCGCATGTGGCATCGCTACTTCGGCCGTGGTTTGAACGGCGCGATCGACGATTGGCACGACTCCAGTCCGCTGCACCCCGAACTGCTGAGGTTTTTGGCCTGCGAGCTGATGAGCCACCAATACGATCTCAAGCATGTCGCCTCGTTGATGCTCAATTCCCATGCTTACCAGCGGCAGCTGGCGCCGGGACGAGACTCCGCCGAGCTCGATCTGTTCGCGGCGCCCAGCCGGAGGCGGATGTCGGCCGAGCAGCTGTTGGACTCGCTCCTTAGCGCCGCCGGCAAGGCGATGGACACCGAGCCGCTGTCGCTGGATCCGGAGGGACGTCGAGACTCCAAAACCTTTTTGAATTTGGGAGAGCCGCGGCGCGCTTGGGAATTCACTTCGCTGGCCAACGAACGCGATCGCCCGGCGCTGGCGTTGCCGGCCGCACAGACCATGGTTGACTTGCTGGCTGCCTATGGTTGGCGCGAGAGCCGGCCCAACCCGATCGCCGCTCGCGAGGAGGAGCCGACCATGTTGCAGCCCTTGACCCTGGCAAACGGACTGGCCGGCATGCGGGCGACCCGTTTGTCCGACGACCACGTGGTGACTGAGATGGCGCTGGACGACGTCCGGCTGGAGGAGCTGATCGATCGCTTGTTCGCGCAGTTCCTGACGCGTGCGCCGACCGCCGCCGAACGAGCCAACTTCGCAGAGCTGTTGCAGCCGGGCTTCGACTCGCGAGTGATCCCCGGTGCCCCCAAGCGACCTCGCGAACGGCTCCGCAATCCCGTGTCCTGGTCCAACCACTTGAATCACGAGGCAACTCGGATCAAACAGGAGCTCGAGCGACGCGTGCGCCAAGGCGATCCACCTACCCAGCGGCTCGCCTCCGATTGGCGCGAGCGACTGGAGGATGGCATCTGGGCGCTGCTCAACTCGCCCGAATTCGTGTTTGTGCCGTAACGTGCTTCCTGCCCTCCCAACTACGCCGGAAAGTCCCCGGTCTTTCGAATGCGAATTCTGGCTTGTCCGCAGCTCTGATCCCTCGCTGACGCTTCGGGTTACCTTTCGAATGCGAAATCCGGCTTGCATCCCTCGCTGACGCTTCGGTTTTCCTTTCCTTGGCGATTGCGAACTAGGAGTATCTAACGTTGTTTCGACGAACATTTTTGCAGACCGCGCCGGCCGCGGCGGGAATCGGCATGACTGCGGCCATGCCGTCGCTGATGCGCGCGGCCGAGGCGCCCGTGCCCAGCGGCAAGGCCGACAGCTGCATCTTCATTTGGCTGGGCGGCGGCGCTTGTCATGTCGACACGTTCGACCCCAAACGCAAAAGCACCAGCAAGAAGGATCCGGGGTCGTACTACGACTCGATTGAGACGGCCATCCCGGGCGTGCGATTCTGCGAGCATCTGCCGCAACTGGCCAAGCTCGCCGGGCACTGTGTTCCGGTGCGCACCGTCAATCACGACGTGATCGACGAGCACGCCGCGGCCACCAACCGGCTGCATACCGGGCGGCCTCCGACGGGGACGACTGTCTACCCGTCGATCGGAGCGGTCATGTCGCACGAACTGGGGGCGCGCGGCGAGGGCGTGCCTCCCTATGTCTTGATGGGCTACCCCAGCCCGAGCCGGGGTCCCGGATTTCTGGGTGCGAAACATAGCTACTTGTACTTGATCGACACCGAGGCGGGACCGGCGGGCTTGAGGAGCCCCGTGCGGGATGAACGGCAACAGCGCCGTCAACGGTTGTTGGAGCCGCTGGTCGAGAGCTACCGGCGGCGGACCGATGGCGATCAACGCGTGGCCGACTACGCGGACACGCAGACTTCCGCCTTTCAACTCGCAGGGCCGAAGTTTGCCGGCGTCTTCGATCTCAAGTCCGAGGCCGCCGAGCTGCGCGAACAGTATGGCGGCGAATTCGGACAACGCTGTTTGCTGGCGCGTCGCCTGGTGGAAGAGGGCGTGCGGTTTGTCGAAGTGGCGTTCAATCTCAATTTTATTAACGGCACCGGCTGGGACACTCACAACGACGGACAGCTAAATCAGCATCTGTTGATTCGAGACCTCGATCAGGCCATGTCCGCCTTGCTGGTCGATCTGGAACGACGAGGCCGCCTGGACAAGACGCTGGTGGTGGTGGCCACCGAGTTCGGGCGACCACCCGAGTTTGACGGTGGTCACGGCCGCGGTCACTACAGCAAGGCGTTTAGCTGCGTGTTGGCCGGAGGCGGACTGCGCACCGGGCAGGCCGTTGGCGTCACGGATGAGCTTGGAAAGAAAATCCTCGAACAGCCGGTCTCGGTGCCCGACTTCCACGCCACCATCTACGCTGCGTTGGGTGTGGATCCGCATCGCGAGCTGTATGACGGCGTGCGTCCCGTTCCGATCACCGACCGTGGGACGCCGATTGCCTCTCTGTTCTAAAGGACGAGAAAGAACTAAACGACGAGGAACAAGAGGCATCCTGCGCTTACTGTCCGTCACCCTGTCGGGGGCGACAACTCTCTCGAGGCAATCATATGCGGCGCGTCGGCAGTGAGGTTTTTCGAAAGCTAGCTCAACGATGGTTTGCTCGGTGTATCGGGACCTTCCGGGCAATCACAGGCTACCAACCTGCGACGCGCGCCGCTGTCGTAGCGATCCTTTGCGCGTGCAGCGTCAAGGCGTTGCCGGCAGATGACCTGTTGCCGCCGCTGGAGACGCTCGAGACGCGGGAGCCGCTCGAGGCGGGGCGATCCAGCTCGTTGACCGTGGCCGAAGTGGCGGCTTCCGCCAAGCCGTCGCTGGTGACCATTCATGCGGTGAACCGCGACGGAAATGAACGCGGGCTGGGGACGGGCTTCGTTATTCCCGGCGACTTGATCGTGACCAATCTGCACGTCACGGGCGAAGGCCGCGACTTTCGCGTGGAAGATGCTCGGGGCCAGCCCGTGAAGATCGTCGAAGTGGTCGCGTGGGACCGAGTGGACGACTTGGTGGTGCTGCGCGCCGATTGGCAAGGGCGTGCGCTGCCGCCGTTGGAGTTGGCGCCTGACTTCTCGCTGGCGACCGGCGCTCCGATTGTTGTGATGGGCAACCCCTTGGGGCTTAAGCACAGCGTCGTCAGTGGCGTCCTCAGCGGGCAGCGAGAAGTGGAGTCCCGTCGGATGCTGCAATTGGCGATTCCCGTCGAGCCCGGCAATAGCGGAGGGCCCGTGTTGGATCGGCAAGGTCGCGTGCATGGTGTGGTGACGATGAAATCGCTGCTGACCGACAACCTGGGGTTTGCCATTCAGGTGTCGAGCTTGCGGACGCTGTTGCAACGCCGCAACACGATTCCGCTCGACAAGTGGCGGCATGTCGGTCAGCTGGACGCGTCCATCTGGGAGCCGTTGCAGGCCAACTGGCGGCAGCGCGCGGCGACATTGCATGTCGAAGGAGTTGGCCCCGGGTTCGGCGGCCGTACGCAATGCTTGCTCAAGCAAGAGCCCCCTGCCCTGCCCTACGAGGTGGCGGTGCACGTGAAACTCGGCGACGAGGCGGGGGCTGCGGGCCTTGTGTTTCATGCGGATGGGAAGGATCGGCATTACGGTTTTTACCCCAGCAATGGCCGCCTGCGTTTGACGTGCTTTCTCGGCTCATCGGTCTACAGCTGGAAAGTGCTGCACAACGAGGCAACGCCCCACTACGCGTCCGGCGAGTGGAATCGACTGAAGGTGCGAGTCGAAAAGGAGCGGGTGCTTTGTTACGTCAATGACCAGTTGGTCGTCACACTCAATGATCTGCAACTACATGCCGGCCGCGTTGGGTTGGCGAAGTTTCGCGACACCACAGCCGACTTTCGGCACTTTCAACTGGCGCCGCAGCTCGCGTCCAAGGGTGTGACCGACGACCAGCAGCGCGAACTCGCGCAGCAGGTCGATGGTTTGGGCTCGTTGTCGGAGGTGTTGTCGGACGACCTGCAATCGCTTGCTCGCTCGCCCGATCTCGCTGCGCGGCTGCTGGCCGAGCGGGCCACGGCGCTCGAGCGGCAGGCGGCGGAATTGCGCCGACTGCAAGAGCAGGTGCGAGTCGAAGCAGTGTGCCGCGATTTGCGGCGACTGGTTGCCGACGCGGGGCGCGACGGTGAGCCGGAGATGGATCTGGGCCACGCCGCGTTGTTGCTCGCGCGGCTGGACGACTCGGAATTGGATGTCGAGGCCTATCGTGAGTGGCTGACGCAGTTGGGTCAGCGGTTGCGCGCGTCGTTGCCGGCGGATGCCGACGAGTCGCAAAAGCTGCGTCGGCTGGATGAGTTCGTGTTTCAGGACAATGCCTTCCAGGGCAGCCACCACGAGTACTACCATCGCGCCAACAGCCACCTGCATCGTGTGCTCGAAGACCGCGAAGGCTTGCCGATTACGCTCTCGGTGCTCTACATGACACTTGGCCGCGCGATCGATCTGCCGTTGGAAGGCGTCGGCTTGCCGGGCCACTTTGTGGTCCGCTATCGTCCTCGCGAAGGGGAGCCCGTCTTGATCGATGTGTTTCATGGCGGGCGGCGACTGGATCGCGCCGCGACCGTCAAGTTGGTCGCGGAACGCGCAGGCGTGCGACTCAATGATCAGCATCTCGCGCCGGTCGCCGCGCCGGCGATCCTCGATCGAATGCTTCGCAATCTGCTCGGCGTCGCCCAGCGCGACGAGGACAAGCCAGCGATGCTTCGTTATCTCGAGGCACTGGTCGCACTGGATCCGAATTCGGTGTCCGACCGAGGCATGCGGGCCGTGTTGCGATTCGAGAACGGCCGCAAAGCGGCGGCGTTGGCGGACCTGGATTGGATCCTCCAACGCGATCCTCCGGGGCTCGATCTGCGCCGCGTGCAGCAGATGCGAGACCAGTTCCAGCAACGCGATCCGCCCGTCGCTCGGTGAGCTGCCGCCTCGCCGCCGACGCTGGCAACGGAATTTGCCCTTGGGCGTCGCAAGCGTTAGGATGCCCGAGGCAGGCAACCTGACAGTCCTTCGGGAGCATGTGGCGAAAACGATGCGCAGCGGGCAGGGGCAGCGGACGCCTGCTCCGCAAAATTCGCCGGACATGCAGCGGGCGGGGAAGGAGCGAATCGATGAATCCATGGCGATCATGCAACGCGGTGGCCCTTGGGGTTTTGAGCTTACTGGCTGGCGGAATGTGCTCCGCCAATGACGCGACGCTAAAGGCCGAAATTGAGCGACTGTTCGACGCTCATTGGGAGGCCAAGTCGAGCCGCGATCGAGAGTCCGGCGATGCCGACTTCCGCCGCGCGCAGGCGGCCATGCCCGACTGGCGCCTCCTTTATGCGCAAGCGTTGGTGCAAGTGGCGCAGTATCGCAACGGAGACGCGGGGGAGACCGTCCGCGAGTTGCTGCAGATTCGCAAGGACGACTGGCGTCTCTATCGCACGCGAGCCTGGCTGGCATTGGCCGCTCGCGATTATGAGGCCGGGCTGGTCGCGTTGGATCATTGCATCCGCCATCTGCCGGCTGTCGACCCGAAAGACCCGCTGGATGTCGACGGGCGCGAGGCGGTGGGCGATGTGGGACGCATGTTCGCCTTCTTGGAAGTTGCCGTTCCGCAGGAGACCGATGCGACAACTCGCGATCGTTTTCGCCGTCGTTGGGCGATGTCGTTCGATCCTCACCGGAATGCCAGCTTCGAGTCGGCTCGCAATCAGGTGCAGGTCGAGCATGCGAAGATCGAGTCGGAACGCGATGCGATCGAGAAGGCGGGGCAGGAGAAGGCCGCCAAGGAAAAGGACGAAAAGCTCAAGAGCCTGGACGCCCAGCAGGCCGACATCGCATCGCAGCAAGACAAGCTGCGGAAAGATGCCGAGAGCATGCAGGCACAACTGAAGTCCGAGTTGCAGACGTGGGAGCGGGACGACTTGCCGTTGCGCGTGGCTGCAGGCAAGCTGGACGCGCAGGCGGTGTCAATGGACCGAGATCTGGCGATTTTGGCCAGCGACATTGCCCGTCTACAACGGCGACTCGACTTTGCGCGCGACCCGGTCTTGCGGGCGCAGTTGATCGCCGAAATTCGCCGACTCGAGTTGATCGCGTCTCGACGCGACGCGGAGTTGCTCGGGGTTGAGCGTGAATTGGACGTGGTCGCCGCCCAGCGGCGACTGTTGCTGGACCGGCGTCAGCGCGCGGAGGCGGACTTGGGCCGACAATTGGACCGGGCGAAGGAGACGATGTCGGACCTCGGCAAGCTGGACCGCCGCTTGAGTTCGCAGCGACAGCGCGTGCTCCGCGCCAACGAGGGCTCATCCGGTTCGATGCGGGCGCTGACCATTCGCGCCCGTGTGGTCGCGACCTATATTTCGTTTCCACTGCTGGAAGAAAAGCAGCGGCTGCTGAAACTCTTGTCACCCTGATTGGCGTTTTCGCCCTTGGCAGGCCCGCGCAACCCTCCGGCCGAGGCCCGCTTCGCGCGTAGCGTGGGCGTCCTCGCGCGTCCTCGCCCGAGCAGCACTGCGCAGCCCCACTGCGCCGGCCGAGACCCGCTTCGCGCGTAGCATGGGCGTCCTCGCCCGTGCAGCACTGCGCAGAACCACTGCGCCGGCCGAGGCATGTTTCGCGCGTAGCATGGGCGCCCTCGCCCGTGCAGCACTACGCAACCCCACTGCGCCGGCCGAGGCATGTTTCGCGCGTAGCATGGGCGCCCTCGCGCGCCCTCGCCCGTGCAGAACTGCGCAACC
>JAGQPF010000263.1 GCA_020426845.1 Planctomycetales bacterium
AGGTAGTGCGGAGGCGCTACTCGGCTCGTCGAGTCGGATCAGCGCGTCCTTGACTGGGGTCGGTCGTACGCAAGCGGAACTACGCACTGCAACGGAGTCGGAGTTCCGCGATCGAATTGTTTTCGGTGTCGTAGAAACGATTCGGCGCAACGAGAGTCTCAAGAACCTGGTCGACAGCGCAGGAACTCTTGCCTTGCCAGACGTGCGGCGGATTGTTCGGGACTATTCGGGTATAGATTTTGGGCCTCTCGAGTCGGCAGTAGCTGAGCTAGTCCCTTTCTTGTCTCGCCGAAAGCAACGGCGAGCCCTCTCCAGGTTCGCAGCACCGATCAGGGAACTGGTAGCAGCCATTGACACGCGACCTCTGGAACTAGATCTCGCCGTTCGCGAACTAGTTCACTTCAAAAGCCTGCTGATGGCTCGAAAGACAACCGAAGCAAGCTGGCGGACGCTGCTATTCGACCTGATTGACAAGCAGTTCGCCGTGCCAGCTGCCCCTGTCTACAGTTGGTGCGCTCATTGCTTTTCGGGCGCGATGGTTGAGTTCCTAGAGGGTGACCGATTCTGCTCGCCCGCTCGCTGCCCGTGGTGTGATCGCGTGCTACGAGTCTTGAGTTCGTTCTCGCCATCTGGCAGGTTGGCTGATTCTATGGCGACGAAAGACGGTCTGCTTGGCGTCGCGGTGGGTTGGCATTTGCGGCGATTGGGAATGCGCTTTCGCGGGGCAATGGATATCGGCGGCGCGGAGGTGGATTTCCTGATCGGACGAAAGTCCAACACGACCGTGTTGGAATGCAAAATGCACAACGTCTTAGCCAGTGAGAAAGCGCTTGCCAGCCATGTCGCCGACGACGGAGAACAGCTGTGCGATCACGTCCGTCGTGTGGAGTCGGCGGGTCGGCGCGTGCGGAGGGCGGCGTGCATCGTGAACTTAACCAGACCGAGCCTAAGACGTGCGCTGAACCGCCTGCGTAATGACTCAAGAATGAGGGCCTTGGGCAAGTCGGGAGGGCAAATTGTCAGCTTCCAAGACTTCCCCGCTTGGATCAGCGCGCAAGTGTAGCACCCCGCATCGTGCTTAGATCAAGTGACAGCCACATCGCGTCCCGCTTGGTCAGACTGACATCGCTGTCCTCTCTGTGGTACTGAACTTGGCGCTCGCGGACGACTAGAAGCAGTAGCGCTCGTGCTGCTCAAACGATTCGCCGAGGTCCCTCGCTCTACGGCATTCGAAAGGTGCTAAGGACGGTAGTTGTTCCGCGTATTCCGGAATTCGCGGGCCCTGCCGCTCGTGTCCGAAACGCAATGTGATCACTGATCACTGCCGCCTCAGCGTCGCGCCGGCGCTTCGATTCGGCGACCTGATGATCAAGAACGGCAATAAGCAGCTGATTCGTATCCTGGCTCGCCCGGACTGCCATCATGCCGGCCGCATTGATCTTGTTGAGGACGGCGATGTGCGTGTTCATCTCGTCGGCGGTTGAGAGCGTCGCCGCTTCCAACTCCAGGATGGCCCGCTCGTTCGCTTTGGCCTTGGCGCGCTGTAGGCCCAGGACCTCGATGCCGTGCAGGTTCGCCGCGTCGGTCAGCTCTACGGTGGCGTAGTCCGTCTTGACGCGCTCGACCTGGTTGGCGGGGATGTTCGCGAGGGCGGCGCCGAAGGTGCGGAGCGGCTCGGTTGCGCGGCGGTAGCCGGGGATGACGCCTGCGCCGGTGTTGATGGCCTGGGTCCAGCCGCCGCTCGTGCCGTAGATGTCGGTCGAGCTGGAGTAGCGCCACGGCGTGTAGCTCAGCGCGTGGCGCGGCAGGCCGGGGAGC
>JAGQPF010000264.1 GCA_020426845.1 Planctomycetales bacterium
CGGATGAGGCGATCCGCAGGCTTGCACGAATCGGCGTTTCGCCCGCCGGAATGTGCAGCAACAGGTCGCCGCGTTGCGTCAGGGTCCAATGCGCCTCCGGCACGCCCGTCGCCGCCGCGACGATCGAACCGGTCGCCGGTGCCGCAGTCTCGCTCACCATCAGCACTTTGCCGGACAGTTTGCCTTCGGCTGCGGCAGCATGGAAGAGCACGGAAGCGTCGGTTGCGTTGCCGCCTGAATCCGGCGCCGCTGGCGCCGTGAGGCTCCGGACTTGCTCGGCCGACAATTCGCGAGCATGGATCCGCAGGTATCCCAACTCCCCGTTCAATGGCGTTGGAGTGGGAAAGTTGGGCGAGGCGAATCCGATGCGGGCCACGTGCCCGTTGGCGGGACCTTTGGGCTTGAGCTGTCCTTCGCCATCGAGCATGCCGTCGACGTAGAGCCTGATCTTTCCCGCCGCCGAGCAGGTCATGGCCAGTTGGTGCCAGCGTCCGTCGTCGACGCGCGTCTTGCCGGTGACGGCGCCAACCCAGCCAATGTCGAACACCAGTCGCCCGCCACGAATGAACCAAGCCTTTCCGTCCGGCACCCACTTCGGCCCTTCAGCCGTTTTGGCGAATAGCACGCCGCCGCGTTTCGTTTTGACGCAAGCGTCCAGGCTGTATCCGTGGTCCGTCAGTTTGAATTCGGATGAGCTGTCCAGTTGTAGGTAACGCTGGCCATCGAAGACAAGCGGCTTCGGATCAACGTCGGTGGCCGGCTTTGCCGGCGCCGCTACGATCGCAACGGAGTGCGTTTCACTGACAGGAACTTGTCGCAGCACTCCCTGCCGAGGCGCTCGGGCGACGACCATCGCCAAGGGCTGCTTGCGGGGACCGATTTGGAGGACTCGCTCGAAGATCGAGGTCGCGTTGTCAGCGGGGTGAGGCTCTGCGGCCGGCATCTCCAGGACGGACGTCGAGCCAACGCTGTAGCTCACGACGGCCCGGTCGCCGAAGTGATAGAGACCGCGAAACTTCGCCCACTCGCGAGGCAGTGGCCCGTAAGGACGCTGGTCCCGTCCTCGCAGCCGCGGATCCTCCAGGTCGACCGCCGGGGCTCCCGGCCTGGACCAGCCAGGCCCCGTTGGGTTTTGAAACTCGACTCGCCCGCTCAGCCGCGGGTGGGCATTGTGGCGGCCGTTGAACATGATGCCGTTCCAATCGATGAACTGCTCGCCGCTCCAGCCAGCGGCCCAGCGCATCGTGTCCTCGTCGAACACCATCCACTGGCGGCCGCGAGAAACTCCTCCAGGGCCCGGATCGAGTCGGACCGCAACGCCCTTGTACGCAAAGTTTGCTCCATCGTCTCCCACTTCGTAGGTGTGAGTCAGCGTATGCCCGTAGTTCATCGTTGCCCACGGCTCGAACTTGACGGGAGCCGGGCCGCGGGTGTCACCCACCGGCAAACTTGCCAGATAGGCTTCGCCCACGGGCACATATTGATCGGGGTTGTGCGACTTCAAGTAGCGTTCGCGAATGTAGTGGATCACGTCGTACTTCTGGGTCGGCACCATCCACGTCTGGGCAACCATCTGCCCGTAGCCATGCGTCAACGTCAAGTACATCGAGTAGGGGTCGCCGCCCCGTTTAAACTTGCCGCTGGCGAATCGCAGCGAGGTCGGCAGCGACCCCGGCCGGTCGTGCGTTCCATGACAATTCACGCACAGGCTCTCGTACACTTCCTGCCCACGTCGCAGGGCCTGATCGTCGAGTCCGGCGAGGATTCCTCGATGGTCGACTCGCCCTTCGTACTCCGGCAACGGCCGGATGCCGCGCATGGCGACGGGCGGGGCGAGCTCTTCGGCTCGTTTGCTGCCGCCCGTGACGATCTCGTGCAAGTATTTCACGAGGTCCAAGAACTGACGTTGGCTTGTCAGCTGTGACGCAAGCCCCTCGGGCATCAGCGACACCTCGTCAAGTTTGCGGGCAGTGACGCTTTCCGGCGATACCCTCACAACGGCCCCGTCTCGAGAAATGTCCCGCAGTTCGATCGAATCCGCCGTTTCGCGGAGCACGATCCCCCTCAGGCGGCGGCCATCTTCGAGCTGCAACAATGTTGGCTGGTAGCCCTTGCGGATGCGTTTGGACGGGCGGAGCAGGGATTCAATCAAGAGAATCGGGGACACCGGATCGCTCGCATCGGCAACGGTCAAGTCCGGCCCCAGTGGCGCAAGTCCGCCGGAGGGAAGATGACAACGCGCACAGGCGAGGCGTTGCTGGTAGAACAACATCGCGCCTCGACGAGGATTGCCTGTTTCAAGGGCTTGCTTCACCAAGTCCTCCGGCTTCGCCGCCAGCAGCTGACGCTCCAGCGGAGTCGGCTGGGACTGCCCGTGCGCCAACGGGCAGCAAGCCGACAGGGAAAGTGACAACAAGGAGAATGCCAGAGCAACAGCAACGGGTCTCATGCGACAGCTCGACGGGCGAAATGAGGGCACGGGCGTAATCGGGACTCGGGGCGGCGTGTTGGGAACACTCGGTGTTGGGAACACTCGTTCAGGCGTCCATCATACCTCGCCTGCTTCCCCACGATGGCGCTGATAACTCGCTTCAAATTCCCGAGGCGGTCGTGCCGCCACGGTCCGGCTGATCCGATTAGATTGATTTGCTTGCCTCTCCCGAACAACCGGCCACGGATTCGGGTATTTCAGGCCGCGACCGGGGAAATCTCTGCATTGCCGGCTGCGCATGATTTACGTTTTCAGGCCGGTTCCCGTCTCGGGCACGACGTGCGCAACGATTGAGGGCATGATGAGTTTTCCACCACGACAGAAAGTCCACACGCAGGTGCTGCCGTTGCTGCTGATTGCGCAACTGGCAACACCGTGTCAGGCCGGTCTGTTCGACTGGCTGAGCCCTCAACCGCAGACGATCGTGTGTTGCCAGGCCCCGACGTGCAGTTCGTGCTGCCAGAATCGCACGATCGTGAACTATGCGCCGGAGACGGTCTATACAACCAGCTGGGTGCGGGTGCCGGTGACGACGTATCGCCCCGTGGCGACACTTGATCCGACCACCTGCTGTCGCGTGAACTACATGCAGCCTTCGACGAGCTACGTGTGGCAGGCGCGGCGGACTCCCCACGTGCTCTATCGCCCGTTTCTCTCGCGAGTCGCCAACGCTTGCGGCTGCAATGGTTCGTGTCTGACGCCGGGAACAGGGGCAGCTCCGGGGATGATTGGTCCGTTGGTGACGGCGCCGTCGGCGCCGGCGATCGGAACGGGGGTGGCTCCGGGAACTCCCACGTATCCAGCGTCTCCCTACCCCCCCTCGCCTTACTCGGCGGCGCCATATGGAGCGACGCCGTATGGAGCGATGCCGGCGTCGCCTACTCCGGCCGCTGTCGACCCCAATGCCGAGCCGGCGGATCTGAGGCCACGACTCGATCCCGGCGCTATTCCTCCCGGCGCTATTCCACAAGTGAATCAGCGGCCCACGCTGAGCTATCCATCATCGTCGGCGCCGTTGACGACGCTGCCGGGATACGGATATGAGCAGGCGACCCCCGAGTACTCGTATCCGACGACCCCGTATGTCGCTCCCGCCGACAGCGTTGGCGCTGGCATTGGCAGTGGCATCGTCGTTCCTTCCGGGCCGGGCGGCGCCACCGAGGTCCAGCGACCGTCCACGGAATCAGCCGCCGAGCCGCCCCGCGCATCGACGCGGCCAGCTCAGCCGCCCGCCACCAACGAGGCCGACCAGAACTCCACTCGCAATCAGAGCGGCCCTGCCCCGAATCCCGTGCCTGATCCGGACGCCAACGCATCGCCAACCCCGAGCGCGCCGGCATGGAGCGTTCCAACGTTCCAACCGCCGAACGTTCCCCGCCTGCTGAATCCAAGCGATCGGACCGCGTCGCTGCGTCCTCGAGTCGTGGCGCCGGTGCATTGGGCCACCTTGCGGCCCGCCACCTATCGACCTGCTCCGACCGCGTCGACTGCTCCGACCTCTCCGACTAGGCAAACCCGGAACGCGCCCGGTGGCGTGCAAGGCGCCATCCGCGCGATCCCCTCTCGCGCTGCGACGCCGCTCGACGATAGCGGTTGGCAATCGGTGTATCGGCCGCGATCGTAAATGAGGTGGCCGGTTTCCAACGGCATCTCAGCATCGAGCCACCGTGGAGCCGCTGGTGCGGTGGATCAACCGGCGCGACTCAAGCACGCTAATCGTGGCGAGCACGTGGTGGATCGGCAATTGGCATTCCGCAGCAATCGTGTCCGGATGAGTCGGCTCGGCACCAATATGGTCCAGCACCTTCCGCTCTCGCTCATCCAGTTTCAGTTCACGAGCGTGATGGACCGTGTGCTCCGAGTCCGGCTGCCGAACAGGCGCTGCCAGGGGACAGAGTTCCTCGAGCACGTCATCCACGTGCTCAACTAGCTTCGCTCCGTCGCGCAACAATTGATGACACCCACGTGACAAGCGGCTGTCGACCCGTCCCGGCACGGCGAACACTTCCCGACCTTGTTCCATCGCGTGCCGGGCGGTGATCAGCGCGCCGGAGCGGTCCGCGGCCTCGACGACGATCGTGCCGAGACTGACTCCGCTGATTAAGCGGTTGCGTTGAGGAAACGCCCCGCTCATCGGCTTCCGCAGCGGTGGCGCCTCGCTAAGCAGTGCTCCGGATGCGGCGATCGCGTCGCCCAATTCGCCATGCTCCGGAGGATAGATTCGCAGCACGCCGCTGCCGAGCACGGCCAGCGTCCGGCCGGCGACAGCCAGGGCCCCGCGATGCGCCGCCGCGTCGATGCCTCGGGCCAGGCCGCTGACGATCGTGAGTCCCGCTAGCGCCAGGCCGCGTCCCAGACGCTCGGCCTGATTGAGCCCGTACCTGGTAGCGTGGCGCGACCCGACGATGGCGACGCTCAACGCGTCCGCTTCCATCCAACCGCCACGCACAAACAAAGCTCCCGGAGGATCGGGAATGTGGCTCAGAGGTGACGGGTAGCCGTCATCACCATGCAGCAACACTTGGACCGCCGACTCGCGGCACACCTCCAGAACCGGCAGCGCCGCGTCTTCGTGAGCTGCCGCCACAATTCGCTCGGCCAGTTTCAGGCCCACACGCGGCACCTGTTGCAACTCGCCTTGCGTCGCTGCCAACGCCGAACTGGCTGAACCGAAGTGTTCAAGCAAACACTGCTGCGTTCGGGGGCCGACCCCTGCCACCAAATGCAGCTGCAGTCGCGCGTGACGCTCCGCGTCCCATTGGCTCATCCTGACCTCACTCGGTTGCTCGATCGATCCGTGTGCGACCGTTGTGCCACCGAGGCGGCGTCGTTTGGCGTCGCAGTACCTGAGTGTCAGTCTAAAGAAGGGTTCCCCCGCCGAGCGCCGAATTCACGGCGCCAAGTCACGAAACACCCGGTTTTTCCGTGTGCTGTGACAACTGGGCGTCAGCGTGGCGCCGCCGAGCGGCACAATCTGCACGCGCGGAACGTCCGGACACGATCAGCGGGAGTCAGGCCCCGTCGGTCGTTGAAATGATTGACCCAACAAAGTGCATGGATAGAATGAGACACCGGAGCTGACTCCGCCCTTGGGTCTTACACCACCCTTTCGGGGAGGGGAGTCACTCCCGGCTGATTGCACCTTTTCTTGCGACTTCGACGCGATTCTCTTCTTTTCCGATCGTTTTCTCATCCATTTTCCCCGAATGGTCCATAACAACTCGGGTTCGACGAACCATATGTCGTCGAATCGTTCGTTGAACTCCCTAACCGGCATTGGGAATGGCTTCCATCCACTTGGAACCGCCGTTTTAAGTTGCCGGTGAAGGAATAGGTTGGCGACCACCGTTCGTATGGAGAACATAGGCGTTTGCCGAAGTGGGCGCGACGTCTCTTTTCCCCATGCAGAGGGCGGCCGACGGGCCATCCGGACAAAAATCCGCGGGCATGACGCCCGTTCCGGCATCTCATCCTCAACCGTCAATCACCATGCAAGACTCCCCCAGCGACAGGATGCGCGGTGACGAGGTGGGCTCCTCACGTCCCACCGTGCGCGGCGCGATGATGCCGTTGGACGAGCAGCCGACGGTCATCTCCAAGCCGAATGACCTATTGCGACTTACGACGCGGCCGATGGAGCTGGCCCGCGAGTTGGAGGGAGAGCAACTGGGGCACTACCGCCTGGACGAGTTCGTAGGCGGGGGCGGCATGGGAGCAGTCTTCCGCGGCTATGACCTCGAGCTCAACCGCACGGTGGCGGTAAAAGTCGTGCCCCACAAGGCCGACGATCAGGACACCTTCCGCCGCTTCAAGAACGAAGCCCAAAGCGCCGCCAGGCTTGACCACGACCGCATTGCCCGCGTGTTCAATGTCGGCTCGGACAAGAATTGGCACTACATCGTCTTCGAGTTCATCGAGGGCGTGAACATTCGCGACCTGGTGCAGCACAAGGGACCGCTCAGCCTCGAAGAGGCATTGCTCTACACACGGCAAGTCGCCGAGGGGCTTGAGCACGCTTGCACACGCGACGTCGTTCATCGCGACATCAAGCCCTCCAACGTCCTGGTGATGCAGGACGGAACCGCGAAGGTCGTCGACTTCGGTTTGGCAAGGCTGCATCAAGGCGAGTCCGCGTCGGAAGACCTGACGCAAAGCGGCATGATGTTCGGAACGTTCGACTACATTCCCCCGGAGCAAGCCCGCGATCCGCGCGACACCGACGTCCGCAGCGACCTCTATTCGCTGGGCTGCACACTCTATTACATGCTCGTTGGCGAGCCGCCTTTCGCCGCCGGCACGATGTTGCAAAAGCTGTTGCGACACAGCAGCGAGGCGCCGGACCGAGTTGAGATGCACCGGCCCGATTTGCCAACGTCCATCGGTGATATTGTCGATCGGCTGCTCGCCAAACAGCAAGCCGACCGTTTTCAGAGCCCCGGCGAGTTGATTCAGGCGCTGGACGACGTCGCTCGAGAAATTGGGCTGCGGCTCAGCACTGCGGCGCCGGTCATGCCAGTGATCCGCGCGCCCGAGCGTCCCTGGGCGCGGCAGGTGGCCTGGGTGGCTCCGGTCGCGGCGTTGATTCTGATTGCCGCGGCTCTGGAGTGGCGCATGCCCCATCAGCCGATGGCCGAGGCGCACGACGTGCGATTGCTTTCGCCGCTGCCGATCGCCGAGGCGCCAAAAGTCGAGGCTGTGACGCCCGCAGTCCCCCCTGTGCCGGAGCCCGCGCCGACGCCCGATCCATCCGAACCATCGCCGCCGCCCGTGCTGACGGAACAGGATCTAAGTGCGGGGGAGGCGTCCGCCGGTGACGAGGAGTTTGTCCTCGGGCCTCCCCGCGATCTGCTGGAGATCGTGGCGGTTGCCGCGCCCGTCGACCCGCATCGCATCGTCGTGCAGCCCGACAATCAGCCGGTGGACGCGCCGCGCGGCGTGGCCCGAGTGGCGTCCTTGGAGGAGGCGATTCGGCGCGTCAATGAATCCGCGACGCTGAACCAGATTGAACTTCGCTTCAACGGAGCGATGACGGTCTCGCAACTTCAATTCGCCAGTTCGCGAACCATTCGGATTACGGCTCCCGAGGGCTACCAACCACGGCTGGCCTTCACCCCAACCGCTGACTCGCACAGCATGTTCAACGTGCTGGCCGGGCACCTGGAAGTCGAGTCGCTGCAACTCGAGCTCTCGCTGCCCGCCATTTTCCCCTCCGTGGGATCGGCGCTGTTCACGCTGGAGCAAGATGCGGAACAACTGACATTGAAACGCTGTTTGCTGACCGTGAACAGCGACACCTCGCGGGCCTCCTTTGTGCAAGTAATTCGCAGCGCCCGATCCGAAATGCCGGCGGAGTCCCCCAAGCCCGAGCGGATGGCGCCATTCGCCACGTTCGAGCAGTGTGTCGCGCGCGGCCACGCGTCGCTACTGCATTCGCCGAAAGGCGCACCGGTGCGCGGCCGATTTAACCGCAGCCTGCTGGCGACGTCCAGTTGTGTCGTCGAGGCGTCCGGAGGAATGGCGGGCGACGCTCGGATGGCCGCGCACGTTGAACTCGAGATGCAGAAGTCGACGATCTTCGCCAAAGCGGGGTTGGCCGAGGTGACGATGGAGGACGGCACGCTTCCCGAGCTTGAGATCATCTTGAACGACTGCGTCGTCAGCTGCCCGGGACCCGATGATGTCGGTTCGCCGCTGATCACTCATTTTGGCGTGATGGAGCGAGCGAAAGCGGTCGACGCAACCCGCGTGCTCGGGGCGAACAACCTGATTGCCGAGCACTCGCTGAACCACTTCGTGCCGGCCGCCGTGGTGTCCAAGGACGGCTGGGATTTCTCGGTTCGCGCCATTCGAGCGGACGGGCCGCAGTGGCTGGAGCTGCCGACCAACGTGCCCACGAGCCAACGTGTGCCGGCCCACTTCATTCTCACCGAGCGCGACGCCGAGTTGGATGTCGGCGCCGACATGATGGAGCTGCAAGCCATCATGGGCGCCTCGACAAATGCCGAAACCGCGGCGCAGTAGCCGCTCCCCAGGTTCATCCTTTGCGTCTTCGCGCCTTGGCGTGGCACCTTGCGCAGACACTTTCCGCAGTGCTATCCCTCGCTGACGCTGCGGGTTTCCTTGTCCGAAGTCTGCGCTTTGCGCAGCAGCGTACACGCAGGCCTTGCCAACGCAACTTTCTCACGCAAAGTCGCAAAGACGCAAAGAAGGGAAGGAGCTCAAGGTTTAAGCTGGCAGCAAGAGGAGCTCTTTCACAAGGTTCAGCCTTTGCGTCTTCGCGCCTTGGCGTGACACTTTCCGCAGTGCTATCCCTCGCTGACGCTTCGGGTTTCCTTGTTTGAAGTCTGCGCTTTGCGCAGCAGCGTACACGCTGGCC
>JAGQPF010000265.1 GCA_020426845.1 Planctomycetales bacterium
CAATATGAACTCCGAACAGCCCAGCAACTGCAAGCCAGCGAGCAGGAGGCGTGGACCGCCGAACGCGAGCAGCTCGGTGCGGCCAGTGACGAACTGCACACTCAAGTCGAGCAACTGCGTGCCGAGCTAACCGACACTCAACAGCGGCACACGGGCGAGCAAGAGGCGTGGACCGCCGAGCGCAAGCAGCTCAAAGCGGCCAGTGACGCACTGCAAGCTCAGCTCGAAAAGTTGCACGGCGAGCTCGCCGACGACGAGCAACTGCGCACGGGCGAGCTGGAGGCTTGGACCGTCGAACGCGATCAGCTGCGTTCGGCAAGTGACGAACTGCACACCCAGAACGAGAAGCTCGAAAAGGAGCTCGCGCGGGTCAGGAAGCAACTGGCGACGGAGCAGTCCACCTGGAGTGAGGAGCGCGGCCAGCTGTTGTCTGCTTGCCAGTCGCTTGGCAGCCAGGTTCAGGCCGAGCGGGACAAGGTCTCCTCGGATGTGGAGACATTGCGTGCGGAAATCGAGGCGGCCAAGCAGGCACATGCCGCAGCTGACAGCGAACTGCAGCTGGCCAAGCAGGAGGCAGCGGACCAAACGGCCAGCTGGGAACAGCAGCGAACCGAATGGGGCGCCGCGTTGGACGAGCTGCGCAGCCGCTGCTCCGAGGCGATCACCGATCGCGACGGTGCGCGGCAGGCACTTGCCGAGCTGCAGTCGCGGCTGGATGGCCAGAACGACGTTTGGCAGCAGGAGCAGTCTCGCGTCGCCGAGCTCGAGCAAGAGCTCCAGGAGCTGCATGCGGTGGCCGAGGCAGCCTCGACTGCCGCGGCCGAGCAGGAGTCGCTGGCGCAGGAAGTGGACACATTGCGGCAGGAGTACGATCGCCTGCAGGTGGCGCTGCATGAGTCCACGGCTGGCCAACAACAAGCGGAGCTTGCCCTGGAGCAGGCTCGCGGGAGCCTCGAGGCGGGCGCTCAGACCGAGTACCAGCTGGAGCAGCTGCGAGCTCAGTGCGAATTGCTCGTGCAGGAGCGAGACACCGCCTGCGAGCAGCAGAGCCGACTGATGCAAGAAGTGGAGCAACTGACGCGGCGCCTGGAACGCAGCGAATTGGCAACTCGTGACGCTGAGCACCGGGGTCCCGTTGAGGCCACCACCCCGTACCACAGCAACCCGACCGAAGACGTCAGCTGGATGAACTCCGTCGCCAACCTGGCGGCGACAGGCGTCGTGCCGGAGCCAGAGCACCACGACCTGGGCGTGACGGCGCCGGTGGACGCCAACGACTTGGCGATGACCGCGCCCGTGAACAGCCAACCGGCGGACGCCAGTGACATGAGTATGACAGCTCCGTATCAATCGGAGCCGGAGCCGGAGCCGGAGGACCCGATCGAGCAACTGCTGGCGGAGCGAAACCGTGAAGCCGCGGAGCCAGCTTATGGCGACGACTCGAACCACCAACGGGACGCCGAAGACCCGACCGGCACGCTGGTGTGCGACCCGCGCTCGCTGCGGGAGCAGACCGAGGAGTTCAGCCAGCCCGAGATGGGCGAGGAGGAGATCCAGCGCGTCCACGACGAAGTCGTCGGTCGGCACGGTGGAAACGTCTCCGATCTCCGCGGCACACTGGTGCTTGATCCCAGCGACAAGTGGCGTCCCGAGACGCCAGCCGAGCGGGCGGAGGACCTCAGCCAAACTCAGCAATTTGCCGCACCCGAGCACTCCACCGAAGCCTTTGCCGGGGAGCGGGCGGAGGACCTCAGCCAAACTCAGCGATTCGTCGAACCCGGGCACTCCGCCGAAGCCTTTGCCGAGGAGCCGGAGGACGCCAGCCTGACCATGGCCTTCGAAGGCAGTGGGAGCGAAAACTCCAAGCTGCCCGACTGGTTCACTCAGTACGACGACGAGGCGCCGGCCGAGACCGTCAGCAGCAGCGCCACCGAGCCCACGGCCGATGACGCGGCGGGACCGGAGCTCGACGCTTGGCTCGAGAAAGAGCTGGCGGAAAGCGACGAACTGCTCGAGAGCTATCGCTCCAATCAACACTCCGACCAGGCCTCGTCTTCCGACAACGGCACCGTGCCGATTGAAGGCGACCAGACACCCAACGAGACCTTCCTGGACGACGAAGACCAGTCCTATCTGGACGAGCTCGACGAGCGTGCGATCGGCGGCTACGACGAGAGCAACGAGAACGACTACAACTCGCCTCAATCGGAGGAAGAGCTCGAGTTCCGCTCGTCCGACGGTTCGCCTCCGGAAAGCGCCAGCGAAGTGCTGGCTCGGCTCGGCCATGCCTTCGACGACGAGGAGGACGATGACGAGCCGGCGCCTGCCGCGCACGTGCCGGCGCCGCGTGCTGACAGCTTCTCGTCCGGCCTGGATGATGACGAGCCGATCGAAGAGTACATGGAGCAGTTGCTGATGCGAGTGCGCGGCGGCGCCACCGAGAAGCCCGCGGCCGAAGCACCGGTGAGCAAGCCCAAGGCGAAAAAAGAGCCCGCCGCTCGGCCCGCGCCCGCGCCGGCGCGCGAGAAACTGGATCTGGAGACTTACCGGCCCAACAGCGAGGCGCCGGAGAAGTCCGGCAGTCTCCGCGCGATGCGCGAGTTGGCGAACGACTCGGCCCGCGACGCGATCTCACAGCATGCCGAGCGAGACTACGCCATCTCCGTGACGCGCAAACGGTGGATGGCCTGGAGCGCCGGAGGCGTGTCGTCAATCGCCACGGCCATGTTTGTGCTCGGCAACCAAATCGCTGGCCTGTTGGTGGTGCCATCGGCGATTGTGGCCGCCATGTGGCTGAGGCAATCGCAGCGGGCCGCCACTCGCTTGAAGGAAGCCAAGGCCCAGCTGGCACAAAAGAAAAAGGCGCAGGAAAACGCCGAAAACGCAAACGGAGCGTGACCTGCCGCGGCACGCCTCCACCAACTTCCCACAGTCGGCCCTCGCCGGTTCCCAGAATCGGCGAGGGTCTTTTGCATGGCCTGCGGCGTTTCTGCGGCGTTTCTTATTCGCCCCGACTGGCAAGAATGTCGTCGAAGTCCCGCAAGTGGTAGTCGATCTCCACGTAATCCAGCAGGCGGCAAAGTCCGCGAAGCGCCACGCCTAAGCCGTCTGGGCCGCTGTAGCCGCCAAATTGGCCACCGCCTTTGACATGCGGCTCGAGATCCAGGAACACACCCGGCACGCCCAGTCGCTTGAGCTTGCGTTCGAGCTTCGGGATGTCCTTCCGGAAGTCTCGCAAGATCGCCTCGTGGCCGCTGTCGCCGATGTCTGCCGGCACGAAGTACTTCAGTGCCTCCTCGTCAACATGGCCCATTCGCTGCACCGGCTGGGGATGGCGGTAGTCTTTGATATGCATCCAGCCCAGCCCACGCTTCATGCTTAGATACTCCGAGAACAAACCGTCCGCGGAATACCCCTGCGTGATGATGTTCGCCGCGTCAAAGATCAGCAGCATCGCCGGGTGGTCCACTTGACGATGGATCTCGGCCAGCAGCTCGCCGTTTTGCCCGACCAGGTTCGCCTCCACCTCCAGGCCAAACAGCAGGTCGCTGCGATGGCACGCTTCGGCGATTGCGCCAAGCTGATCGACCACTTGCGACAAGTGGTCGCGCGGATCCTCGCCGCGCGGATGGTAAAAGGAGAAGCCGCGGATCAACTTCGTCTCGAACGCATGCGCGAGCTCGCAGGCCTTCGCGACATCCTTCTTGAGATAGGTCTTGAACGGCACGAATCGATTGCTGGATCCGTCGTCCACATCCTTGAGCTTGACCTTGCCGATCGGCGATCCGAGCGACGACACATTCAGTCCATACTCGTCCTGCAGATGTCGAACATGAGCGATCTCGGGCGTCGTCAGCTCCATGACATTCTTGACGCCATGGCCAGCGTCAATGAAGCGAATGGTGTAGTACTGCAGTCCCAGGGCCGCAAACGCCGCGAACTGCTCCACAGCGGTCTTTTCGTTCACGCGAGTGGCTTCGTCGGCAAAGCCGCTGAGAATCACTTGAGGGTTTGCCATGGTCAAAACTCGTTCAGTGGAGTTGGAGTGCCGCGCCGGTCCGGAGGGAATATTGTGCCGGCCCGAGGCGGCGATTGGAAGGGAGGCGAACCTGAGCCGCAAACCAGCCGAGTTCGAGCCGAATTCGAGCCGAGAAAGGAGCCAAGAGAGGAGAGCTTAAGAAACACCGCTTTCCGACGACGCTTCGGCGCCGTTGCCTCCAGAAAACCAGCGATTCGGCCGAGAAGCGGGCATGGCGAGCCTCGGAACGCTCAGTTATGTTGAGATATCCGCACACCTACTCCACTGGGAATCACGTCGATGTCCATGCTGCAAGTATCACTCGAGGACCTCATCCAACACCCGGGCGAGGAGACATCCAACGCCATCCGCGCGCGGGCAGCGGCGGTGGAGCCCAGGTCGCTGCGGACGTACACCAGCTCGCTAGCCGTGATTGCCAAAAGCGCCGGCGCCTATCACTGGACTCCGGAGGGCCGCAAGTTGGCCGACTTCACGTCGGGCGTGTTGGTCGCGAATTTGGGTCACAATCCGACTCGCTGGTGGCGGCGACTACTGGAGTACCAGGGCATTGACAACATCACCACGGACCAACCGTTCCTGGCGGCGCCGCCGCTGACCGCCTACAACGCGCTTACCGAGCTGGAAGTGCGCGCCAGCGAGCGGCTCGTTGAGTGCATGCGAAGCCAGCCCGGCGGCGGCCGCATGGAGCAGGTCCTCTGGGCCGCCAGTGGCAGCGAGGCAGTGCAGAAGGCGCTATGGGCCGCCATGCAGCGCAAGCCCGATTGCCACCATATCCTCGCCACACGATACGGCTTTCACGGCAAGAAAGGGCTCGCCGGCGCCGTCACCGGCAGCGAGCAGGACCCCGAGCGCGATCCGCGCGTGCGGTTCATCGACTTTCCGATGCAGCAGTGCATCGATCTCGAGGCTCGACGCCAGCCGTTGGATCTGACACCCTTCCGTCAGCAGTTGGAACAGCTGGCGGCGGAGCTGCCGGGCAAGATCTGCTGCTTGATCACTGAGCCCTATTTGGGCGGCGGCGGCTCCTTCCATCCTCAAGTCGAGTATCTGCAGCTGCTTGAGCAGTTTTGTCGGGAGCACGACATCGTCTTCATCCTGGATGAAATTCAGGCCAACTTCGGACGAACGGGCCCTCTGTTCGCCTTCACGCACTACGGGATCGAGCCGGACGTGGTCTGTCTCGGCAAGGGACTCGGCAACGGCGTCCCCGTCAGCGCCGCCGTCGGCTCCGCAGCCGCCATTGGCACGATGAAATACGGCGCCGGCTCGGACACCTGGAGCGCCAACCCGCTGGCCTCCTCCGCCGTGCTCGCCACGCTCGACGAGTTCGAAGAGCAGGATGCGATTGGCATGGGGCTCGAGCTAAGCGATCTGATCGAACGCAGTTTGCTGAGGCTGCTCGACACCGGCCTGATTGAGCACGTGCGCGGCGAAGGCTGTGTGTGGGGCATCGCATGCCGGGCGATCGGCGGTCTCTCCGCGGATCAGGTCGCCAACGCTTGCGTGCGGGCCTGCTACCTCGGAGATGACAACGGCCACGCAATCCACTTGCTTGGCCCGTTGGCTGGCAAAGTCATCCGCATTAGCCCGCCGCTCACGATGGATCTGGGCGAGGCCGAAGCCTACTTCAACGCGATGCACGGCATCTTCGCGTCATTGCGCCAACGCATTGAAGCGGAAGCCAAGTAGCGTCTTCCTCGCCGTAGAGAGTGCAGCGCGAGTCGACGCATGGGTCGCGCTCATCACGAAGGCCGAAGGCCTTCCTCATCGTAGCCCGGGGCTAGCGCAGCGCCGCCCCGGGATGGCTGAAGGCCTTCCTCAAAGCCCGGGGCTTGCAATGCGACGACACGGGGCGTGACAACACGGGACGGTTCGAATTCGGGCGGCTCCACCCGGGGCGGCGCTGCGTTGTGCCCCTATACGGTGAGGAAGGCCGTTGGCCTTCGATGTGATCGTGCGGCCTACCCGGGGCGGCGCTGCGCTTGCCCCGGGCTACGATGAGGAAGGCCTTCGGCCTTCGATTTCGATGTATCCTGCGTTCCCCTAGCCTGCGGAGGCGGGCGCGGCCTCGGGTTGCTCGGCTGATCCGGCCGGCGTATCCGCAGTTGGCGCGGAGGCCTCCGGCTCCGTCTCACCGGCGAGAATGCTCGTTAGACCTGGCAGGAGTTCTTTGTAAAGGTCCTGACGGGGCTGCTTGCCGGCGTCGAATCGCAGCTGAAAGTTCTGGTCGACCAGTTGGAAACTGGGGATCATCTGCTGCGTCTCTTGCGAGATGTAACGATCGCTGGCGATGGCCACGAGCACATTGGGTCGATCGAGTTTGAAGTGACTAGCCCAGGCTTGCGCTTCCTCCAAAGTCGGCGGTCGCGATTCCAGTCCGTAGAACAACACTTGGACGTAGAGCAGCCGTGGGTCGTTCAAATCCGCCTTGGCGAATCGATTGAGATACGTTTCGAAGGACTCCAGTCCCGGCTGATGACCGCCTCCTTGTTCCGTGGCGAACGGGCCGATGCCTTCTTCGTTGGCGCCCGAAAACGACTGGCAGGCCTTGCAGGACATCGCGATCGACTCGATCACCATCACCCGGCCCTTGTAGTCGGAGAGCTTCACCGGCTTGCCGTCCAGCCCCGTAAGCTGCAACTCGGGGTAAGGCTGGCCGATGACCGGAGGCCAAGCGTGATTGGCTACCGACTCTTCACGCGCGTTGCGGCTCATGTCCGTCAACACGGGCACGTAGACAATTCCCGACTTGATCACATATCCGGCGCTGGCGCCGGCGCCGATAAAAATCAGCACGGTGAGAATCGAAGCATCGACTTTCATTGAGTTGGCCTTTCCCCTTACCAACGACGAACTATCGCCGGGTCCTGCCCCAACGACCATTTGAAATGTAGGTCACCGACACCGGCCAGGTGGGCTGGAGTTTGAAACCCGTGAAATAAAATCGCTGGCTGAAACCACGGGAACCCCGCAAAACTGCCCTGCAAAAACCGTATGCGCGGATTTTCCCCGCGATTCGCTATAATCGACGCGATGGTCGGACGAGCCCACCCTAGCCCTCGAACTGTCACCCGCCCGCCAATCCAGCCGTTTCCCTTTTGACGGAGTTACGCAATGGACGTGACAAACATCGCCGCTTCTCGCCCGCTGGTCGGGTCAGCTCGAATTGGACTGGCGGGGTTCGCCATTCTTTGGCTCTCGGGCATGGCGTCTGGTCAGACGGTGCAGTTGCCGAATCAGCAAATCTTCTCGGTGGGCACCAGCGTGTTGGTGCCGGACCGCGGCGCGATCCAGCTTGGCAGCGTTTCTCGGGCGCGCGAATCG
This sequence comes from Planctomycetales bacterium, assembly GCA_020426845.1. Lineage (GTDB taxonomy): Bacteria > Planctomycetota > Planctomycetia > Pirellulales > Pirellulaceae > JAGQPF01. The sequence continues at coordinate 7,364 of JAGQPF010000265.1, forward strand.
AGCGCGGCGCGAGGACTGGCGGGTGGCGGACCCGTGCTGGAGAACCGCGGAGTGGGTCGGGAGTTCTCCCGCTCCACCGCCACAGCCCACGTCCGCATTATCGACTTGGACGAAATGGATCGGGAGGTGCTGGCAGCAGCGCGTCGGGAACGCGGGGAGAGCTTTCCAGCCGCCGCCGGCGCCGCCACGCCGGAACAGTGGCAATTGGCCGCCTTTCTGACTCGACATATGGGACGGCATGGCTCACCCACCGCGCCCGACACTTCGACGCGGCGCTAGGCATTGGTCGCTGGATGAAAACGCCGACCATCTCCGTTGTCATCCCCGCGCGCAACGAGCAGGAGTCGATCGCAGCCTGCCTGGACACCGTTGTCGCTCAGCAACCCCATGAAGTCATTGTGGTCGACGGCGGCAGCGAGGACGCCACAGTCGCCACGGTTCGAAAATCGGCGAGCCAACACACCGGCGTGATTTGCGTAGAAGCCGAGCGTGGACGCGCCGCGCAGCAAAACCGCGGAGCCGCGCTGGCAAGTGGCGAGGTGTTGCTGTTTCTGCATGCCGATTGTGAATTGCCGCCGGATGGCCTGAGTCAGGTCTGCGACGTTGTTCGTCGCGGGGC
>JAGQPF010000266.1 GCA_020426845.1 Planctomycetales bacterium
CTACGGAGACCACTCGCTGTTCTTCCAGGCCCAGCTGGGCGAGAACCTCGACGAGGCGCTGGAAGTCTTTGCCCGCAAGGCAGAGCTGGACCCGATGGACCACGGCACGATGCCGATCGAGGTCTACATCGACCTGTTGTCGCGCGTCGGCAAGCCCCAAGAGGCGATTGAGGTCTATCGGCAACGTATGCCCGCCGACGTTCCACACCGCGGCATTGCCCCCTCGCTCTACGAGCTCTGCCAACAGGCGGGCGATTTCGCGCCATTGATGGAACATTGCCGCGCGCACGACGATCTCATCGGCTTCACCACCGGATTGCTCAGCCAACCGAAGTGACGAAAGCGACCACGAGCGGAGAAGCGCCGCAGCCCTATTTACTGGCGTCGGCGTCCGTTGCGTCGGCTTCGGCGCCTTGCGGCCGGATCAGCTCAAAGTAGCGGCGAATGGTTTGGCGATGGCCGAGCGGAATCGGCTCGGAATCGAGCACCGATTCGGAGAGCTGCTTGTATTTCTCCACCTGTTTGCGGTACTCGCGAGCAGCTTCCTCGTCTTGCTCGCCCGACGAGATCGTCTCGACATCCACGTCGCCGGAGTCGGACTGCTTGCCCTTGATCTCCATCTTGGGCTGTGTGGCGAGCTTGGCGGTCTTGTCGCCGGGCTGATTGCCGCTGGCGCCGAGGCCCCATTTATTGCCGCCCTTCTTGTTGCTGTTGGACGGATTCTGGCACTCGCTTTCGCACTCGCACTTGCATTCCGAAAGGCACTTGCACTGCTTCTTGAGCAGATCCATCAGCTTCTTGCGGCGGCCCTGCTTGCTGCATTCGCCCGCGAGGCCCTGGACCCCTTCCTTAAACTTGCTGCGACTTCCGTTGTTCAGTCCCTGTGACATTTTCGACGCCGCGTCGCGCAGCGATTGTGGCATCGGCTGTCCGGATTGATTGTTGCTGAGCTGGTCGAGCTTCTCGGTCACGGCGCGTTCCGTTTGCAAGTCGAGCTTGGGCATCTCGAGCTTGGCAAGCTCCTCGGCGGCTTCGGAGAGGTTGCCTTGCGCCATCGCCTCGCCGGCTGCCTTCATCTCCTCGGCCAGCGACAACGCCTCGCCAATCTCTTGCAATGCGGCCGCCGCGTCGACTTTGGCCAGCTCTTGTTGTTCGGCCTGCAGAGCGGCCTCCATTTCCGAGAGCTTGGCCAGCGCTTCCTTCGGATCGGCGCCGGGCGACTTCAGCTCTTCAAGCGTCTCTCCGAGCTCTTTGAGCAGCTTCTCCAACTCGGGGTCCAGCTGTTCCTGGTTGAACTCCTCGAGCTCCTCGAGGCCCGCTTCGACGCGGGCGGCTTGCGCAAGCACGACCGGGTTGTCCTCAACCACATCGGCTGACACGGAGTCGGCGCCGGTTGTGAGGAAGACCAGCAACAGCGCGACGGAGGTCAGCGAGACGCCGGCCAGCCAGCCGCGCGGGGCTACGATCGGCGCCACGGACTTCGCGTCGATGTCCGCAACTCGCCGCTCCGCATCCTGAATCTGCAGCGTTTGAATTTCATCCGACTGCTGCCCGGTCATGAAACTCAGCGCCGTGGCAACGCGGTCCTTCAGGCCACAAGTGCGGTCGATCGCGACCGCCGCCTCGCGAGTGCGGCACGGCCGCAACACCGCCCAGGCGATGCCCAACAGCGGCGCGAGGGCGACACTGGAAACGATCCAACTCCAGTCGATCGATGCGGTTGGCGAAAGGTAGTTCGCCAATCCGAGAGCGCTGCCCACGGCGCCGCCCACAATCGATCCCCACGTGCCGCAGCGCCAAAGCCATTGGCGTTGCTGTCGTCCGCGAACCACATCTACCTGACGTTGAATCGAATTCATCGGACGCTCCGGGATTGAGTTGGGATAGCGTTTCGGAATTATAGATAGTTGTCGCTGTGCCCCGCCACTTCAAAGTGGGGGTTTTTGACGTGCCGGAATCGTGAATCTCGGTGCTGATCCCTCGCTTACGCTTCGGGTTTCCTTGTGAGATCGTGACTCTCGGTTTCGATCCCTCGCTTACGCTTCGGGTTTCCTTGTGAGATCGTGAATCTCGGTTCCGATCCCTCGCTTACGCTTCGGGTTTCCTTGTGAGATCGTGAATCTCGGTTCCGATCCCTCGCTTACGCTTCGGGTTACCTTATTTCGCTCCTAGCGTGCGCTCTCCGACTCGCCGGCGTTGGCCGTCTTCTTGAGGGCCAGTTCGGTGACGGTGACGTCGACTTTGCCGTGGTTGTCCGAGCACTTGTTTTGCATCGAGACTCGCTGGACGGCGCCGCCGGCGATCTGGAACGTGCGGATTAGCACCTCGTCGCCTCCGTTGGGCCGAGCCGTGCAGAACACCTCGTTGCCGATTCGCACCAGCCGCAGCCGAACGGCGGCCAGATTGTCGAAGTACACAATTTGATCGTGATAACGGCTCTTGCCATCCGGTTTGAGATGGCGGTGCATCGCCTTGACATAGGTGCGGCCCGTCTTCGAAATGAACGCGCCGAGCTCAACGACGGACTTCTCGGCGTCGTCCAGATCGATCTGCAGCATCGAGCCGACGCCCCATTGCTCTTGATGCGGCGTGAACTTGATGTCCGCCAGATCGGCGTGGAGGTCGAAGTTGCCGGCCACGGGCTTGTCATACAACAGCCCCGGCCACTTTTGGTAATTGCCATCCGATTCGCTAAGCACCAGTCGCGCCTTGCCGTCGGCCAGCGCGACGCCCGCTGGGGGACCGACGATGCGGCCACCTGCTTGCTTGACTCCTTCCGCCGAGAGGCGATACGGAGTCGACTTGGCGTCCGCCGCGTCGGGCAGCGAGGTGAACAATCCGGTCGCTGGAAACGCCAGCTGCTGCTCCTCGGGCGATGGCAAGGTTTTGGGCCATTGCCCGGTGTAAATCAGATTCCGCACCTTCACTTGAGTGCGATTGGCGAAATGGAAGAGCCCGAAGTGCCGCTCCGCTGGGTCCTCGGCGACCTCCACCGTGGCGATCTCGGCATCGTTGACGAATAGTGTTAGTTGATGTCCCTTGAGCTCGAGCCGGTACTTGTTCCACTGGCGCTCTTTGAGCTCGGGCAGTTTGGCATCGGCCAACGGCGCGAGATTGCTGGAGAGTAATTCGTCGTTCCACTCTGCATTCGTGAGCCGATGCGTGTTAACCCCCTCCGTTCCAATCACGTATGCCGTGCGGCCCAGTGACGGATGCACTTCGGTCCGGCCCGGCTCGTAGAACGCCTCGAATTCGATGACTCCGTCTTCCAACATGGGGCGAGGATACAGCAGCAGGCTCTCGCGAGACTCGGCGGAGCGGTTCTCGCTCTTGGCTCCGATCAGTTGATTCCCCTGTCGATGCCAGGGCGGTTGGTAGTTGGCCGAATTGGCAGGTTGAGGTTGGAATCCTTCTTCAAATACATCGGCGCGCCAATTGTCGAGTTCGATCAAGTTGATCGAGTCGGGGATCTCGGGTTGGCCGACGATTCGCACGTTCTGCAACTGGCTCTCGCGATTCGGGTCCTCCGGCTGAATCAACACCCAGGGATCAGGCGGTTGGGTGAACTGGTGTGTATGGAGTAGTTGACCGTCGACGAAGGTCGTCACACGGTCGCCTTCGACCACGATTCTGACGTCCGCGAAGTGAGTGGACCAATTGGGGATCTCGAGCTGCTTGGGGGTGTCGCTTGAGCCCCGCGGGAGTTGGTGGACGCGGATCGCCTTGAGGTCGTGCCGCGGCATGGCAGCGTGCGTTCCATAGCCGATCAGCGTCTCTTGGAAACCGTGCGTGGTGAGCCGTTCGTGGATCTCGAATTTGCCGCGCAGGGGAGATTGGAAGTACAGCTGCGAAAACGTCTCGCCCGGCACATGCTGCAATGCCCCGCGTTGATAACGCCAGGTGGTTGGGCGATACCCGCGGTAGCGTGTTTCCGCTGTGTGGATAGGCACGGGCGTCCATTGCGACAGTCCGTTCAGGGCCTGCGATCCATCGATCTCGTTGGCTCCATCGTCGACTTGTGCATTCAGGCGTCCCGCGAGCGCGTTGATGGCAAGATAATATCGGGCGTTGGTGCTCGACTCGCGCTGAGCGGCGCGGAGCTCCAACGCCAGATCTCGGGCGGCGGACCGAAGCAGCGGTCGGCGTGCCGCCTGGTGCGCCGCCACGTACTCGCAGGCGTGATTGCGGCTGCCCAAATTGCTCGGCAGCTCGGCAACTCGCGCGAAGATCGACTTCAGCAGTTGGCGAGCGCTATCGTCGTCGCCTTGCTCCAGCGCGATCAGCAGCCGCATCGTGTCGACCGGCTGCGCCGTTAGCGCTGACGTCGGCTCAATCGCCTCGACTTGCTGACGCAGCTGATCGAGCCGACCGAGTCGCTTGGCGACAGCCGCCAACTCAACCGCCGGGCAGACAAGCCACTCGATGTCATCCGGGTCCTCGTCGCGAGCGAAGTCATAATACAAGCGCAGCGCGCGGTGCCAGCGATTGGGCAGCACCCATTCGGCGAGCCGCTCATAGGCTTGCTCATCGGACAGTTCGCGCGCCTCGGCCATCACGTCATACAGGTCATGGGCAAACAACAGCTCCGCCAGCATCGAGTTGGCGTGCACCCCGTCTTGCGACTTGGCATAGGGCTCTGCCCCAAAGAGGTCTTTTTGGACATCGGCCGAAAGCTCAGCTGGCCAGTCCCCCGACAAGGTCGCTCGGCGCACTTCCAAATGTTGAGAGGCGAGGCGGAACAGGCCAACGCGGGCGTCCGCCTCCGGAGCCAACGGCAGTCGCTTGACCGCTTGTCCATTGACCTGCAGCTGGACGCCCTCGGCGTTGCGAGTTAGTCGCACTTCGTTCCAATCGTTCTCCTTCAGCGAGATGGGCGAGCGATCGTAAGTGGCATCGGCCGCCAGGCGCGACTGCACGTCGACGCCGTAGTTGATTTCGGCGCCGTTGCGATCGGCGATCCAGTGCTCAGCCACGCCCGCGGGGCCCAGCAGCAGCGCCGTTCTGCCAATGGTCGGAAAGGCGACCGCTTTTCCGGCTTCATAGCGAAACTCGTAGGCAAACGTCTCGCCCGGCAGCAGCGGCCGGTGGTAGTAGGCCCAGCTCTCCAGCCATGGCTGCGATTCGGCGTTCGCCTTGGGGCGGGCGGTCAGCACGCTGTCCGACACTTCCCAGTCATAGTGAGTCGGCCGCCGGTACGGATCTCCGGGGCGCCGAGTGGAGGTGTCCGGTTCCGCCAGCTCGCGAGACGGCCGCTGGGTGTCGCCGAGGAAGGAGGTGTTCCAGCCCTCCATCGAGTTGCCGTCGATGAGCGGCACCTCGCGGGGGATCCGTGGCGTGCCGACGAACGTTGGTTTGCGGAAGCTGGTGACGTCGGCGCCTTCGGCAAACAGCGTCAGCCAGGGGCTGGTTTTGCGAAGCGGCTCTTCATACATCGGCTCGTTGTTGAGCAGCCATTTCACCTTGTCGCCCGCGACGCGGACGGTGACGCGACCAAACGCGTCGCCACCACGGCGCATGGCGGCCGGCCGGCGAAAGCTCTCGTGTCCGCCTGAGCTCCTGAGCAAGAAGGTCGAGCTGCTCGTTCGATGGGCCTCGACCAGCAAGCCATTGAAGCCCATGTCGCCTTGCGCCCAAGCGCCGCCGTAGCAGTCGACGGAAAACTCGAAATCGCCCGTCAACGGATACTTCAACAGCAGCAGATCGGAGATTTGCCCCGTGAGATGGCCAATGTGGCCTTCGTGCGCCACCCACCAGCTGGGCGTGGCGTTGGTCGGCTCGACTCCGGTCGTTGCGCGAACCCAATGGTGGAAGTCGCTGTTCAAAGCAGGCGACGTGGTTTTGCTGACGAGCGACTGGCCGTGCAGGAAGTCGATCGGCAGGCGCCGCAACACCATTCGGTCCGCGCCGCGCTGACGCGCGGCGCGGACCAGCCGGCCGCGAGCGGTGTTCGGATACCAGCGGACACACTCGGGCGATTGCATGCAAGTCCGATACAGCAAGTAGTCGAGCTGGATCATGCCGGGGTTCTTGCTGTTGGACGCGTAGCGATTGTTGATCGAGGTTGCAAAACTTCGCACGAGCGGCTCGGCGGACTTCAGATCGCCGCTGGCCAGATGGACGAGCGGCAGCAGGTACTTGACATGAGGCAGCTTGTCTTTCTGCGCCTGTTCGAGACGTTGTCGCACTTCGTCCAGCTTGCCGACTGCGGCGGCCGCGGCGATCAGCTCCGTGACGTTGCTGACAAAGTCCTCGGTCCTCAACTCCTCGGGCACCTGCGGGTGTTGCGTGAGCGGAGTGAATGCGGTCACGACGCGCAGCGTCTTGCGAGTGTCGGTCGGCAGCGTCCAGTCGCGCCAGAACTCGTAGCGCTGCTGCGGGTCCAGTCGTCGTTTGTCCGCAATCAATCGCGTCAATGCTTGGCGAACGTCCGGCCGTGACCGATCCTTCAGCTTGATGTCGTGCACCTGCCCCAAGTAGGTTGCGGCAGCTTCAGTGGCGCCGAAGCGGGCTGCCACGGTCGCCACACTGGCCAAGTCCTGCCATTGCCGGTACTGCCCGTAGTCGCCGCTATAGTGAGCGTATTGGGCTTGTTGAACCGTCAGGTACGCGTCGAGCATTCTCTTGACCGCGTCGGAGTCGCCTTGTCGGGCGAGCCGCCGCATCACCTTGCCGCCCAACTCCCCAAGCGGCGATCCGCCTTCGGGATGTTCCACGTACTTTTGCATCAGCGCGTAGCCGCGTTCCAGAGTGGTCTCGCTGGCGCCGACAAAGTCCACCGCTGGCAGGACACCGTGAAGCGCAGTCACCATTTGCGGGCGCGGATGATTTTGCGACTGGAGCCATTCGGCTAGGGCGACGACCTGCTTTTCAAGTTCCTCTGCTCCGCCGCGCGAAAGCGCGATTTGGATTCCCAACACATGCCCTGGCGCCTGGGCGGAAGGCGAGTCGGAACGCGATGCGATCCGCTTCTCGAGATCGTCCAATCGCTTGGCCCGTTCGGACCAGTACACGAGCTCCTGTGCCAAACTGGCCGGATGCGCAGAGACCGACTGTGGATAGAGCATAATCTCGGTGGGCCGCGATTCGGGAAACACCAACGGCGCCAGCAACTCATAGACATCGTTGGGGTCGTATCCAGCCTTCTCGCGCCAGACCTGCATGACCGGCAGCAATGGCTGTGCGAACGTTTCGGGCGATGAGCTTGCGGGGCCGACGATTGCCATCGAAGCGGCGCCATAGGGCGAGCCGGGTTGTTGGACGATCTCCGGGTCGGCGACCGGCATTCCGCCAGCCAGCGATTCCTTGACTGCCCGTTGCGAAAGCGCGGGCATGTCGTGGTTAGCCGCCAACAGCGCGACGTGGATCGCCGTGGCGAATTGAGAGTTCGTCAGCGGCGGCACGCGCGAGGGCGAATCCGCGGCGCCAGTGGGTTCCTCGACCCAGCCGGTGATTGCCAGCGACAACGTCGGGCGCCAGCCCATCGAGCCTCGTGACAGCTGTCGCATTCGCGGCAGCAGCGATCCGGTTTGTTTTGCCGACGGCCGCTTCCGCGCTTGCGGCCGCTTGGTGGCGGCCTCCAACAGTTCCGTCCACTTCTGCTCAGCCAGCTCCCGATTTCCGGTGTCGAGGGCAATCTGTCCCCATTCGGTGAGGATGGTCAGCAGCACCTTGTTATCCACCTGTCGTTCGGCGCCCAGGATCGCCAAATGCCCGAGTCGATCGCCCGCGTCGAGTTGGCCGTTCTTAAGACAATGCCTCGCCACGAGCCACAGCGGAATCAGCCTCGCGGCCTCTTTGCGTTGACGCGTGTTGGGGCGCCGGCCTTCAGCGATCGGCTCAAGTTCGCTGCTTGAGGCCAGCTTCAGCAGCGTCTCGACCGCGGCCTCGGAATCTTTCGGAGTCAGCTCCTGACCCAGCGCGGCCCGCACTACGGCGATGGACAGATCTGTGGGACGGTCGACTTGCAACTTGTCGAGGCGCTCGATCAGTAGCTCCTTTGAGACAACGCCGTTGGCGAGCGAGCGAAGGTTGTCCATCAGCGACGAGGAAAGCTCGCCAATCGCGGGCTTCCCATCCGCCCGCAAATTCACCGTCCCATCGCGCGGATCGGCGGTCGCCAGATTGAACTCCAATGCGTCGGCGTCCTCTGCCTCGGCGTCCACCAGGAGGAACGCGTCCAACGCGGACTTCGCGTCGACGCCCTCCAAGGACTCGAGCGCGCGGGTGAGCTTGTCTCTAATGGTGCGGGAGTAACGCTCCGGGTCTCCGTAGTAGCGGCCTGCGACGGATGAGGTCTTGCTATCGGCTGCGACCTGTTGGTAGAGACGCACAGCGTCGCCCGGATAGCCGAGCTCCTGCAGCCGATCCCCCACCCACGTTGAATTCTCCAACTTTTGGTAGGCGACGTAATCCGGGTCGTGGTAGGGGAACGATTGAGATCGCAGCGCCTTGAGCAGTACATCGCGGGCCTCGTCGGAGCGCCCTTCCGCCGCAAGCAGATGCGTCAACTTTTGCGTGGGCGAGAACTGCAGCTGGCTATGGTTTGAGTTGTCGCGCAGCGCTCGTTGGAGCAGCTCCAACGCCAAGCCGCGATGCTCCTCAAACTCCGCCAGCTCCTGAGCAATCATCCAAAGGGTGGTCCCGGTCAGCCCCTCTTTGTCTTTCGCCAACGCGGCCACCTCGGTCGCCAGCCCTTGCGCGTCCTCTTGGCGTCGCTCTTCACGCGCGATCGACAGCAGCAGCAGCTTGCCCGCGCTCCACTGCGGCATTTCCTTGGAGGCTTGCTCCAGGCGCTGCCGCAGCGTCGCCATCTGAGGCGTGCCTTTGACGCCGTTAATCATCTGGTGGGCCGTGCCGCTAACTCGCCCGGTGTGATCCGTGGAGCGGACGTTGCCAAGGCCAAACCAGGGGTCGCGCTCAGCATCGGGACGCGAAGGAATCGTCCCTCGCATCCCCAGCTCAAACACTTGCTGGACCTTCCAGAGTTCCTCGTCATAGAGCTGCGAGAGCAGTTGACTGCGGTAGCTTGGGTTCGATTCGTAGATGCGTTCGAACAGCTTGATCGCCAGTGCCTGCTGCGCCGAAGCGTCCTCCGCTTCCTGGTCGGAGCGACTGGAACGCATCATTTGCGTCGTGAGGTCGATCAAGTAATACACCTGCCCGAACTTGCGAATGTCGGTCTCGTCGATGCTCTTGAGCAAGTCGAGGTTGCGTTTGCCTTTTTGAAACGTCTGCCCGATCTGATAGAAGTCCTCCATAATCCAGCGCGGATCGGACTTGAGCACAACGAGAAAGCAATCGCAGGCCTTGGAGAACTCTTGCTGTTTCTCATAGGCTTTGGCGAGCTGGAGCTGCAATACGGCGGAGTCGGGCAACGCTTCGCATGCTTGGGCGAGCAGCTCGGTCGCCTTCTCGGAATTGTTGGAGATTTGGTAGTACTCAATCAGTTGCTGATAGAGCTGCTCGGAGCCCGAGGCGAGTTTCAACTGTTGTTCGGCGCGGTCGATCAGTGGCTGCAGGCCGCCGGTTTGCTGCAAAACAGCTAGCGCCGCTTGCCGCTGCCCATCGTTGCTATTCCGATAACGCAGCGGGTTGCGACCCGACGAGGACGCGGATGTAGGCGCCGTGCGGCGAAGAATCTGGTGGGCAATCTGCTGAGCCACATCCGTCTTGCCCTGCGATTGGTACAAGGTCATCAGCGTGGAGAGGGAGCTCGTTTGATTGCCCGCGCGGCGATGCGCACGCGCCGTGACCGACTCGGCCAGCTCGTGCAGGCCCAGCCGCTGCATTCGGCCCACCAGACTCAATTGCACGTCGGAGCTCAGCCGTAGGCCGAACAATCGTTGCGCGGCGGTGCGGGCCCGCTCGACGTCGCCCAGGCGCTCGGCGAGTTGCAGCGCCGTGAGCTCCTTCTGTTGGATCAGCTTCTGGTCTCGCGGCGCGATTTGGTCGACGATCTCGAGCGCCTCGTCAAAGTTGCCGAGCGCCGTGTTCACTTCGGCCATCTCGAATTGAACTTCCGGATCGTTGCGCAACAAACCGGCGGCGCGCGTCAGCTCATCAACAGCGGCCTCTCGGTCATCGGACCACCACAACACATAGGCCAGCATCATCTGCTCATACGGCTTGGACGCTTCGTCGGCCTGTTCGGCGCGTTGGCGAAGCAGTGTCACCAAGTCGTCCGTCACATCGTTTCGTTTCAGCACGTCGAAGCCTTGGTACAGCACTTGCAAGGCCGATTGGTCGATGTACTGGTTGGGCGTCGGATAGGCGATCTGTGTCGCGCTGCGCTGGGAGCCATAACTTGTGGCGAGTTGGTAGCCCCGGGAACTGCCCAGGGAGGATGTAGAGCTGCGCTGGGAGCGATTGGCCACGCGCAGCTTGCCTTGCTCGACGGCGATGTTCAACATCAGGTCGATGGTCTTTAGGACTTTCTGGTTCTCCTCGTCCGCGCCAAGCTCCCCGGTCCAGACGAGAAAGTTCTCGCTCATCTGGCCCAGCACAAGTGGGTTCTCACGTTTCTTCCCTTCGAGCTTCGCCAGGGCGGTCTTGGCGGCGTCCGGCCAACGCTCCCACATCGCGGGCACTTCATCCGTCTGCTTCTGCTGGATGAGCAGGCTGATAGCTCGGGCAATTTCACTTGCGGTCTTGGCTGTCCCGATGTGCTCTTTCAGCATGCGATTGGCGCGTTCGTCTTGGCCAGCCAGGCGCAATTCGTCCAACACGATCTGTAGCGAGTGGCCGCTGAAGCTGCCGATGGGCACCCAATTGCCCGCCACCTGGATGTACGCTTGGCCGTTGGACGCGTAGATGACTTGCCCAGTCGCCGCAAGGGAGTTGTCATCCGACTTCTGCTGGCTCTCGTGGCAGCGAATGAGCAGCTCGAGATCCTGTTCGCCAAGCGGCGATTTCCGAGGATTGGAGTCACCCGCAGCGGCATTGCCAACGTGTCTGCTTGAGGCGCCTTGGAGGAAGGCTCGCTGCGCCTCGGGATCGCCGGTGGCGGCAAGTCGGCGCAAGATGTCGAAGGAGGCGCCGTAGTCATTCTCCAGTCGGCGCAGGTAGAGAACGTCGTAGAGCGCGGTGGTGGCGGCGCCGTCGGGCTCGGCGGCCTCCGCCAGCCGCGTCGCGAGCGGTGACACTTCGCCCGTGGCCTCGCGCTCTTGGTGAATGCGCAGGCCCCAGGCGATCGCTGCCAGTCGGGCGGCGCCGAATGTGTCGGGATACCAGCGGACACTGCCGTAGTAGTTCTCCAGTTCGAGTCCGGTGATCGCGCGGACTTGCGGCACGTAGCTCAGGGCGGAAAGCGGCGTCGACTGCGCCATGGCCGCTGCGGCCCGGCTGGCCAACTTGGCCTTGCTCAAGTCGTCCTTTCGTTTTTGTTCCGCGGCGCGGCCGAGTTGGTCGTAGGGGAGGTTGAGATTCAGAATGCGATTGAACCGCGTCTCCGCCTCATCCCAGCGCTGCGTTTCGGCCAGCGCAGACCCTTCCCGGTACAGCAGCTCCCAGTCGTCGCGATTGTTGGCGAGCATCGGCTCGGTGATTCCCAACACGCTTTCCACGGCGCCCTGTCGGAGCAACGAGTCGATACTGCGGATCAGTTTGACGGGATCTTCCTCGCGGGCGGTCAGCTTGATGATCAGCTCCGCCGCTTGTTCTTCGTCGCCGTTTCTTTGCAGCAGCGTCGCCAGGCGAAATTCCGTCTCCGGCCCCGGCGCGATCTCCGCCAACTGCCGCTGGTAATCGACCGCGGCGGGCACATCCGAGCTGCTTTCGCAAAGTTTGGAGAGCTGCTGCAACAGATTCGTGTCGCGCGTGTCCTCGCTGAGCAAACTTTCCAGCTCGGCGCGCGCCGTGCCGAAGTCGCCCGCTGTGTGGTGGGCTTGGGCGAGGCAGATGGTCATCGCGCGGCGTTTTCGCTCCTCGCTGCGGTCGCGCTCGAATCGTTGCAGCAGTTGCTCGAATTGGCCCGTTTGCAGATAGAGTTCGGTGAGCTTGGTGGTCACGTTGACCTGATCCTCGAGCTCCTCCATCTTGTCAAAGGCGCGCCAGTAGACTTCGATCGCCTCCTCCGTCTTGAACTGCTGATTCAACGCCTCACCCAGGGCGAGGGTCAGGCTGACGTCGGTCGGGTCGATGCGGACGGCCTTGCGCAGCGCATCGAGCCCTTCGTCGGACTTGCCGAGTCGAAAGCAGAGTTGCGCGTAGAACTGGTAGTTCTCGGTGTTGCCCGGCGCGGAGACAATCAGCTCGCGGGCGGCGGACAGGGCCTCGTCGGTGCGTCCGAGCTGCGTCTCCAGGCGGGCGACGTTCATCAGGTGATCGCCTCGTGCGCGACGATCCACGGCGGCCAGCTGGCGATTCATCTCGGCCGCCTTGCCGTAGTCGCCGGCGGACTCGCTGATCCGCGCCGCGGTGGTCAACGCCAGCAACGATTTCGGCTCCAGCTTGAGCGCTGTATCAATCGCCAGTGAGGCGTCTGTCCAGAGCCGTGCGGCCTGGTAGTAGCGGGCCAGAGTGTGCCACTGCTTTGCCGTTGCCTTGTCGTCCGACTTCAGCGAGGCCGCGAGTTGCTGTGTCTGTTGCTCCAATCGCTGCGCCGATTGCAGGACTTCGATGCGCTGGGTGAGCGCCGTGTCCAGTTCCTCCTCGCGCTCGGCAAGCTGTTCGGCGGCGTCAACCAGCCGCAGGGCCTCGTCGTGCTTTTCCGCGCGGCTGTGATACTTGGCGGCGCGGATGTGCAAGGCGAAGTCTTTGCCGTCCAGCTGACAGGCCTCCGTCACCTTCTGCACGGCGTCTTCGAGATAGCCGAAGTTGTAGTAGACCTCGGCGAGCCGCGCCAGGTTGACGGCGTTGCGGCGGTCGCCGGCGGCGATCTGCTGCCAAGTCTCCTTGGCGTCGTCGGGCCGCTTCAGCACGTGATAGAACTCGCCCAGATATTCGCGATACTGCGGGTCGTTGGGCGCGAGCTCGACGGCGCGTTGATAAAGCGGCAGCGCCTGGTCGTTGAGCTTCGCCTGCCGAAACAGATCGCCGACCTGCGCGAGTGTGACGGGGTCGTCGGGCCGGGCCGCGACGATGCGGTTCCAGATCTTGGCGGCCCGCGCCTCGCTTTCGGCCTTGGGCGTCGAGCGATCGCGGAGCACCATGCGGCCCCAATCGCGAAGGTAATCCATGTTCTCGGGCGCGGACTCGACGAGCAGCTCGAACTGTTGCCCCGCCTCGACATACTTCTGCTCGTCCATCAGCTGGTCGATGAAGGAGCGGCGGAGGTCGGTGCGCGAGGGCGCGAGCTTCAGCGCCTGCTCCATCCACTTGGTCGCCTCGGGAATGCGCGCCGAGCTGGCAAGGAAGCGAGCGAGGCGGACCATGGCGCCGACGTCCTCGGGATGTCCGCCGAGCCACTTCTCGTAGTAGGTGACGAGCCCGTCCTGGTCGCCCGAGCTGAGAAAGACATCCTCGATGCGGCGTCGCACATCGCGAAATAGCCAGCCCTCGGGATTGAGGTTGTCGATCAGCTTCTCGAGGTCGGCGATCCCCTCGTCGCGTCGCTTCAGCCGCACCTTGAGTTCGGCCGCCTCGATGCGAAACATGGTTTGCCGATACTCGTCACGAACCGCGTCGGCCAGCTTTTCGAACCTTGGCAGCGCCTGCTCGAACTGCCCTTCCTCGACCATGGTGACGGCGATCTGCTCCTGAACGCGCGGGTCGCCGGGAAACAGCGATTCCAGCTCGTTCCAGACGGCCAGCGCGTCGTCGGTGCGCTGCGCTCGCTGATGCATGCGACCGAGTTGTCGGTAGATCTCAAGCTGATCGGCGCGGGCGGGCTTGCGCTGGGTGGCCCGCTGGAGCGCGGCGACGGCCTCGTCGGGCTTGCCGAGCTGTTGCAATGCGCCGGCAAGATAAAAGGAGGCCAAGGCATCATCGGGCCGCAGCGTCTCGGCCTTGGTGAGCGCCTCGGCGGCGTCTGCTTCGGCGCCTCGCTGCGCCTCGAACAGGCCGAGCAACATCCAGGCGGCGCCATCGTCGGGCTGCTCCTTGGTCTCCCTTTGCAGCGAGGCGATGAAGGAATCCAGCGTGCCGAACTCGACGTGATGTCCGTAGACGCGATCCAACGCCGTGCCGCGCTTCGGCGCTCGTTTAAGGATCTGCAGGAATCGCTCCACGATCTGGACCTGCCGCTGCTCGTCCTCGGTCAGCGCCGCAGGATCGAACGGCTGGGGATCTTGAGCTTGAAGGGCCGTTCCCCCAGGCTCCGGGAGCTCCAACGGCAGCAACACCAGCAGAGCAAGAACCAGTTGGCTGGCGCGATTCATCTCGCAACTCCTGCAGGGGAATTCAGCGTATACAGCGTATACAGCGGATAAGGGGCGAGCTCCGCCGAGAGGGGCGGAGTAGATCGAAGATCGCGCGGTCCATCGACGGCGCTATTACTCACTATGTTAAACGGTAGGTTCGCCGATTCGGAACGAATGTTGGCAAGATTTCTTGTCACCCGGCGAATCGGGTGCGCCGCGCGGCGAGTGGTTCGACTTGGCTGAATGCGGCTGAATGCGGGGGGGTATCAGTCCCCGCCGGAAAGAACGACACGCTCGACGTTATAAAACTTGTTTGGAGGTTGGCGCCCGGTCGCGTACGCTTGCAGTGTCGCCCAGCACCCAACGGCGCTCCGGCGCCCTGTCCAATCCATGGACCTCATACGAAGCGCATTCCGAGAAACGCAGCGATGAATCTTTCTACCGATATGCAGGGCAAGCTGGACCAGTTCCGCGCCGACTTCGAAGCGCTGCGCGCGGAGATCGGCAAAGTGATCGTGGGTCAACGAGAGATTCTCGATGACACGCTGATCGCCCTGATTGCCGGCGGGCATGTGCTGTTGGAGGGCGTTCCGGGGCTCGGCAAGACGCTTACCGTCCGCACTTTGGCTGATGCGCTGCACCTGTCGTTTCACCGCATTCAGTTCACGCCCGATCTGATGCCCGCCGACTTGATCGGCACCAATATGGTCGTCGACACCGCCGATGGCGGCAAAGCGTTCGAGTTTCAGCCCGGGCCGTTGTTTGCCAACGTGTTGCTGGCCGACGAGATCAATCGGGCCACGCCCAAGACGCAGTCGGCGCTGCTGGAGTCGATGCAAGAGCACTCAGTCACCGTGGCCGGCATCACCCATCGGCTCAGTGAGCCGTTCTTTGTGATGGCGACGCAGAACCCGCTGGAGATGGAGGGCACGTATCCGCTGCCCGAGGCGCAATTGGACCGATTCTTCTGCAAGCTGTTGGTGAAATACCCCAGCGCCAGCGATCTGGAGACGATTCTGGACCGCACGACCGAAACCGAGCACCCCGCGGCCTCGCCCGTGTTGAACGCAGAGCGGATTCTGGAAATGTCCGCGTTGTCGCGACAGATCCCGATCGCCGACGAAGTGCGGCGATATGGCATCGCGCTGATCCTAGCCACTCATCCAGAGCACGAGCTGGTGGCCGAGGCGACCCGACAGTATGTGCGATACGGCGCCAGCCCGCGCGGACTGCAAGCGCTGATCCTGGGCGCCAAGATTCGCGCCATTCTGGATGGGCGATATCACGTCGCTCGCGAGGATCTCCGCGACTCGGCGCTGCCCGTGTTGCGCCACCGGTTGATTCTGAATTTCGAGGGCCAGGCCGAAGGCGTCAGCACCGACGACGTGATTGCCGAGCTGCTGAAACACGTCTCCGAGGATGCACTGGCGGTCGGCTAGGCACGACGCTGCCGGCTGAGATTGCTTTTGCTTTTGCTTTTGAACGCCGCTGCGTCCATGCCCCTTGCCTCTATGCTGATCCGACGCTGACCTCACTCGCCGAGCCAACCACCTCAACCTCTCCATGCTGTTTCCCACCGACTTCCTGACCCGCCTCGAGTATCTCTCGATCATCTCCAAGCGAGTGTTTCGAGGCTCGTTGCTCGCGCAGCGTCGGACCATGCAGATGGGGTCCGGCATCGAGTTTTCGGATCACCGCGAATACTCGATGGGTGACGACTTTCGCTATCTCGACTGGAACGTTTACGCGCGGCACGGCGACTTGCTGCTGAAGCGGTTTCAGGAGGAGCAGGACCTGCATGTCTACTTGATGTTGGACTGCTCGCGAAGCATGGGCTTTGGCAATCCGGCCAAGTTCGACGTGGCTCGGCGGCTCGTTGCCGCCTTGGCGTACATCGCCCTGGCGGATCTTGACCGGATTTCGGTGCTCGCTTTTTCCGAGACGATCTGCGAGGAGTTCCCGTTGACGCGCGGCAAGGCGCGGATTTTGCCGCTGATGAAGTTTCTCGAAGCGCTGCCGTTGAGCGGCTCCAACACGCATCTCGGGCAAAGCGTGCAGGGGTTGCTTCATCGCAGTCGCCGCGCTGGCATGGCGGTTGTTGTCAGCGATTTGTTCGACGAGCACGGTTTCCAGGCAGGGTTGGACCAGCTGCGATACCGCAAGTTCGACGGTCATGTGATTCAGATTCACGATCCTGCGGAAGCGGACCCCGCGCTGCTGGGCGATGTCGAGCTGGAGGATGTGGAGACGCATGCGCTGCGCAAGGTGACCGTGACCGAAAAGAACATGCGCACCTATCGCCAGTTGTTTCAACAGCATCAGCAGGCGGTCCGAGACTACTGCCGCAACTACGGGCTCGGCTGCACGCAGACGCCGTCGACGGTTCCATACGACGAACTCGTGCTGAGGATGATGCGCGAGTCGGGCCAGGTAGGATAGGGATTGCCGATGTCGTTTGCCGTGCCAAGCGCGTTGTTGCTGACTGCCATCGCGGTCCCGATCATCGCCCTGTACATCCTCAAGGTGCGGCTGCGGCGGGTGCCCGTGTCCACCAACATGTTCTGGCGTCAGATTTACGATGAGAAGCCACCGCGATCGATCTGGCAGTACCTGCGGCACTTGCTTTCGCTGCTGATGCAGCTGCTCTTGCTGACGTTGATGGTGTTGGCCGTGGCGGATCCGTACTTTCCGTGGCAGCTGCTCGAAGCGCGCCGCGTGGTGCTGGTGCTGGACAACTCGGCGAGCATGCGGGCTGCGCTAGAGGATGGCGCCGGCCAATCGCGCTGGCAGGCGGCCGTGGATGCGGCGGGCGCGGAGATCGAGGGGCTACGGTTCCGCGACGAAGCCGCGATTGTGCTGGCCGGTCCGCGTCCCGAAGTCGTGTTGGGGATGAGCAACCATGTGCCGACGCTCCGCCGCGCACTGCGATCGCTCGAGCCCAGCGACAACCCGACCGAATTGGCCTCGGCGATCCAATTGGGAAGGCGGCTGATCGATGGCCACGCGAAGGGACGGATCCTCGTGTTCACCGATGGCTGCGCCCAACCGCTGGATGCCGATGGAAAATCGCCGACGCCGTTGGCTGCGTCGTCCGCCGGTGAAGGTCGGCAGGAGAGCGCCAACAGCGCCAACAGCGCCAACGGCTCGGCGGCCGACGCAGACGCGAAGGGCGAAGACCGCTTGGCGTATCGCATCTTCGGCCAGCCACTTGGCAACGTCGGCATCACGCAATTTCAAGCTCGCCGCAGTCTAGTGGATCCGCTTGGCTATGAGCTGCTGGCTGCCGTGCGCAACGCCGGGCCACGGCCGGTTCGCTGCCGTCTTGAAGTAGAGCTCGACGGACACACCGTCGACGTGCTGCCATTGAAACTGGCCCCGGACGGGCACTGGTCTCGCGCGCTGGAAAAGACTTCGCTGGACGGTGGCGTGCTGACCGCTCGTTTGGCAGAGATCGAGCTGAACGATGATTCACCGGCAGGCGATGATGTAAGCAAGAGCAACGACGTTGAGAGCAAAGAGCGAGCGAGCGACGGCGCCGCTGCCGGTGCCAGTCAACCTGTCGGCGACGTGAGTGGCTTGAACGCCTTGGCGACTGACGACGAGGCCCGGGCGGTGTTGCCCCCGCGAAAGCCACAGCACGTGACGCTGGTCACCGAGGGGAATCTGTTTTTACAAAAGGTGTTTGAGGCCAATCCGCTGGTGACCGTGACTGTCGTTCCGACGGTGCCCGATGCCTGGGACGGACAGGGAGTGCTCGTGCTGCATCGCTTATTGCCCGAGACGTTGCCGGCCGGGAATGTGCTGGTGATTGACCCGATCGGCCCTTGTGATCTCTGGGATCCCGGCGATCCGCTGGCGAATCCCATCATCACTCGGCAGGACCGCCAGTCGCCGTTGATGGCGCATGTGCGGTTGGACAATGTATTGATGCCGCAAGCGCGGCGGCTTCAGTTCAAGCAACCGCCGCACGCGCTGGCCACGGCGCTCGAGGGCGACATCGTTTACGCTCAATGGGAACTGGAACGCGGCAAGCGGTTGGCGCTGACCGTGGACCTGGACAGCAGCGACTTGGCGTTTCGCACTGCCTTTCCGATCATGATGGCCAACGCCCTGAGTTGGATGGGCGGGGACAGCGGCGAGCTGATGGAATCGCTGCCGACGGGCGCCGTGGCCCGATTGCCACTCGACGCCTTGCCGGCCGCAAAACGCTGGCGCCTGTTGTCGCCCGCTGGCGAGCCGGCCGGCACGGTCGAGGCGCCTCCGATCGCCGACAGCCTCGCCGAGGGCGCCTCCGTCGGTTCGGGTGGAGGCAATGCGGGGGATATCGAACCGTCGAGCAGCGATGCTGGTGCGCGCG
This sequence comes from Planctomycetales bacterium, assembly GCA_020426845.1. GTDB lineage: Bacteria > Planctomycetota > Planctomycetia > Pirellulales > Pirellulaceae > JAGQPF01. The sequence goes on from JAGQPF010000266.1 coordinate 18,655, forward strand.
AAATTCCGTTGGGACCGTTTGCCGCTTGCGGCATCTGGACGCTGGTGGCAGAGGGGGTTGAGCAGGCTGAGCCGGACGCCGGGAGCGCAGACGACGAAGCAACGCCATCACCCGAGCGAATGCCGCTGGCCGTGAATCTGGCCGACGAGCGCGAGACGGATCTGCGCGCGGACGAGTACTATGCTTCGCGCGCGACGCTGGAGTCTGCCACGGCGCGCTGGCTCACGCGGCCGATCTGGTTCTACTTGGTTGGCATGGTGACGGCGCTGTGCGTGCTCGAGTGGTTCATGTATCAGCGCCGAGTGATCTCGTAGGCTCCCCAATCTTTCTCCACCCGCCGTTGCCCGTTTCTCCTTTCACCCGCCCGCCGAGAGCCTCCGATGCCGCTAGAGTTGACACGACCGTGGGCGCTGGCGTCGCTGCTGGTATTGGCGCCTGTGGTGGCCTACTACTTCGCGCGCAGCCTGAGCGATTTTCCTCGGCCACAACGGGTCGTCTCCTTGATCGTGCGGCTGACGTTGATCGCGCTGCTCGTGCTGGCCCTGGGCGGTTTGACATTGCTCCGCGACACGCGCCAGCGGTTCATCGTGTTCTTGCTGGACCAGAGCACGAGTGTGGGTGAATCGGCACAGGCGAAGGCGGATGCATTTCTCGACGAGGCGTTGGCGAAGCAGGGCCGACACCAAGCGGTCTTTCTGCCGTTTGCGTCGGAGGTTGGCGCTATGGCCGATCGACGAGCGGATGTGATCGCCGGCCCGGATGGCGCGGGCGCCGCGGACGACAACAAGCTGAGTAGCGATGAGCCGAGCAGCGATGAGCCGAGCAGCGACGAATCGGATGGAGCTGCGCCGGGCAGCGACGAGCCGTTGGCCGTCGTGCAAACGGGGCCGACGCCCAAGCAGCAGCGCGAAGAACGTTGGCGCCGCTATCGCGACGGGACCAATCTGGCGTCGGCGATCGAGGCGGCTGTTGGCTACCTGCCGCCGGGCTATGTCCCGGAGATTGTCGTGCTATCGGACGGCAACACCACCGACGGCGACGCGCTGGCCGCGGCCGCACGCAGCCGCGCGCCGATCTCCACCGTGCCCCTGCCCACTCGCACCGAGCCCGAGGTGCAGGTGTCGGAAGTCGTCGTGCCCGCCGAGGTCCGCGAAGGCGAGCCGTTCTATGTCGAGGCGGTGATCTTCTCCAATCACCCCGACAAGGCGCTGGTGGAGATCTTCAAAGGCGATCACAAGGTTGTGAGCGAAGAGCACGAGCTCAAGGTGGGCGAAAATCGGCTGCGGTTTCAGCAGTCAATCGAACGCGCTCGATTGGCGGCTTACACCGTTCGCGTCACGAAGCTCAGCGAAGACACGCTGTTAGACAACAACTCGGAATCGGGATTGGTGTTTGCCGCGGGCAAGCCGCGCGTGCTGATCATCGAAAGCGACCCCAACCTGATTCGCGATCTGGCGTACGCGCTGGAGCAAGAAGGCGTCGAAGCGGATGTGCGGCCGCCACAAGGCATGCCGGATTCGCTGGCGGATTTGCAAAACTACGAACTGTTGATGCTGTCCAATGTGCCCGCCACCAGCTTGACCGGACAGCAGATGGAGCTAGTGCGGACCTACGTGCAGCAATTGGGCGGCGGCTTCATGATGCTCGGCGGCGAGCAGTCCTTTGGTCTTGGCGGCTACTATAAGACGTCGCTCGAGGAGATTCTGCCGGTCCGCAGCGACTTTCAAAAGGAGAAGGAAACGCCCTCGCTGGCGATGGTGCTGGTCATCGACAAGTCGGGTTCGATGAGTGGCGAGAAGATGGAGATGGCCAAATCGGCCGCCCGTGGCGCCGGAGAACTGCTGGGCCGAAGAGACAAGCTCGGGGTGCTCGCTTTTGACGGCGAGACCTATTTGATTAGCGAGCTCCAGTCAGCCGACAACAAGGCGAAGATCTCTGACGAGATCGCCCGCATTGAAGCGGGCGGCGGCACCTCGATGTACCCCGGCATGGAGCAGGCGTACGAGATGCTGCAGTCGGCATCGGCAAAGCTGAAGCATGTCATCGTGTTGACCGATGGCGTCTCGGCGCCGGGCGATTTCGAGGGCATCGCGCAGGAGATGGCCTCGCAGCGGATCACGGTCTCCACCGTTGCTGTCGGCGAGGGCGCGGACGTCGACCTTTTGGAGTCGATCGCACGCGCGGGCAAGGGCCGCTATCACTTCACCAACGACGCGACACAGATCCCGCAAATCTTCGCCAAGGAGACCGTGACCGCCAGCAAGTCGGCGATCAACGAGCAGCCATTCCTGCCGCAGACGATCCGCGCCACGCACGCGCTCAAGGAGCTCGACATGGAGACGGCGCCGTTCTTGCTCGGCTTCGTGATGACGCGGCCGAAGCCGACCTGCGAGGTGATCCTGGCCACCGAGTCCGGCGACCCGTTGCTTGCCTGGTGGCGGTACGGTCTCGGCATGGCGACGGCGTTCACCAGCGATGCCAAAAGTCGCTGGGCGGCCGAGTGGATCACGTGGGAGGGCTACTCGAAGTTTTGGACGCAGATTGTGCGGCAGACGATGCGCAAGAGCGATGCGCGTGGCGTGATGGTTCACGCCCAACGGCGCGGGCAACGAGCCGTGGTCGAGGTGGATGCCGTCGACGATCTGGGCCAGTTTCTGAATCAAGCGGACGTCGAGCTGACGGTGATCGACCCGCAGCTCAAGCGTCAGCCGTTGCGGCTTCGCCAGACGGCGCCGGGCCGCTACCTGGCCGAGTTTGCCACGCCGCGCTCCGGGCCATATCACCTTGATCTGGCTGTGGGCCGCAACGAGCGGCAGCTCTATCGTCAGTCGCGGGGATTGACGGTGGGCTACAGTGACGAGTTGCGCATCCAGCCCACCAACGAGCCGCTGCTCCGCTCGCTTGCCGAGCGTTCCGGTGGCCGCTATGATCCGACGCCCGCCTCCTTGTTCGAGGACGACGAGCGTGCCGCGGAGCGTCCCACGCCGCTTTGGCCTCATCTGGTCACGGCGGCATTGCTGCTGTTGATTGTGGACGTGGCCCTGCGGCGGATCGACTTCGGCTTGCTGGCCCCGTTTCGAGGTTAGCGCTTTGTCAGGCCTTGATTTTGGGGTAGAGGGACTTTAGTTTTCGTCGCGCAACCGTAGGGCGGCCCTTCCGGGCCGCCTGAAGCGCATGGCACCAAACACAGCCAACGGGCTAACCGCTGCTGGCGGCCCGGAAGGGCCGCCCTACCAAGCCTTCGTTTTGGGGTTGGAGAAACGCTGCTAGCCTGTGAATGTTTGGGTGAGGTCGCGCGTTGCAGGCTGGCAGCCTGCACCACGACAAATTGTTCAACTGAATTGGTCGAGGTCCGATCATGTCATTCGCTACGGCCGAGAAGATCTTTTTTGATATCCTTAACTCCGACGACCCTGAGCTGCGGGCCGTGGTGGAAGCATGGTGTCCGTGGTACGCGAGCAAACAGTACTCTTCTTATGAAGATGGCGAGGAGGTTCGCGAGGCCCTGCGTGAGCATGGTTTCGAGCCGACCACTGCCGTCAAGTTGTCGCATTCTCGCGTAGTTGCGCTGGCGATCGAGGCTGGCTCCGGGGCGGATGTCTCCGCGGCTGCCTCTGCGTTTGTGCTGTCGGCCAGTGGTGGCCGCCACTGGTGGCAGAATCCTCTTCGCGCCGTCTCCATCATTCGCAATCTGCCGAAGCATCGATTCGAAGGCAGCGAGTCCTGCGATATTTGCGGCACGGCGAAGGAGGAGGAGTGGCTGCCGCTGGATGTTGCTCAGCGTTTCCCCGGCGGTTTTTCGGGCGAGGACTGGCAAGTGCTCGACAACCTGATGATGGTTCGTTGGTTTCGTCAAGCACAGTGCCCGCCGCCCACGTCCGATGATCTTGCCGCGTTCCGGCGCGTGTTGCAGGTGATCGCCGACGCGCCGCCCACCGATAGCAGCGTCAAGGTCGCGAGCCTGTTGAAGAAACAGTTGAAAGGCCCCGTGGATCCGTGGAGATATTTTCTCGAGACGCTTGGCTACGCTGGCGTCCTAAAGACGGAGGCCCAGCCGGGAAACCTGCAAGTGTGGACCAATCGTTGCGACCGCAAGTACGGCCAAGGAGAGGTCGCGACACCGTGTTGCCACTGGCGTCGCTCGCATGGCTTCGACGCGAATGTGTTCGCCGAGCTGTTTCCGCAAGTCAAGTTGCCGGCGAATTTGAAAGCGAAGAAGTCCAAGTGATGAGTGACGCTGATCACCCACGGATCCGTGGCGGCATCTTTCATCGATTTGTCGTCGTGCAGGCTGCCAGCCTGCAACGTGCGACCTCACCCAAATAATCACAGGCTGGCAGCCTGTGCCACGGATGCAACACGGATGAAACACCGATCAGTCGCGAGTGTGCGTTCTTTCCGACAAATTCGAGCTCCAGGGGTTTGTCCTTGGCGACAAACACGGCGCCATTCGCCTCGACTAAATTGGTTCATTTGCCTTGCCGTCTTTCTTGTCGACGCGCAGTGCGCACACGCTGGAGACACGCCGACGTCCGTCGCGTCGTTGGGAGGAGTCGTGTTGCGACTGGAGTCCGGCGAGGCTCTCGTGTCGGGAGAACTGACGGGACAGCATCGGCTCAAGGTGGTTGTCGAACCCGAGGCGGAAGCGAAGTCGAAAGAGCCGGTCGTAGTACGCGTGGAGTTGCCGATGAGCGGGCGAGCGGCCTGGCCCGCGGCCGATGTCGAGGTCCGCGACTCTCAAGGTCGAGCGGTGGTGGTGCGGCGGGGAGGGCTCGAGTGGCACAAACTGCTGATACCGGTTCCCTCGTCGCCGAGCACCTATACGGTGCAGGTCGTTCCACCGTCCAAGTCGATGGCGTCACTGCGACCGACTCGGGAAGAGGAGCGACGGTTTGCGGACGCAGGCACGGGAATTCGTGGCTCGATCGCCCACTGGCATGATGGCCGGCGGGCAGCGTTGAGCCTCAGATTCGACGACTCGCATCCGACGCATCTGTCCAAAGCGATTCCGATTCTGCGTGAGTACGGATTCCGCGGCACGTTCATGGTGAATCCCGGTCCCGATGAGCCGGGGAGCCGGCGCCGTTCGCCCTTCCAGGCAGAGCTTGCCGCTTGGAAGGCCGTCGCCGAGGCTGGCGATCAAGAGTTTGCCAACCACACCGCTCATCATCGCGGAGCGACAAGCGATGAGGGCATGGACGTGGAGATTGGCTCAGCCGCGAGAGTCATCCGCGAGCTGACGCCTGGGCGGAGCCCGCTGATGGCGCTCAACCTCGGTGGCGGCACCGTCTGGTCGACAAGCCACACGCTGCGGCATTACCTCGAAAGGCATCGCCAGTTTGACGCGTCGTCGGGCTCATTGGGAATGGACGACTCCTACGGCAATCGCGTGAGCGCGTTTCGCGCTCATCTGGAGCGGCACTTGACGAGCGGAGGATGGTGTCGCGCGCACTTTCATTACATCGGCAAGGGGCTGAGTAGTTCCGAGGCAAACTTCCGCGCCGCGCTGGATGTCGCCAAGCAGCATCGGGAAGCGCTATGGATCGCCGGCATGGCCGATATCCATAAGTATCAGCTCGAGCGAAATAGCTCCGCGTTGAAGTTGCTGGAGTCCGACGATGACCGGATTGCGTTTCGGCTCGAGTGCTCCGCGGATGCCGAGCTCTATGACCAGCCGCTGACGATCGAAATGGCTGGATCGCCGGCTTGGCCGGCAGATCAACTCCGTTTGCAAGATGCGCGGGGCGCTGCGATTGCCGTCAGGAAAGTTTCTACGGATGGCGGCGTTGTGCTGCGAGCCGAGCTGGCAGCGCGATCAGCGTCGTATTTCGTCGTGCGATCACCGGCGAAAACCAACGGCTCGGACGAGTGACATCGGTTTGCGGCAGGAGGCCTTGCGAAGGTCGGTCGTGGGTTTATCGACGGGCCGTCCGGCACCGGGCCTCACAAGGGTCGCCTGCGATGGAGGCCCGTTGGGTAGCTCGGATTGAATGACGCGCGACCGCATGTGCACCTGCCGGGTGGGTGGGTGTGACGGTGCGCCGGTTGTGCGGAAAAACTCGGAAACAGTAAAAACACCGAAATCGATGCTGGATTTGAGCTTCGATGAGCGACTTTCAACACCCTGTCCACCTCAAGGTTGAGGGCGGCGTATTGTGCTCCGGAGGCCATGCGATACGATTGTCCCCAAAATTGAACGAGGCGTTTCATCAAGCTGACCCAGCTTGTTCGTTGAGGGGCAAACCCAGTTTGAACGGAGTTACTCATGAGAAGTGTGCACTGTTTTCTCGCCGTCGCCGCGGCGATGTGCGTCGTGTCAGCTGCTTCGGCCCAGTTGCCGGCCGGCATTAAGCTCAATCCGGGCGAGCGGTTGATTTCGATCAACGGCCAGCCGGTTGGCAATGGCGGCGTGACGGCCGCGACCTACGCGGCGCCTGCCGGCGCTTCGTCGGTTGCGCAGGTTGGCTATCAGGCTCCCGCAACGGATGGCGCCGCGGCCAACATTGTTGGTCAGTTGACGCAGACCGGTTTGCCGTTCAGCCACTCTCCCGGCGCCACGGCGCTGGACAAGGCCAACTACGAACGGCAGCGTAACGGCCAGCGCGCGCTGATTCCGGATCCCTCGCTGCAGCAGCTCGCCTTGCAGAAGGCGACCATTGCCGCGCAGCGCGGCTACAAGAACCACATCGGTGGTTCTTTGGGCGGCGCCAGCTGCGAGGGCGTGGGCCACACCAACGGCCGCTTCCTCACCTGCTGCCTCGACAAGGCCGGCACCTACGGCGGCGCCGCGATGGTCCAAGGCCGCGACGGCTGGTACTGCTGCCTGCTCGTTCGCTAAAGGCGAGCGCGAAACGCTGTTAGAGACAGCGCGCTGACTTCGCACTTTGCAATTGTTGACGGCCTGCTCGCACCGGCGAGCGGGCCGTTTTCGTAGTCAAGGAAACCCGAAGCGTCAGCGAGGGATCGAACTGCTGACCCGTCATCCACACTGACAAGGAAACCCGAAGCGTCAGCGAGGGATTGAACTGCTGATTCGTTATCCACACGGAAACCCGCAGCGTCAGCGAGGGATCGAACTGCTGATCCGTCATCCACACTGACAAGGAAACCCGAAGCGTCAGCGAGGGATTGAACTGCTGACCCATCCGCCACCATAACAGCAAACCGCCACCAAGAAACGAACCGGGGCGCCGAACAAGTTGGCATCAGTCAGGTCGCTTCGCTGCGACTCGACCGCCGCCCTTTGTTGGTTCGATTGATGGAATGCTCATGATCGACGTCGTGCGCGTCACTCAGCACTACGGCATGCGGCCCGTGCTGCGGGACCTCAGTCTGCAGGTCGCTAAGGGCGAGTTATTGGCGGTTCTGGGGCCCAACGGCATGGGCAAGACAACGCTGCTGTCCGTGATGGCGGGTGTGCTGTCCCCTCAGCACGGCCACGTTGAGATCAACGGTCGGCGGCGCCGCGCAACGATCGAGGACGAGCTGGCCATTCGCGCGCAGGTGTCCTACTTGGCCGACCACCCCTGGCTGCCTAAGTGGCGCACGGGGCGTGAGTTCGCGCTGGAGGTGGGGCGACTCTATTCGGTTGACGAGGACCGCCTGTTGGCCCACGCGGAGGACTTGTTCCAGCTCTTCGGGCTCAAGGACGAGGCGAACTGGCCGCTGCATAGCTACTCGAACGGTCAAAAACACAAGGCGGCGATCTGCGCGACATTGATTGCCGAGACGCCAGTGATGATTCTCGACGAGCCGTTTTCCGGCGGGCTCGATCCGGCCGGCATCTTGGCGTTGCGGCGAATCTTGAAGCACTTGGTCACTCATTGCGGGCGGACCGTCGTGCTGTCGGCGCCCGTCCCGGAGCTGTTGGAGGAGTTGGCCGACCGGATTGCGATTGTCCGTGATGGTCAACTGGTGGCGCTCGACACGCCCGCCGCATTGCGGGAAAGCTTTGGGGGCGGCTGCAGTCTCAGCGATGCGCTGCAACATCTGATCCACCCGCAGACCGTTGCTTCTCTCGAGAGCTACCTCGGCAGGATGAGCCAGTGAATCGACTTCGTCAGACAATGCGAGTGGTGCTGCCGCGAGAGTCGGTGGTCGGGCTCGCGTTGGTGTGCTATCTCGTGTCGCGATTGCCCGAGTTGGCGGTGTTGCCGAGGCTCTGGGAATTGTCGCCGAGGGAGTTCGCCGAGGCGGTGCGCGAGATGCGATTTGTCGTTGGCGTTTGTGTCGCCATTCTCGCTGCATGCTATGGGTTGTATCGCGCTGTCGGATTCTTCCCCGTTGAGGACGAGTATCGCAAGTGGCTGGGCAACAAGCCTTGGGACGGCGCCGCGCCGTTGCCGTTTGCGCCGGTTCACCCGGTCTGGCAGGATGGCGTGGTTGTCGGGGTGCTGGTGTTAGGGGGTTGGGGCACGCCTCAGCCGATCTTGTCCCCGCTGCTATGGGGCATGATGGGATATGTGGCAGGTTTGGGGTGCGTGCTGGGCGACCACTCGCTCCGCGCCATGTACACCGCCCTGTTTGGCTTGGCATTCGTTTGGTTGGCGGGAATGTCCGGGTTGCCGGGGCTGGAGTGGCTCCTGTTGGCCGGGATCAGTATGGTGTTAATTGGCGAGCTGCAGCGAATTCTGCGGAAGTGGCCGGGGCTTGACTTTGAGCTGCAGCAACGAGCGTACAACGGCGACCGCCCGGGGGCCGGCGTCTCCTCCTGGCCTTATGCTGCGCTGAGCCCTTGCCAGTGGGTTCCGCCGCGTGCGTTCCCAATCCATGTGCAACCCCATGGTTGGCTTTTGCCGTTGGCTGGAGCGCTTTGGTCGTGGGCACTGTTAGCGTCGGCACAGATCCATGCGCATAACATCCAATTGGCCCATCCCAACGATCCACAGGGCGATCTGTTCGTGGGACATATTGGGAATCTCGTCGTCGTGGTGGTGAGTGTCTCTTGCGTGTTTCAGCGCCTGTCGCTCTATCTGCCGGGACACCGCGCGCCGATCAGTTTTGGCGGGCGAATCGCCACCGGCCGCTGGATCATCCCTCGTTATGATGCTGTCTGGGTTGCTCCCTTGCTGGTGATGCTAATCATGCTCACGGCCGTGCCGCTCTTGTCCATCTGTTCCCCAACGCAAGCGTTGATCGCGGTGCCCATCGCGATGGCCATCGTTCTGGCGATCACTTTGAATCTCGGGCCCCGCGTCGACCGCTGGCGTCTGACGGCGCCAATACGATTGGCGCCGGTCCGCGCGGCCAAAGATCGCCGCAATGAGCTGATGGAAGTCTGAACGCCACGCCCCATAGCGATCTGAAGCGCTCTAAATCGCTCCAAATTCGCTCCAAATTCGCTCCAACTACGCATCAATCTGCGCGGATCATGCGGGTTGCCGCCGCCCCAGTTGACGGGCACGGCGCCTCTGAGTGTCACAATCGTGACATTCGTCAAACTTTCGCGCTGCGACGAATTGTAAAACAGCCGGCGGGGGAATTTCACGCCTCACGAGGGAATTCGACATACGGTTTTGAATAGCGACATGTGTTCCGCAACTCTAGGACAAAGGCCCATCGCTATGCACAAGAAGATTCTCCCGTTCGTCGCACTTGCACTCACCGGCTTCCTGACCCCAACGACCCACGGCGAGGAAGACTACCAAATTGTCGCCGTCGAGGAGACGTGGTCGTTCACCATCGGCGAGCCGGACCCGAGCAAGACGTCGCCGCAAGTTTCGACCATGATGGGCCCCTTCAACAGCGCCCGAACCTCGCACTTCGTCTTTACGCTCAATCACACCAATTCGCCCTCGTTCTCACCGGGCGGCATGCAAATTCAGCTGTGGAACGGCGAGTCACTACAGAGCTACGTTTCCGGCCCGAAGACGGGCGTGTTGTCGAACACGGGCGAGACGGTGCGTTGGACGCAGCGGCTATCGGTCAACAACGGCACTGCGACGTTCGAAGTCAAGTCCGGCTCCTCGACCACTTGGGGAAGCTTTGGCGGACAAGGCTATCTGAAAGCCACGGTGGGCGGAGTGACCGACTTCAGCCCTTTGAAGGTGGTTTCCGTCGCCTATTTTGCCTTGGTTCTTGCCTGAAGCACCCTGTGTGTCGAGACGTGGGGCTTGCCCTTTGCGGACGCGCGCTTTGGCGGTTTCTTCTTGGGTCCGCGTTTGGATTTTTTCAGACGTTTTA
>JAGQPF010000267.1 GCA_020426845.1 Planctomycetales bacterium
CGCAGCGTTCCATGGGCTCGCGCCCATGGCTAATGTCTGTCGCCCCTTGCGGGGCTGTTGCGCGCGGCTTGTTGGAGATTGAGGGGTTCGCGCAGCGTTCCATGGGCTCGCGCCCATGGCTAACGTCTGTCGCACATTGCGGGGCTGTTGCGCGTGGTTTCTGCGCGATTTGAGGGGCTCGCGCTGCGTAAGCCGCAGTGAGGCGGTGGTGAAGCCACGCTGGATGGCGTTCGAGAGCAGACTTAGACGATGGCTTGCAGCAGGTGACCGTGGACGTCCGTCAGCCGGCGGTCGATGCCGTCGTGAAGATATGTGAGCCGCGTGTGGTCGATGCCGAGCAGGTGGAGCATCGTGGCGTGAATGTCGTACACCTGCGTCGGATGGTCCCGGTCCAGCGGCTTGTAGCCCCACGGGTCGGAAAGGCCGTGCGTCACCCCGCCGCGAATTCCGCCTCCGGCGAGCCAATTCGTGAACACGTACGGGTTGTGGTCGCGCCCCTTGCTGCCCTGTGTGCTCGGCATGCGTCCGAACTCGGTGGTCCAGTGCACAATCGTGTCCTCGAGCAGTCCTGCTTGCTTCAAATCCTTCAACAACGCGGCGGCGCCAACGGCCATGCCGCGGGCAAGCGGGCCGTGGTCCCGCTCGATATCCTCGTGGCTGTCCCAGTTGCGTCGCGGGAAGCTGTTGTCGTTGCCCGACCAGATCTGCACAAACCGCACGCCACGCTCCAACAGTCGGCGCGCCATCAAACACTTGAGGCCGAAGTACTCGGCCTCCTCGGCGGCATTGATCGTCTCCGGGTAGACGGCGCCGAGTCGATCGAGCCCGTACATTTTGAGCACATGGCGTGGCTCACCCGAAATATCCAGCGCCTCGGGCGCCGAGAGCTGCATCCGCGCCGCGAGTTCGTACGAACGCACTCGAGCTTCCAACCGCGAATCGCCGGGGTGTTGCTGCGAGTACTTGTGATTGAACCGCGCCAGCAACTTCAAAGCGTCACGCTCGCTGCGTTCGTTGACAAAGCCGGCACGAGGCAGCAAATCTTCGATCGGGTTGTCTCGCTGCGGAAAGATCGGCGTGCCCTGCGAACTCGCCGGCAGAAAGGCCGAGCCCCAGTTCTTCGGCCCGTTGCTCGCATAGCCGCGATGGTCTGGCAGCACGACAAACGTCGGCAGATCCTCGTTGATCGCCCCCAAGGCGTAGCTGACCCAAGCTCCCATACCGGGGAAGCCCGGACGCTGAAAGCCGGTTGCCTGCAGGTAAGTTGCCTGCGAATGCACGCCCGTCTTGCCGACCATGTTGTGCACAAACGCCATGTCGTCGACGCACTCGCCTAGCGGCGAGACGACGTCGCTGAGCATCTTGCCGCACTGGCCGTGCGGAGCAAATTGGAACGGGGATCGCATCCAGGGACCGAGGCCGTTTTGAAACGCCTCGACATGCTCTCCGAAGTCCGACGGCTCGCCGTGATGCTTCTCCAGCATCGGCTTGTGGTCCCAGAGATCGATGTGACTGGCGGCGCCGGCCATAAACAGCTGCACGACGCGTTTCGCGCGCGGGGGATGATGCAGCGTCTGCAACACTCCACGCTGTTCGCCCCGAGCATCCTTCTCCAGCAGCGCGGCCAGCGACATGCAGCCCAGACCTGCCGCGCCCTGCTGAAGCCCGCGGGACAAGAAACCACGACGGTCAAGTGGCGACTCGTGAGACATGAATGCACTGTCGGGAAAGCGTCAAAGGTCGGGATGCAGCCGAACATAGTTCCAAAACTGACCGCGCCGGGTCACTCGAGGTATAAGAACTCGCTGAAGTTCAGCACCAGGCGGCAGAGATTCTCCATCCCGTGCTGCTCGGCGTACGTCGTCAGCGCCTCCAATTCGTCATTCGTCGGTTCGCGCTGCAGCGAGAGGTCCACCGCGCGGCGAACCATGGCGGCCGGCGACGGCTGCTCGCCGACATTCTCCCGAAGCCGGGCGGCGAACCGACGAGCCATCTCGAGATTGAAACGATTGTTGAGCAAGGAAAGCGCTTGCAGGGCTGTCAGCGTCTCGTTGCGTTTGGGCGTGCTCTGTGACGAGTCGGCGCAGTCGAGCGTCGTCATCCAGGGATCGGGCTGAGAGCGAACGATGAATCGATAGATCGAGCGTCGATGCGATGCCGGGTCCGCCGGGTCAAACTTGTGGTACTCGTAGTGAGGCGAGTGGGCGGTTTTCTCGAGCATGAACAAGTAGAAGCCTGGCCCGCCCTGGAACGGATTCAACGCGCCGCTGACCAGCAGCATCGCGTCCCGAACCTCCTCCGCCTCCAATCGGCGGCGGTTCATTCTCCAGAGGTAGCGATTGCCCGCATCCAGGGCGGCCTTGTCCGGATCGAACGCCGTGGACTGCCGGTAAACGCTGCTGGTCACGATCTGGCGGTGCAATGTTTTGAGCGACTGGTGTTGCCGAAACTCGTTGGCCAGCCAATCCAGTAGCTCCGGGTGAGACGGCTTGGCGCCCATGCGGCCAAAATCGTTTGGCGTCGCGACAATCCCCTCGCCGAAGTGATGCTGCCACACACGATTGACAATTGATCTCCACACCAGCGGGTGCTCGGGGTCGGTGAGCCACCTGGCCAGCGCCGCTCGCCGCTGTCCTTCATCCAGTTGCTCGTCCAATTGCCAGCTCGCGTCCTCGCTCAAGGGAAGCACGCCGACATGTGCCGGGTCGCCCGGCTGCTCGATCTTGCCGCGCCGGAGCACGTGAATCGGCCGCAGCTTGCCCAGCGTGGGCTTGAAGTTGCCCTGCGGATCGAACCGTGTCGCCGCCGCGTAGACCAACCGGCCTGCCGGCAAGCCAGCCAGTTGTCGCTCGGCCGCGGCGATTGCCTCCTGCAACTCTCGTCGTCGCTCCATTCGCTCGGGCGTCTCGATCGCCGCGAGCAGCTCGCGGCGCTGCGACTCCAGCGCGGCGAGCTCGCGCGACACCTCGGCGTCGGCGCCCTCGGCCCACTTGCCGTCGGTCAAATTGGAGCGACGCCAACGCACGGGCGCCTCGATGGAATCGAGTGACGTGACCTTGGCGCCAACAGCCGCGTTCTCCCCGTTCGCCGTGAGCGCCTGCAGTTCGGCGAGCGCAAAGATGTGCACGCCCTGCCGCGGCGCCAAGCGAGTCGCAGTGACTCGGATCTGCCGCACTGCCGTGCCGGCGGGCAAGGCAATTTCGTAAGGCGTCAGCCCGGGGTTCGGAAAGTCGCGTTGAGTCTCGTCCGCCACCACCTCCCACTGCTGTCCGTCCGTGGAGGTCTCCATGCGAAAGCGCAGCGGGAATCCGAATCCGGCGCCGATGCCGCCGAACTCGTCGTGGCAAGGACGCAGCACAATTTTTTGCAGCGCCACGGCGGGCTCGTCCGCGCCGGCCAGTTCGATCGCCGCCCACTTGGCGATCGCCGGGTCCGCCGAGGTCTGGCTGTGGTAGCCGAACTCGGGAGCCTTGCGGACCTTGACCTGCTTGCTCAACTCCGCGATCCGCATGTTGAGTCCCGCCAGCCGCTCGCCGCCCGCCTGACGGACTTCGGCCTCGACCTTTTCCAGCTGCGAGCGTCGCTCACGCAGCGTTTCCGTGAGCTGCTGACGCTGGTTGGACACAGCCGGATCGAGATCGTACACGCGGTCGGCACGGTCCACGGCGGCAAAGATGTTTTGCAGGGCGTAGTAGTGCTGCTGCGTGATCGGATCGAACTTGTGATTGTGGCAGCGAGCACATTGAATCGTGACGCTGCAGAAGGTGTTGACGACGTTGCACACCATGTCGTCCCGGTCGAGGTTGCGGGCCACCTTGCCATCGAGCTTGGACTCGGGGACCTCGACGTGCCCGATAAAGTCCCACGGGCCCGCCGCGATGAACCCCAAGCCCAAAATCCCGTCGGGCTCGCCGGGAAACAGCACGTCGCCCGCGATCTGCTCCTGCACGAATCGAGCGTACGGCTTGTCCTCGTTCAACGACCGAATCACATAGTCGCGATAGGGCCACGCGTTGGGGCGCAGCTTGTCCTTGTCGTAGCCGCACGTGTCGGCGTACTTCACGACATCCAGCCAATGCCGCGCCCAGCGTTCGCCGTACTGAGGCGACTCGAGCAGTCGGTCGACCAACTGCTCATAAGCATCGGGGCTCGAGTCCGCCACAAACCGGCGGACGTCGTCGGGCGAAGGAGGAAGCCCAATCAGGTCAAACGACAGACGACGAATCAACGCGCGCCGATCCGCGGGGGGAGCGGGAGACAACCGCTGCTGCCTCAATGTGTCGAGAATGAACGCATCGATCGGATTGCGAATCCATGGGTCTGCAAGTGCCGGCGGCGTGGGGTGCCGAATCGGTTGGTAGGACCAGCCGTCGAACTCTTTCACTTCGCTGGCCGTCAATTTCACATCGTCCGGCCAAGGCGCGCCCGCTGCCAGCCAGCGACGCACCGCTTGAATCTGCTCGGCCGTCAGCGGATCGGCATCCTTCGGCATCTTGGCCGCGCCGTCGACAGGCGTGATCACTTCCAGCAAGTGGCTATCGTCAGATCGATCGGCATCGATATATCCGCCTTCGCGAAGATCGACGCCGGTTGTCAACGACAGGTCACCGCGGCGGTCGGTCTCGTTGTGGCACGAGAGGCAACGTCGCTGGAGAATGGGCGCCACCTGATCGCGAAACAGATCGCCAGCTGCCGATGCCTTGGCTGCCAAGCCGGTCGCCAGCAAGGTAGCCAAGGTGAGTCGAAACGTTGCCGAACGATTGGAAGCGTGGGACAACGGCATAATGAGGAGGCAAGAGCGCGGGGAGGTGGGAATGCCGCCGAGTGGTCGCCAAGTCATCGCTTTTGCGCTGAGCTTGAGTCCACTCGGTTTACTTCATCTATCGTACCATCCACGCTGGCGCGAGTCTCGACTGAGCCGTTTCGCCGCACGTGGTCACTCCGCATCCGGCGCATCCGGCGGGCAAAGATCAACGCGGGAAAAAAATCCGCTTGTCGCCGCGAACGGTTCGATCGGCTCCAGGCCTCATGGCTCCTCACGCAGGCTACAGGCTGGCAAACACCGCTATTTCTCGGCGGCCCGCTAACTCCAGCGCCTGCATGGCATCTCGCCGCGTTAAGCCACTTGATGGGCGGCTCGTTCATCGCGCCAATCGCTAATACCGCACTGAGGCAAAAGTAGGGAGAGTCTCAAGCCGAGCGAACCGATACTACGAGTGTTGGAAGCTGGATCACCATCTGCGTGTTATGCAACTCGCAGTTGTCCGCCCTGCAGGCTGCTAAGGAGAGGGAAGATGCGCAGGATAATCTGGGTTTTGCTTGCACTCGCTGTGTGGACGCCCACAGTGGCTGACGCGGGAGAAGGCTGGAAAGAATTCTGCCGCAAGTTTCAGCTCTATAAGAAGCGGACCCAAGCGTGGCCCGAGCCCTTCATTCATCGCGACCGGGAGGCAGTCCGCTCTCCGTGGGACGTGATGGAGCATAACGGTTGGCGTTCCCAAAACACGCTGACTGAGCACTTGTTCACTGATGATGGCGAGCTGACCGAGGCAGGCCGGCGGAAGATTGTCTGGATTGCCACCCAGGCTCCAGAGGAGCGTCGCACGGTGTACATCCTCGCGACGGAGGACCGCAACGCGACGCTGTCGCGAACCGAGTCCGTCAAGCAGCTGGTTGCCGATCTGTCCCAGCAAGGCATCGCTCCGCCGCAAATGATGATGACAAGCCGCCGCCCGCTGTCCTGGCAGGGCGATTACTTTGATCGGGTCGAGAAGGCCAGCCGCGACAACGTGGCGCCGCCCGTCTTGCCCGAGATGGTGCTAACCACCGAGGGCGGTTAACAGCCAGTCTTTCAACGGCCGTTGAAACACGGCCAGCAGGCTGGCGCAATGGCGTTGTTGTCCGCTGCTCGCGGACGTGCTTGGTGCTGCCTTTCACGCACATGGAGGTGCGACGTGCGATTCACGACAGCGTTTGGACTCGTGGCGATCATCGGGTTGGCTTGTGGCTGCCAGTCGGGCGTCCGCATGCCGCGACTGCCATTTGCCCAAAAAGCGTCGAAGGCAGTCGGGATCGATCGAGTCTTCAAGAACGACTACGAGCAGCTCGCCGACGCCCACGCGGACCGCACCATCGTCACTCCGATGACACAGGAGAAGCCCTCGTTCTGGCGCCGTTTGCTTCCCGGCAACAAGTCCAAAGTTGTCGCGACCGACGATCCGGTCTTGTTGTCGACCAAGACGAAGGGAGTCGGCCCGGAAGTGCACATTGAGGCAGCCAAGTTGCACGAGCAGCGTGGGGACTTGCCGGCGGCGGCGTCGTCCTACGCCAGGGCGTTGCAGATTGATCCCAAGCACGAGGCGGCACTGCTCTCGTTCGCGCGGCTCTATGACCGCCATGATCGCTTCGAAGAGGCGAACAAGCTGTATGTGCAGGCCGTGGAGCACCATCCCGAGAGCGCTCGCAGCCACAATGACTACGGACTCTGTCTGGTTCGCCAAGGCGACACGCCAACGGGCCTGAGAGAACTGGCTCGAGCGGTGGAGCTCTCCCCCGGCGAGCTGCGTTATCGCAACAACATTGCCCAGGTGCTGGTGGGCGCCGGCCGCATCGAGGACGCTCTCGAGCACCTTCGCCACGTTCACACCGACGCGATCGCGCACTACAACGTCGCTCACTGGCTGCAATCGGACGGCAACATGGACGCGGCCCTATCGCACTACGTGAAGTCAGCCGAGCTCGATCCGAACTTCGTGCCGGCGACCACCATGGTCGCTCAGCTGCAGACGCAGCAGTTCACGACGCCCGATGCCGCCCCGTACCAGACGCTCTACGGCCAGCAAACGCCGTAAGCGAAACGTCGTAGTGCAGGCTGCCAGCCTGCAATGGTCGTAGTGCAGGCTGCCAGCCTGCAATGGTCGTGGTACAGCCTGCCAGCCTGCAATCGTCGTAGTGCAGGCTGCCAACCTGCAAGCTGGGGCAAACACAACTCGCGCGTGGCGGTATATTTGCCGCCAACTCCACCGTGTCAGCTCGCATGTCGTGGCGACTTCGAAAACGCCGCCCATAAGGTTCCGAGCAGCAGGGCGTAGTAGAGCAGGTCGGCCGTAATGATTCCCATGAGCAGGCAGTAGGGAATCGAAGCCCCAAGCACCAGCGGGCGAACGGGAGTCAGCACCAAGGCGCCCCCGAGCACGGGGAAGGCCGCCGCAAAGTGAGTGCCGAGATCAAGCAAGATGGGGCGGCGCGCCATCCAGCTCCAGTCGACCATCCGTTGCGGCTCATGTGCCACCAGCCACCAAAACGCCTCGCCGTTCCACCACGCGGCCGAACCGCCGAGCTGTTGCAGGCCGGAGACGAGCAAGATCGCGGCGCAGTGGACCTGAATCAGTCGCAGGCAGAATCCGGCCAGCGAATTCTGCACGCATTGTCGGCCATGCGGAGCAAACGCCAAGTAAAACGCGAGCGGACAAAGCAGCGCGCTGGTGGGCGCCGCCAACATGGGCGCTCGATGCACCAGTGACAGAATGCAGATCAGCACTCCGCCAGCCAGCCAGCGCGCCTGCCAGCCAGTCATCCAAACTGCGGCCAGCGCGGCCCCAATCCAGGGCACAACCGCGTAAGGCCCCTCGTTCAGCAACAGACGGGCAATGGGGGTGCCCGCAAGTTCGCTCACCGCGCGAGCCGAAAGACTGCCGCCGGGCGCAAGCCAATCGCCAACATCCGGCGTCCAAGCGAGAAAGTAGACGAGCGCCGACAAGCCGGCCACCAGCCGCAGACGTTGCAGCGGAAGATTGTCTCCACTTGCGAACCAGAAGCAGTCCCAGCCCGTGGTCAGCTCGTCCATGGTGCCGGCCTGCTTGGCCGGAGCGGACGTGTCACTCATTGCTGCCTCCCACCGTTGCCGCCTCGGCCGGCGTCGTGCGCTTCACGACAAACACAGCGCCATCGCGAGTCAGAACGTCGCCCGTATAGATTGTTTCAAAGTAACTCGCGTCCAGCGGATCGCGGCGCGCGTCTGCCACATTGGTGACATCCTCGGGCAGCTGCAACTGCTGGCGCCGCACGCGAATGGCACTCACTATGCGCCCTTGATGGATCGCCGCCGCAGCCGCGTCGCGCATCAGTCGGGCGATGTCCTCCTCGGCGTCGGCTTCCATCAATTGGCCGACTAACTTGGCGCCTTGCAGTTGTCGCCAACGGGCCGGTGTGCCGCGTGGATAGTCCCGTATCGGCTGCCATTGCCGGCCTTCATCTTGCTCAACGAGCACCTCGATGTGGTGCCCCGTGTCATCCAGCGCGCCGTGCGTGCGAAAGAACTGCGTGGGCGACGGGTCGAGGTGCAAGGTCGTCAGATAGGGACTCAAGACCCGACGCAGTCGTTGCAGCAACGGCGACGGAGCGTAGCTCCATAGCAGCGCCGCAAAGACGCAGAGGAAGTGCAACGTCACCAGCACCGACAGTCGTTGCCGCCAGGGCAACGAAAAGGTGCTCGCAACGCGAGCCTCCTCGGACGGGCGAGTGGACTGGGGACGGGAAGCGGGAGCAGTCACGGCTGGTTGGCTCATCAATGCGTTAATCGACACGACAAGCCCTCCAGCATAGTTGGAACGGCGTTCGCGGGCAGGGGACATTCGCCAGATCGCGAATCGAGACGCAGATCGCCAGATCGTCAAATCGCCAGATTGCGAATCGGGCCGCCTTTCCCGCGATCGAGTCCGCCAAGCGGGCCGCACTTTGACAGCGTCCAGGGGAGCCCCTAAAATTTCGGGTTTTCCACAGCACGATTGCCCGTACCTTCCCAAGGTCAAGGAATTCTGGAATGTCTGACGGCGGCCAAATCGACTCCGTAATGCAGGAAGATCGCCTGTTTCCACCCCCCGCCGATTTTGCCGCCAAGTCGGCCATTGGCTCGATGGAGGCTTACCAGGCGTTGTACGACCAGGCCAAAGCCGACCCGGTGAAGTTCTGGGGCGACCTCGCTCGGGAAGAACTGCACTGGTTCGAGCCGTTCACCGAGACGTTGCATTGGGAAGTCCCGAATGCTCAATGGTTTGTCGGCGGCAAGACCAACGCCTCGTACAACTGCCTCGACGCCCATCTCGAAGCCAACGGTGATCGCACGGCGATCATCTGGGAAGGCGAGCCCGGCGACGAGGTGCGTCTGACCTACGCTGACCTGCATCGGGAGGTCTGCAAGTTTGCCAATGTGCTCAAGTCACTGGGTGTCGAGCCGGGCGACGTTGTCTCGATCTACATGCCGATGACGCCCGAGTTGGCGATCGCCATGCTCGCCTGTGCTCGCATCGGCGCGGTGCACTCGGTGATTTTCGCAGGCTTCTCGGCAGAGGCGATCGCCGAGCGCAACAACGACGCCAAGGCGAAAGTGCAGTTGACCGCCGACGGCGGCTGGCGACGCGGCAAGACGCTCGAGCTCAAAGCAACGGTGGACGAGGCGCTGGCCAAGTCGCCGACCGTGGAAAAGTGCGTGGTGCTGAAGCGCGTCGGCAACGACGTGACGATGCAGGACGGACGTGACGCCTGGTGGCACGACCTGATGGACGCCGCGTCGGCCGATTGTCCCGCCACACCGCTCGACAGCGAGGCGCCGCTGTTCATCCTCTACACCAGCGGCTCGACTGGCAAGCCAAAGGGCATCAAGCACACGACCGCCGGCTACAACCTGTACGCCAAAAAGACGTTCCAGTGGGTCTTCGACCACAAGCCCGAGGACATCTACTGGTGCACCGCCGACTGCGGCTGGATCACTGGTCACTCCTACATCGTTTACGGGCCGCTGTCGGCCGGCGCCACCGTGCTGATGTACGAGGGAGCGCCGAACCATCCCGCGGAGGACCGCTTCTGGGACATCATCGAGCGACATCGGGCCACGATTCTCTACACCGCGCCGACCGCCATTCGCGCCTTCATCAAATGGGGCGACGATCTGGTCGAGAAGCACGACCTCTCGAGCCTGCGATTGCTGGGAACGGTCGGCGAGGGCATCAATCCCGAGGCTTGGATGTGGTACCACACCAAGATCGGCGGGGAGCGTTGCCCGATCGTGGACACCTGGTGGCAGACCGAGACCGGTGGCATCATGATGTCACCGCTGCCAGGCGCCATTCCCACCAAGCCCGGCTCCTGCACCAAGCCGCTGCCGGGAATTTTGCCGGCCATTGTGGACGAGAACGGCAAAGAAGTGGCGCAGGGCAGCGGCGGCTGGCTCGTCATGACTCACCCCTGGCCCGGCATGCTGCGCGGCATCTGGGGCGACGAGGAGCGATATCGCGAGCAGTATTGGAGCAAGGTGCCGGGCATGTACCTGGCCGGCGACAACGCCCGACTCGACTCGGATCAGTACTACTGGATCATGGGCCGCATCGACGACGTCATCAACGTCTCGGGACATCGCCTCAGCACCATCGAAGTCGAGAGCGCGTTGGTCAGCCATCCCAACGTGGCCGAAGCCGCCGCGGTCGGCATGCCTCACGAGCTCAAAGGGCAGGCCGTGGCGGTGTTTGTCACGGTGAAAGGCTGTGAGCCGTCGGATGAGCTTCGCGATGAGCTGAAGAAGCATGTCCGCAAGGAGATCGGCGCGTTGGCCCAGCCCGACGACATTCGCTTCACCGCCTCGCTGCCCAAGACGCGGAGCGGCAAGATCATGCGTCGCCTGCTGCGCGACATCGCCGCCGGAAAGGAGTCGGTGGGCGACACGACGACGCTGGAGGACTACACGGTCTTGGCCAAACTTCGTGGCGACGAAGACTAGTGGCACTCGGCTCACGGGCCATCGATGGCGAAAGAATTCAACCTGTCCATCAAGTCCGTCGGCGTCGGAATCTTTCGGCGCCGGCGGACTTTTTTGCGCTTCAGGCAAGTAGCCACGGCCATCACCCCCAAGGGAGCAAAGGGCGCCTCTAGGGTGTATCGGTGTGTGCTTGCCGCAGCCAGGACTGCAATCGCCTCACCTCAGCGGGATGCGTTTTGGCAACGTCGCGTTCTTCGGCTGCGTCCTGCTCGAGATCGTACAGCTCGAAGCGAGTTTTCGCCGGCGTGTCGGTGTCGAGTTCCACAAGTTTCCAGCGGCGGTCGACGACGGCACGCTTGCCGCCTTGCTCCTGAAACTCCCAGTAGAGATGATCGTGGATTTCGCGGTTGTCGGCGCCGGTGAGGATGCCCGCGAGGCTGGCGCCGTCCAACGGCAAGTCCGACGTCAGGCCGGACAACTCCAGCACCGTGGGAAAGATGTCCGGAAACCCGGTCAACTGCCGAGCCACTTGGCCCGCTTTGACCACGCCCGGCCAACGAGCGATCATCGGCACTCGTACACCGCCCTCGTAGAGATCGCGTTTCTTGCCGCGCAGCGGGCCATTGGAGTCAAAGAAATCGACGCGGTGTCCGCCCTCTTGATGCGGGCCGTTGTCGCTGGAAAAGAGCACCAACGTGCGATCGTCGATCTTCAGCTCTTGCAGCAGATCCAAAATGCGTCCCATGTCGCGATCGATGGCCTGCATCATGGTGGCGAACCCCTGTTCTTGGATCGGCCATGGTTTTGATTTGAACTCGCCCACATCGGGAACGCGCATGCCATTGCGTTCAATCGCCGGTTCGCCACCGGCTTCGTTGTTGGCATGCGGAATATTCAATGCGTAGTAGACGAAGAACGGCTGTTGGTGATGCTCGCGGATAAACGACAGCGCGCGGTCCGCAATCAGCGCGGGGGCATAGTCGACGGCAACCTCGGCCACGCCGGCGCCTTCGCGCGGACCGGTCCGTTGTCCTCGCCAATGTTCGTAAAGCCGATTGCGCAGCGTCTCTTTCCGGCCGTTGTGAACCAGGAACTCCGGGAAGTAATTGTGAGCGTGAAACATGTTCACATACCCATAGAATTCATCGAACCCGTGACGATTCGGATCGTCCAGCGGCGGAGGATTGCCGATGCCCCACTTGCCGAAGCAGCCGGTTCGATAGCCCGCTTTCTGCAGCAGCTGTGGAAAACAAATATCCCGCTCGGTGAGCTGCGCCGGCCCGTTGCCGCGCACGGTCGCGTGGCCCGTGTGCCGCCCCGTCATTAACACACACCGCGATGGGGCACAAACTGTCGAGCCCGCATAGTGCCGCTCGAAGCGCATGCCCTCCTGGGCCATCCGATCCAGTTGTGGCGTGCGCAGTTGTTGCTGGCCGTAGCAACTCAGGTCGCCATAGCCCAGATCATCGGCCAACACGTAGATGATATTCGGACGCTCCGGAGTTGCCGCCTCCACAAG
>JAGQPF010000268.1 GCA_020426845.1 Planctomycetales bacterium
CGCTTCGGGTTTCCTTGCGCCGACCCCTCGCTTACGCTTCGGGTTTCCTTGCGCCGATCCCTCGCTTACGCTTCGGGTTTCCTTGCGCCGATCCCTCGCTCACGCTTCGGGTTTCCTTGCGCCGATCCCTCGCTTACGCTTCGGGTTTCCTTGCGCCGATCCCTCGCTTACGCTTCGGGTTTCCTTGATCCCTCGCTGACGCTTCGGGTTAGCTTAGTGCATTTCGCAGCTGAGACCGCCGGCGGCGGGCACGTAGCACTCGCGAGCGTAGTCCATCACCATGCGGTGGGCACTGAATCGCCAAGCGAGCGTGCTGATGGAGTTCATCATCATCTGGATCCACTGGTGGGGCAGGCCGTCCGCATCCCGCTTGTAGTAGGTCGGAATGACCCGCTCCTCGAGTGTCTCGAAGAGATAGGCGGCGTCGCGGCGGTCGGTCACCTCGTCGGACACGTGACTGGTGCCTTTGCCGATCGCGAAGCCGTTGATGCCGTTGTAGGCCTCCGCCCACCAGCCGTCGAGAATCGACATGTTGAGCCCGCCGTTGAGCACAACCTTCTGGCCGCTGGTGCCGGACGCCTCGAGCGGACGCCGAGGGTTGTTGAGCCAGACGTCGACGCCCTGCACCAAGTGTCGGCAGACGTTAATCTCATAATCCTCGACAAACACGAGCTTGCCGGCGAACCGCGGGTCGTGCCGCAAGTTGGCCAGACGCTGGATCAGCTGCTTGCCGGGCTCGTCCTTGGGGTGGGCCTTGCCGGCGAAGATGATTTGAATGGGCCGTTGCTTGTCGTTGAGCAACTCGGACAGCCGGTCCTCGTCGGTGAGCAACAGCGCGGCTCGCTTGTAAGTCGCGAAACGACGCCCGAAGCCGATGGTCAGGATGCTCGGATCCAACGCGTTGCGAGCGGCCTCAACGACGTCGTCGTGCTCGCGGCGGCGACGGCACTGGCGACTGAGCCGTCGGCGGACAAAGGACAGCAACAGGTTCTTCAGCGTGTTGTGAGTCTCCCAAAGCTCGCCCGGATCGACCTTGTGGATGAATCGCCAGACTTCCGACTCGCCCATCCGCTGCATCCAGCCGTTGGGGAAGTGTCGGTCGTACAGCTGTGACATCTGCCACGCCAGCCAGCTGGGGATGTGGACGCCGTTGGTGATATGCCCAATCGGAATCTCCTCCTCGACTCGCCAGGGCCAAAGGTGCGCCCACATGCGGCGGCTGATGTGGCCGTGCAGCTGACTGACCGCATTGGCGCGGCGAGAGAGTTTGAGGCCGAGCACCGTCATGCAGAACGTCTCTTGATCGTTCTGCGGCTCGACGCGGCCGAGTCCCATCAACTGTTCATAGGAGATGCCCAGTTCGTCGCGAAGCGGGCCGAGATGCTCCTCCACCATCGCGGCGTCAAAACGGTCGTGGCCTGCGGGCACGGGCGTGTGCGTGGTGAAGACGGTCTTTTGAGCTGTCTCGCGAAGCGCGTCGTCAAAGGTCATTCCGTCGTCGTGCATCCGCTCGCGAATCACCTCGAGCGGGCCGAACGCGCTGTGGCCTTCGTTCAGGTGATAGACGCCGGGCGTGATGTTCAACGCTCGCAGCGCCTTCACGCCGCCGACGCCCAGCACCAACTCCTGGCGAACCCGGGTGCGCTCGTTGCCGCCATACAAGCGGCTGGTCAGCTCGCGGTCCTGAGGTTGGTTGCCCTCGACGTTGCAGTCCAACAGGAACAGCTTGACGCGTCCCACGTTCATCTGCCAAACCTTGGCGAGCACCGGACCGCTGCGAGTCTCCACGGCGACCGTGATCGGCTCGCCTTGCGGTGTCAACGCCGGCTCGATCGCCAGGTTCTCGACCTTGGTGTTCATGTACTCCTCGGACTGATAGCCGTCGGAGTCGAGCTGCTGTTTAAAATAGCCTTGGGCGTAGAACAGGCCGATGCCGACCAGCGGCACACCCAGTCCGCTGGCGCTTTTGACGTGGTCGCCCGACAACACGCCGAGGCCGCCCGAGTAGATCGGCAGCGACTCGTGGATGCCGAACTCGGCGGAGAAGTACGCGACCGGGTTCGCGCCCAACACGCCGGCATGCGTCGACGCCCAGGTGTCGGTCTGGTTGACATACTCCTTCATGCGGCGGTGCGCATAGTTGATTCGGCTGTGAAGCACCATCTCCGCCGCCCGCGCCGCGAGCCGCTCGGGAGTGAATTCGTGGAGCAGCGCGACCGGATTGTGGTCCAGCTGCCGCCAGCGGATCGGATCCAAATCGCGATAGATGTTCATCACCTCCGGGTGCCAGGTCCACCAGAGGTTGCGGGACAGCTCCACGCACTTTTGATATACAGCCTTGGCCGACGCCTCGATGTAGGTTGTTTCCCCGTCCATTTCCTGAAGTGCCGTAGTATCGATGTGAGTCATGACGGTTGTCGTTGACCTCGGTTGCTGAGGAAGTGGAAGCGGCAGTTTGGGTGTTTTGGGATGTCTTAAGCGCGATGCGCTTTGGCCCCACATGATCAACAGCGATGCTGTTGTTGAGTAGAAGCCGGTCACGCCGATGTTCTACCGCTTTGATGGATTGCTTTCCACCCGAATACACATTGCGCGCCAAGCCCTTGTCGCGCACACCCCACTCGCTGAAGGGAGTACGCGTGACGCGACGGAGTTCAGGGGTGAGGTTCCCGCCCTTGTCGCCGGTTAAGGGGCGGTCACGCCCGGCGATCCTGTACCGATCTCAGCGAGAAAACTTTGTATAATTTTGGGCATTCTCTCCCTGCCGCCACCATTCCGGGCACGTGCTGATGAGTTTGCCTGCAATCACCCACTGCGATGCTCCCGAGATGGCGTTGTTGACCGCGGCGCTGCGCAAGGGCGCAGGCGAGCTGAGAGAAGATGCGGCAAGCTGGCCCTTCGAGCAGTTGCGGCAATGCGCGGAAGCTGGGGTGTTTGAGTGGTTTCTGGATCCGCGCTGGGGAGGTCGAGGCTGGTCCAATCGCGACATCATGACCGGCTACCTCGAACTGAGCGCGGCGTGCTTGACCACCACGTTTATCATCACGCAATACATGGGCGCTTGTCGGCGCATTGCGACGAGCGGCAATGACGCGTTGGCCGAGGAGTTGTTGCCGGGGTTGCTCAATGGCTCGAGCTTTGCGACGGTCGGCATCTCGCATTTGACCACCAGTCGCCGCCATTTGAAGCAACCGGTGCTGCGGGCCACGGAGACCGAGGCGGGCTTCGTGCTGGACGGCTACAGTCCGTGGTGCACGGGTGCGACGCAGGCGGAACATGTGGTGTTGGGCGCCACGATGGAGGATGGCCGAGAACTGCTGCTGGCCGCTCCGATGTCGTTGCCGGGAATCGAGGCGCAGGCGCCCGCGTCGCTGATGGCATTGTCGGCGAGTCAGACGGGGGCGGTTCGCTGCGACGGGGTGGAAGTCCCCCGGCGCTACCTGCTGGCCGGTCCAATGGAGAACGTCATGCACCAGGGCGTCGGGGCCAGTCCGGGAGGACTGCAAACGTCGGTGCTTGCAGCGGGGCTCGCTCGCGCGGCCTGCCGCTACATGCTCGCCGAGTCCGAGCAACGCAGCGAGCTCTGCACACCGGCTGCCAGTCTTTCGCGGGAGACGGAGCGGCTCTGCAGCGACTTGTTGGATGCTTCGGAGCCCGGCGCCGATGCCGATCAACAACGGCTGCGACAGCGGGCGAACAGCTTGGTGACGCGCTCGACGCAAGCAGCGCTGGGAGCGGCCAAGGGAGCGGGCTACATTGCGGGACATCCGGTCGGCCGCTGGTGCCGCGAGGCGTTGTTTTTCCTCGTCTGGAGCTGCCCGCAGCCGGTGCTTTCGGCGCACCTGTGCGAGCTCGCCGGCGTGGAGTCCTTGGGGGATTAGACCGTCAAGATTGGGTTTGGGGGTAGGCAACAACGCATTTCAAAAACTTCCCGATCGGCAATCGGGTTGATAAGACCAGCAGAAAAACTGCCTTCGATTGCGCCGGGGAAGATTTTTGAAATGTCCTCAAGTCAAAAGGGAATCATCGCGATGGGCGAACCGGAGCGGACCGAGATCACCTGGCACGATCACCAAGTCACGCGCCAACAGCGCGAAGCGCTAAATGGTCATCGCGGCTGTGTCGTGTGGTTCACGGGCCTCAGTGGCTGCGGCAAAAGCACGGTCGCCAACGTGGTGGACCAGTTGCTCCACGAGCGCGGCGTGCACACGTATTTGCTCGATGGCGACAACGTGAGGCATGCGCTGAACGCCAGCCCCGCGATGCTCGGCGACTTTGGCCCCGAGTTTGCCCAGCGGTTCGGGCTCGGCTTTTCACCCGCGGACCGGCAGGAGAACATTCGCCGCGTGGGCGCTGTCGCCGAGCTGTTTGCCGCGGCGGGGATTGTCACGCTGGCCGCCTTCGTCAGCCCGTATCGCGCGGATCGCGACCTGGTTCGTCGGCAGGTTGAGTCCAGCGGCCCCGGCGCCTTCGTGGAGGTGTTTGTCGACACGCCGTTGGAGGTGTGCGAGCAACGTGACCCGAAGGGGTTGTATGCGAAGGCGCGGCGCGGCGAGCTCACGCAATTCACCGGCATCGACGCGCCATACGAGGCGCCGGAGCAACCCGAGCTGCACTTGCGCGGCGGCGAGCGGCCGCCGGAGCAGCTGGCCCGAGAGGTGATCGAGTTCCTGGCCGGGGCAGGGCATCTGGGCGCGAAGTAGACCGCCAGCCTGGTCGCTCGCCTTGCGCGATGGCGACCCACCAAGGAAACATGATTGCAACACGTGTGGAATCGGTTTTGCAATTCCAATCCCTTGCTGACGCTTCGGGTTTCCTTTTTGAAGCATGTTGGATTTGCGATTCCGATCCCTCGCTCACGCTTCGGGTTTCCTTTTTGAAGCGTTCGGATTTGCGATTCCGATCCCTCGCTCACGCTTCGGGTTTCCTTTTTTGAAGCGTGTCAGTTTTGCGATTCCAATCCCTCGCTGACGCTTCGGGTTTCCTTATTGAAGCGTGTCGGATTTGAGATTCGAATCCCTCGCTGACGCTTCGGGTTTCCTATTGAAGCATGTCGGATTCGAGGAGGCAGTTGCTAGCTGTGCTAGCAATGCTGGCAGATTTTGCTGGCCATTTGGTCGCACGTCGACCAAATTGATCAAGTTGGGTTGACTTTTAGGGTCGAAGTTTTCCTAATGCAGAGACTGGAGTCGACGGCAAGTTGGATGAACTGCCCTGAGTCGCACCTTGGTATTCCTGCTCCCGCCCTTTTGGCAGGAACGTTCGGTCTCCGGTTCGCAGCCCTATCGCTTCTTTCTCCCACTACCGCGATAGTCCTGCGTTTCCCCTCAACAAGCGTTGCGGCCTGCTTGGCGGCGACACGACAAGGACGGTTCCATGGCTACCCAGTCGACGGTGGATCGAGAGTCAGCGGCTCGAATCGCCCTCACCAACAGCCCCATCTTTGCGCTCCGTGAGATTCACGTCTCCCATAAGGGCGACCATCTCGTGCTGACCGGACGCGTCCCGTCCTTCTACTACAAGCAACTGGCTCAAGAGGCCGTGCGAGCCGTGGTGGACGACATTCCCGTGCTCAATGTCGTGGATGTCGACTGACTCCTCACGATGAAATGAGCTTCCTCGTCCTCGTTTTCAATAATATGGACGTCGAAAGAGCTCACGGATGACGCGCCTGCCAAATCACCATTCCTAGGGTGCATTGGGCCTTCTCGCCAACGAGCGTTGCGCTGCGATTATCGTGAAGGGCACGAAGTCACGGGCGAGGCGCCCATGTTACGCGAAGAGCACGAAGTCACGTGCGATCCGCCGATGCCAGCGCGCGAGCTGCAAGCGGCGCTAGCAGCAGTTCGAGCTCCTCGGCGCCTTGTTGAATTTGCAGTCCGATTCGCAACGCTCGCAGTGGCCGCTCGCCGAGCGATTCAACCTGCAGCTTGACGAAGTCTTTCTCGGTGCAGACGATCGCTTCCGCCTGCACGGTCGCGGCCCAGCGTTCCAGTTGGAGCACGTCGTCGCGCGTGTAGCTGTGGTGGTCCGGGAAGACTTGCCATTCAGCGATCTCGACGCCGCACTCCTCGAGCGTGTGTCGAAAGCCGGCGGGGTTGCCGATGCCGCAAAACGCGGCGACGCGTTTGCCCTGCAGTGCCATAAGCGGCTCGGCCATATCGACGCCGACCCATGCTTGCGGCGCGTGAGCGGCTTCGATCCACGGCTGCGACTTGCCTGCCGCCGCCACAGCGCGGTTTCGAATGGACTCGCGCTGTCCCGGGCTGACGGCATTGGCGCGCGACAGCACGAGCGCCGAGGCGCGGCGCAGGCCTCGCAGCGATTCGCGCAACAGCCCGCGCGGCAGCAGATGTCCGTAGCCAAACGGATTGAGCGCATCGATGAGCACGAGATCGAGATCCCGAGCCAATCGCCGGTGCTGAAAACCGTCGTCCAGCAGAATCAGCTGGGACTCTAGCTCCTCGATGGCGGTCGCTGCCGCTGCAAAGCGATCGGGATTCTGCAAGTGAGGCACGTCGGGCAGGCGTCGCTCGAGCTCCTGCGCTTCGTCATTGCGAGCGCCTTCCTCCGCCCCATAGCCGCGGCTGACGATGGCGACTCGGACTTCGCGCTGGCGAAAATAGCGAGCCAGGTAGTCGACCATGGGCGTCTTGCCAGTGCCGCCGGTGGTGATGTTGCCGACACTGATGACGGGCGCGGCGACTTGGTGAATCTCGCGGCGTTGCCGGTCAAATTGTCGATTTCGCCACGTGGTGGCGGCCCAGTAAGGGCCCTGCGCCATCCAGAGTCCCGATCGCAGCAGGGCGGCGCCGATTCCGCGCTGCTCGCCGCTGAGCAATCCATGTATCCGCTGCAGGTCCAAACGAAATCTCTCCCGGGATCGGCGACCACTGATCGGGCCGTTGGTTCTTCTGCAAGCCGTGTCGTCGTGATCGCATCGCCGAATACGTTGCCGATTGCATCGCCGGATGGCTCCGGCGAAAGCGCCGGCCGGGTGACTTGGCGGCGCCCCGGCGGGGAAAAACCGGTCATGCGATGCAGGCTTGCCTGTAAGATGATGTATCCTGAGCTACGGAACCAGCGGCCTGTCACCGAAATCAAAAATCGTTGTGCCCCATTTTTAGAAAGCGTCCAGTGTCCCGACTTAATCGTCTCGCGTTTCTGCTTGCCATGTTGTTGCTTGCCACCGGATGCGGCGGGGGCGCCGACGGCTTGATGCAAGACTCCATCGATCTGATGAACAAGACGGCCGACGCCCTCGAGAAAGGTGACGAGTCGGCGGTCGATCGATTGAAGAAGCAATCCCAGAGTCTGCAGAAGCGGATGGAGGCGCTCAACCTGTCTCAGGAGGAAAAGCAGCGGATTTTATCGAAGTACAAGGAGCCCATCGCCAAGGCGATGGGGCGAATGATGAGCGCTACGATGAGCCACGTTGGCAATAAGATGGGCAAGTCGATGCCAATGCTGCCGACGCCCTGACGTCGTGATGACGTACGTCGAATCCCATGGTCGAATCCCATAGCGGACAGGATTTGACACCGTGATGCGTTGCTTCGGTTAGGCGGCGCGTCGTCGGCGTGGCGCCAACAGCGAGCCGGGCGGCGCGTAGAGCGACAAACGCGGCGCGCCTTGCGGCGCCATGGCGGGCGCGATCGACTCGAGGATCGCCACGTACTCGGTCATCCGATGGTCGCGCACTCCTTCTCCGCACCAGTCGAGGATGTTCTCGAAGGCGCCGCACCAGCCGCTCAGGAATTTGCGCCACCAAGTGCCGTCGTGCTCGACCTCGCCATTTTCGGTGAAGTAGACCAGCGTGCCGGCATGGGAGTACCCCATCGCTCGGGGCGGTGTCCGCGTCACGATGTCCAAGTGGTTGACGTGCCGGAACGAGCGTTGGCGAAGTTTGAAGTCGTAGTTGCGAGCGAATTCGTTGTCGCCGACGCGAGGCTGGCCAAAGGTGTGGATCCCGGTGACGGGCATCCCTTCGTCGGTCCACTTGGCCGCCGCTAACATCGCGAGGGCGCCGCCGAGGCTGTGGCCGGTGAGCCAAAGCTGTCGCGGCCGCTCTGCCATCAACTTTGCCACGGTTTCGTGGAGCGCGCCCCAGACCATCGCCAGCGCGTCATAGAAGCCTTGGTGCACTTTGCCGCCGAGCGGCCCGGAGACCAGCGAGCAGTCGAGGTCGATCACCCAGTCGTCGAGCTTCTTTTCCGTGCCGCGAAAACAGACGACAATCTCGTCATAGTTGGCGGCCAGGCTGCACTGAGTGGAGTCGATGTCGAAGAAGCGAAAGTCCGACTCGCCCCAATGGCGTTGGGTCATCGATTCCACGCGAGCCGGGCCACGATAGACGACTTCGGAGGCGTGTGCCAGCAAGGTCGCTCGACCGGGATGATAGAGCGATTGCGCGCTGATCCGTTCGTTAGTTGTCATAAGTTCCCCGCTTCAACTCGTGCATTCTGCGCAGCCCGCAAAGCTTATCGGCCAGTGCCGCAGCAGACTTCAATCACATTTCGGCGGCGCCGAGGAATCTGCAGGAAAACGCTGGGGCAGTTTCTCGACAGGGGCGACAGACGTTAGCCACGGACGCAAGTCCGTGGAACCGCGTGGCCAAGCTCCATCAACCACGCAGGTCATGCGCAAAGCCCCGGCAGGCAACGCTGTGAAGCATTTCTAAGAGTTGATTGATTCGGTTGTTTCCGAGGATTTAGGGCCAGAGGATGCAATTGGCTTAGTTGGCCTTGCAGGGAATCTGACCTCCTTCAGATCCTCCAATTCCA
>JAGQPF010000269.1 GCA_020426845.1 Planctomycetales bacterium
CACATGGCGAGTGGGATTTTCTTGCACCGCCTACTCAAGTTGGTGGAGTTGGCTGCACCGGTTCGCTCTGAGCTGCGGCCCGTGATCGTGGCCTGCTTCCCGGACGAGTACCATCAGCTCGGAGCCCTGATCGTGGCCTATCAGCTCTGCCGACGCGGCTTGCGGGTGGTTTTCCTGGGGGCGGCGCTGCCATTTGAGGATCTCGAGAGCGCGTGCGTCGCGCTAAGACCCTCTACGGTGCTGCTTTCCGCCACACGGCCAGCGTTGTTTCAGGTCCATCGGCGCGGCTTGCTAGAGACGGCCCGACGGGACGCCAAAGGCGTACAGTTTTACATCGGAGGCCAAGGCGCGCCGGTCGACGATCCGCAGCTGGCTCAGGTGGGCGTTCGCATCGCGCCGAAGACGGGAGACTTGAAGGAATCGGTAGACTTGCTCGCAGACGAAATCCGCAAGTCGGCGAAACGTGCCACGCTGTAGGTGGCGCTTTTGGTGCTGTGATTCTGAATCGCTG
Organism: Planctomycetales bacterium; assembly: GCA_020426845.1. GTDB lineage: Bacteria > Planctomycetota > Planctomycetia > Pirellulales > Pirellulaceae > JAGQPF01. The sequence goes on from JAGQPF010000269.1 coordinate 512, forward strand.
TGTCGCTCAATGCTCTACGAGCGAACCGTTGACCAGCCCTAAGAGGTCCGCAACGCTGCAATGGCTTTCGACAGGATGGCGTAGCGGGCGCTCGGCCTTGACCGTGTACACGTTGCGCCTGCCGCTGCGAGAGCGCTGGAGCACGCCGGCCTCTTCGAGCTCTGCCACGATCCGTTGAACAGCTCGCTCGGTGATGCCCACAGTGTCCGCCACTTCGCGCATGGTGGCCTCGGAGTTGCGCGCCAACAGAATCAGGACGTGGGCATGGTTGGTCAAGTAAGTCCAGGGGGCGGCGTCGCCGCGGTCTACCTTGCCAGCGCTCATGTCCGATGGTGTACCTGCCGCCATTCTACAAGTTAGATTCGCGAAAGTAAATTCGCGTTATAATAATCGCTTGTCGGCGACTGTCGGGCTTGACTTCATGAAGGCCGAGCAGCTCTACTTCTTCGACGGCGCCCTTTGGTTCTCGCCGGGCAGGGGCAGGGAAGCACGCTATGCAAAACAAACCACAAGTAGGCGTTGTCATGGGCAGCAAATCCGATTGGGACACCATGCGTCCGGCGCATGAGATTCTCGATCTACTCGAAGTTGCCCATGAATGCCGTGTCGTCTCGGCGCACCGCACGCCAGACTGGATGGCAACCTACGCCAAGGAAGCGTCGGACCGCGGCCTGAAAGTCATCATCGCCGCGGCTGGGGGCGCCGCCCACCTGCCGGGCATGATCGCTGCCCTGACGCACTTGCCCGTGCTCGGTGTTCCTGTGCAGAGCAAGGCGCTGAATGGCCTGGACTCGCTGCTCTCGATTGTTCAGATGCCCGGCGGCGTGCCCGTGGGAACTCTTGCAATCGGCCAGAGCGGCGCAAAGAACGCGGCGCTCTTGGCTGCATCCATTCTGGCTTTGACCGATGCCTCGCTCGAACAGCGCTTGCTGCAGTTCCGCAAGCGCCAAACCGAAACCGTCCTCGCGGACACAGACCTGCTCGAGGAGACCTCAGCATGAGCGTAGAGATCATCCCAGCTCCGGCTTGGCTCGGCGTCGTCGGCGGCGGACAGCTCGGCCGCATGTTCGCGCAGGCCGCGCAACGCGCGGGCTACCGTGTCGCGGTTTTCACGGACGCAGCTGACAGTCCGGCAGCGCAGGTCGCCGATCGAGCGCAGGTTGGATCCTACGACGACGCAGGCGCAGTGGCGGCATTCGCCAAGACCGTCGACGCGCTCACCTTCGAGTTCGAGAACATCTCCCCGCTTGCAGCGCACGCGGCCGCCGAGCATACGGTCGTGCGACCGCAGCCGCACATTCTGGAAAGCGCGCAGCATCGGCAAACGGAGAAGGAGCTGTTGCGCTCACGCGGCTTTGCGACTGCCCCGTACTTTTACGTCCAGACTAGGGCTGAGTTGGAGGACGCCCTGGTTGAGCTGGGCTGGAACGGCGTGTTCAAGACGGCGGCCAGCGGCTACGACGGGCACGGTCAAGTGCGGATCCAGGGTCAGCGTGGGCTGGAGCGCGCTTGGGAGCTGCTCGAAGCTGGCCCGGGAGTCGTCGAAGGCTGGATTGAGTACCGCTGTGAGCTGTCGGTGGTCGTTGCACGCAATGCGAGTGGGGAGATTGCGACGTACGGACCGATGCGGAACGACCATGCCGATCACATTCTCGACGTCAGCGTTTATCCCGCCCTCGTTGGGGACGAAATCGAGGCCAAAGCCCTTGACCTAGCCAAACAGGTCGCGGAGGCGCTCGAGCTCGAAGGCGTACTGTGCGTCGAGATGTTCTTGACGAAGGATGGCCAACTGCTGGTCAACGAGCTCGCGCCAAGACCGCACAACTCCGGTCATCTAACGATTGAGGGCTTCGCCACGAGCCAGTTTGACCAGCAAGTGCGCGCGCTCTGCGGCCTCGAATTGGGCTCGACCACTCCAGTGGCGCCGGCCGCGGCCATGGTCAACCTGTTGGGGGATCTCTGGTTCGACGGCTCTCCAGACGCGACGCGGGTCGGATCGGATTCCGTCTTCTTGCACTTGTACGGCAAGGCTGAGCCGAGAAGGCGGCGCAAGATGGGCCACATCACCGCAACGGGTGCGACCGCCGAGGAGGCGGTGAAGAAGGCGAAGGCGGCTCGCGAAGCCTTCGCCGGGCAACGAAGTCCCGACGCTCCCGAGGCGGAGACGCTCCTAGGGTGCGACCCGACCGCGAAATCGGGGACAGCGGCCGAAGTTTCGCGGTAGCGTCCGGGCTCGATGAAGACGGGAGTATACTCGGCGGCATGCGGATCTTCGGACTTGGCGTCCTCTTCGCAGCCCATGTTTTCGCGCAAGGCTACGCGGACTTGCTCTTGCCGGAGCCCCGGAGCGTAGCGGGCGTCGTCGTCGATCAGGATGGAGATCCCGTCGAAGGCGCTCAAATCGGAGACTTGGCCGGTCAGCGGGGTCCTTTTGAAGATCCCACTACGGATTCTCGCGGGCGATTTGAAGTCACCACGAAGGCCCCGGTCGTCGTGATTCGGAAACCGGGGTATGCCAGCGCTGTGCTTCGCGTCCGCGACGAGGATACGGGCGAGCCAGTGCGTTTGGTGCTCAGCGCAACTGAGCGCACACTGCCGATTTGCTCTGAGACGGGCACGTACGAGTCGCTCGGAGGATGGGGGGCGTCGTTTCGATTCGTACCGAGGCCGGAGATCAAGGTTGGTAAGCAAGGCCAGGACGTTGACTATGGTTTCCGGAGTTACTTCGTCGATACATCGAAGGGCGAGTCGGGAATCGCGCACGGTAGTGGCCCTATGTGGAGTTCGGGAGAGCCGGTGGACAGCGATGTCTGGAAGTCCGTGACTCTTGAGGAGTATGTCTTCGAAGTCGAAGGAGTTCGAATCGTGGACTCCAGAGGGGAATGGGCCGATGGCACGCGTTGGCGGACCATTGGGATGTTTGGAGAAACTGCGTCCTACC
>JAGQPF010000030.1 GCA_020426845.1 Planctomycetales bacterium
CATAACGAAGCAATAACGACGTCCGTGGCGCCGTTCGACATGTCAACGTCAACGGACTGAGCATTTCGTGAATTGGAAATCCAGTTTGCCATGTGCTTTCCACCTTGTAGGTTGGTCGACACTATCGGTTCTCCACTCCGCGGTCGATAGTGAGGCTGTGTCAGGGGTGAGGTCTTCGCCGTTTCGGCTCCGCCGCACTCGGTTCTTTGTTCGGCGTTTTGCGATGCCACAGGCCATTGGGACGCATTTTCTGAGATTGTCGAAATAATTTCACGACTTCGCGCATCTAATCTCAGCAAGACGCGAACCTTCGTCCTCGTCGGGCGTCTTAATCAATGTCAGCCAAACGCTGGCCGACACCCGACGCACAACCTTCTTGGCTTTGCCGGTTTGATGAACATGCAATCCTCACAACTATGCACGAAGCGCAATTGGCTTGGGTGCGGTGAAGTCGCCGCCGAGCAAGCGAGCGCGCTGAGTCCGTATCCGCTTCGCTTGTGACATTGGGTGCATTGCAGGTTCTCCCGCAAAGCCCGATGTCAGTGCGACATCGGGCTTTTTCGTTGGGACCGAGGTGTTACGGCAGCATCGCTGGCTCTTAACCAGTCGGGTCGGGGTTCGAATCCCTGCGGTCTCACCTTCGCGCGTCATCATTCGACGCACTTGAACTTCAGGATGTGGGGAAGTCTGGGATCCCGCGTGCCTTGGGAGCACGAGATCGTCGGTTCGAATCCGACCGTCCTGACTTGATCCGTTTGATCGTGACGAACGATCGATCGATCGGTTCGACAACAAGTGCTCTTGGCCGAGCGGCAAAGGTTCCGGTCTTCCAAACCGGCGAGGCGGGTTCGACTCCCGCAGAGCACTCTCGCTGTGAATGTCGACACAGCATGACAACAAGTTTTCGAAGGTACTGCGGGGTAGTTGCTGTTGGTAGTGACGCCTGGCTCTGAACCAGGAGGCCGTTGGTTCGATTCCAACTCCCGCAGCTTCAAAGTACGGAAGTCATCCGGCTGGATGAGGGACCTGTCTTGAAAACAGGAGGTCGCAGACGCGACTTGTGAGTTCGAGTCTCACGGCTTCCGCTGATACGGCACACGCCTCTGGTGTAATGGCAGCACGACTGATTCCAAACCAGTTGGTCAGGGTTCAAGTCCTTGGGGGCGTGCTGGCGAGCGAGACGTTCGCTCGCCTCGTGAATAGAGGGCATTTCAAAAATCTTCCCTGGCGCCATCGAAGGCAGTTTTTCTGCTGGTTTTGTCAACCCGATTGCCGATCGGAGAGTTTTTGAAATGCGTTGTAGTTCGGTCCCGTGGTCCAACGGCAACGACGCTTGGTTCACATCCAGGAGACGATGGTTCGATTCCATCCGGGACCACTGGCGACGCCCAGATACGCCAACTGGGAGAGCGGCTCGGCTCAGACCCGAGGGTTTGCAGGTTCGACTCCTGCTCTGGGCACCTGAATTGTGTGTTACTTAAACAACATGCGTCGGCTGGGCACGGGCGAGCCCAACTGTCTGTAAAACAGCCGCCTCCGGGATGTGCAGGTTCAACTCCTGCCCGGCGCACTGAAACATGGCCCGTTCGTCTAGTGGTTAGGATGCGAGACCCTCATTCTCGCGGCATGGGTTCGACTCCCATACGGGTCACTGAGAGAGGAAGCGGTTGACAAACAACCGGTTGTTTTTTCAACACGCTGATAGCCAAGTGGCGGAATTAGCAGACGCGCGACGCTCAGAACGTCGTGTCCATTCGGACGTGGGAGTGCAAGTCTCCCCTTGGTTACTGACGGGATTGCAGGTGCGACAGGTGTCCAATCGGCTCTCATGAGGCTGATGTGCTCGGCTCGATACCGAGACCTGCAACTTGACTCGCGGCGGCGAGCAGCCGCTCGGCGTGTTCGTAGCATGGGCGCTCTCGCGCGTGCGCGGCGAGCAGCCGTATGGATCGTTCGTAGCATGGGCGCCCTCGCCCGTGCGCGGCGAGCAGCCGCAAAGCAACGCCCACGTGCGAGGTAGTGACGTTTATCGATGGACCGGGGTTGCGCAGTGCAGCACGGGCGAGGACGCCCATGCTACGGCCGACAGTTGACGGCGGTCACCAAGGTATCCGAGAACAACGGGACGCTGGTCTAACGGGAAGACACTTGGCTTGCAACCAGGTAATCGGGGTTCGACTCCCCGGCGCTCCACTTTTGGGCTGATCGTCCAACGGGAAGACACCACCCTGGCGTGGCGGCAATCCGGGTTCGATTCCCGGTCGGTCCACTAACAGCCTGTTGAAGAAAGCCGCCGGCAAGCGAGGGTGATTGCCGGCGTAGGTGTTCTTCAGCGGCATACGGAAGGTAGCCGGATACGGTTGGCCGGGCCGCACTGCTAATGCGTGCCACCAAGAGGTGATGAGGGTTCAAATCCCTTGCCTTCCGCTAACAGACGTAGCACAGGCTGCCAGCCTGTGATGGTTGTGGTTGAGCCACCCGGGGCGTTGCCGGGCGTTGCCCCTAAGGTGAAGAAGGCCTTCAGCCTTCGCACATTGTGCCGGGAGCGACAACCGCAGCGGTGTCAATCGAAACCGTCGAACAACCTGAGGTGATGAAGGCCTTTGGCCTTCGGTGAAATTGTTCCACGAGCGCCATGCGCCATGCCAATCGAAACCGTCGAACAACCTGGGGTGAGGAAGGCCTTTGGCCTTCGGTGAAATTGTTCCACGAGCGCCACGCGC